>CAIYOH010000221.1 GCA_903927745.1 uncultured Mycobacteriaceae bacterium
GACCTGCTGCGGGAGTTCAAGGCCGGCAAGGTCCATATGGCCGTGGTGCTGGACGAATACGGCGGCACGGCGGGGCTGGTGACCATTGAGGACCTGCTGGAGGAGATCGTCGGCGAGATCGCCGACGAGTACGACCAGGCCGAGACCGCGCCGATAGAAGATCTGGGCGACAAGCGTTTCCGCGTCTCGGCACGACTGCCGATCGAAGACGTCGAGGAACTCTACGAGATGGAGCGCGATGAGGACCTCGACGTCGACACGGTGGGCGGCCTGCTGGCCCTGGAGTTGGGCCGGGTTCCGCTGCCGGGGGCCGAGGTGAGCTGGCGGGGTCTGCGGCTGCAGGCCGAGGGCGGCGCCGACCACCGCGGCCGGGTGCGGGTCGGCACGGTCCTATTGAGCCCGCAATGACGCCGAACGTGTATCCACTGCGAAAAATCGGCCGAGAAGTCGCACTGTGTGCACGGTCGGCGCGATGAGCGAGTTCCGCTCTGGCTTTGTGTGTTTGGTCGGCCGACCCAACACCGGTAAGTCGACGCTGACGAACAGCCTGGTGGGCGTCAAGGTGGCGATCACCTCGAAGCGGCCCCAGACCACCCGGCACACCATCCGCGGGATCGTCCATCGCGACGGCTTCCAGATCATTATGGTCGACACCCCCGGCCTGCACCGTCCCCGCACGCTGCTGGGCAAACGGCTCAACGAACTGGTCCGCGACACCTATAGCGAGGTCGACGTGATCGGGCTCTGCATCCCGGTGGACGAGACGATCGGCCCCGGGGACCGCTGGATCGTCGACCAGATCCGTTCCATCGCCCCGAAAACGGCGCTGGTGGCCATCGTCACCAAGATCGACAAGGTGCCCAAGGACCGCGTCGCGGCGCAGTTGGTTGCGGTACACGAACTGGTGGGTGCCGCCGCCGAGATCGTCCCGGTGTCGGCGGTCACCGGTGAGCAGGTCGACGTCCTGATCGACGTACTGGTCGCGGCGCTGCCGGCGGGTCCGGCGTACTACCCCGACGGCGAGCTGACCGACGAACCCGAAGAGGTGCTGATGGCCGAGCTCATTCGCGAAGCCGCCCTGGAGGGAGTCCACGATGAGCTGCCGCATTCGTTGGCGGTGGTCATCGACGAGGTGAACCCGCATGAGGGCCGTGACGATCTGATCGACGTGCACGCGATCCTCTACGTCGAGCGGGACAGCCAGAAGGGGATCGTCATCGGCAAGGGTGGCGCCCGGCTGCGGGAAGTCGGCACGGCGGCGCGCGGCCAGATCGAGAAGCTACTGGGCACCAATGTCTACCTCGACCTTCGTGTCAAGGTCGCCAAGAACTGGCAGACTGACCCTAAACAGCTTGGCAGGCTTGGCTTTTAGCTGTGGTTCCACCAGACGCCTGGTTGCTGCGCCGGCCAGTCGCAGGCTGCCTCCAGCGCGGCGGCCAGTGAGATCAACATCCCCTCGCTGTTGGCGGGACCCATCAGCTGCACGCCGATCGGCAGGCCCGCGGAGGTGAATCCCGCGGGCACGTTGATCGACGGCCAGCCCAGCACGTTCCACGGCCAGGTGACCGGGCACGCGGCGGCCCCGGTCCTGTCGGTCCGGTAGCTGCCCAAGTTGTCGAAGGAGTGCACCAACGGCGGCGGCTGCGCGGTGGTCGGGGCCAGCACCACGTCGACGATGTCGAATATCGAACCCACCCGCCGTTGTTCGGCGGGCTCGTGTCGGCGTGCGTTGCGTAGGACGGCCTGCCCGAGCACGTGGCCGAGGCGCAGGTGGGCGACGGTGCGTCGGTCCCACTGGACGTCATCGCCGAGTTTCCGCTCCCAGTCGCGCAGGCCAGCGGTGGACCGGGCGAGGAAGCCCCACATCAGCCGCACGCCGTAGTCGGGGTTGCCGGTCACCACGTGATGGCCGAGCAGCGTGAGTTGCCGAGCCGTCTCGCGGGTGGCGGCCTCGATCTCCGGGTGCAGCGTGGCGCGGGAACCCGTGAAGGGAAATCGGGTGGACAGGGCGATGGTCAGCGGCCCGGGTGCGATGCTCACGTGGTCGGATGCCGTCAGCGGCGGCGGCTGGTGCCGGTCGCCCTCGACGTTTCCCGACGCCGCGTCCAGCACCAGCGCCGCGTCGGCGACCGTGCGGGCGAGGACGCCGTAGACGGCGAGGCCGTTGCCCGCCTCGGGCGACGGCCAGGTGGAGATGCGGCCGCGCTGCGGTTTGAGACCCACCAGGTGCGTCCACGCGGCGGGGATGCGGATGCTTCCGGCACCGTCGGAGCCGATGGCCGCGGTGACCAGCCCCGCAGCCACTGCGGCCGCGCTGCCCCCCGACGATCCGCCGGGCGTGTGCCGACGCGACCACGGATTGCGGGTGTGCCCGAAGCCCGGGCCGCTGGTGACCGGCCACTGACCCAGTTCGGACGTGTTGGTCTTTCCGACGATCACCGCGCCGGCCGCCCTCAGGCGGCGCACGACCTCCGAATCTCCGGTGGCGGGCCGCACGCGCCCCGCGGTGCCGAACGCGGTGGGTACGCCGGCGATGTCGATGTCGTCCTTGATCGCGATCGGGATGCCCAGTAGTGGCGACATGTCGCCGGCGGCCCGGCGTCGGTCGGCCGCGGCGGCCTCGGTGAGGGCGGACTCGGTGAGCACCACCCGGAAGGCGTTCACGCTCGACTGGCTGGCGTTGATGGCGTGCAGCGAGCGGCGCACCAGCGTGTCCGACGTCACCGCCCGGTTGGCCAGTTGATAGAGCAGGTCGGTCAGCGTGGGCAGGCGTTGGCCGCCGGAGCCGGGAGCGTCAGCCACTGCCGGTGTGCTCGATCGGATGGCGGCGCAACTGCTCGACGATCAACCGTGTGACCTCGGCAGGGTGTTCCTGGACCAGCCAGTGCCCGGCGTCGAGGTCGACGCGACGGTAGTCGGCGGTCGGGATCGTTTCTCCAAGAGCGATGGCCGTCGCCCCGGCGTAGGGGTCGTCCCGGCCCATGATCAACAGGGTGGGGACCGTCACCGGTTCCGGAGTGGCCGAGAGCATCCGGCGGTGACCGTCGGAGGCCCGGTACCAGGCGAGCGCGGCCGACAGCGCGCCCGGCACTCCGAGCACCGCGACCATCTCATCGTGCTCGGCGGCGCGGTGCTGGGTCATCAGCGCGCGGAACACGGCGAGGCGATCCCGCCCGAGGACGCGTTCAGCCGCTCCGTCGGGGGCCAGCACGAGTGCGAGAAAGCTGCGGTAGTCCTCGACGTCCGGGTCCGTCCAGGTTCCCGCCGCGAAGGCGTGGTAGTGGGGAATCGATAAGACGGTCAGCGACGCCAGCCGTGCCGGGGCGGCGATCGCGACGAGCCAGGCGATGGCCGCCCCCCAGTCGTGAGCCACCAGGTGAAACCGGCTGAAGTCCACTGCGTCTGCGAGCGCCAGGATGTCCTCGACCAACTCCTCGTGCCGGTAGGCCTCGATCTCGGCTGGCCGCGCCCCCGGGCTGTAGCCCCGCTGGTCGGGGGAGGCGCAACGGTAGCCCGCCTCGGCCAGAGCCGACATGACGCCGGACCACATGGCGGAGGTCTCCGGAAAGCCGTGCAGCAGCATCACCGGCTCACCGGAGCGTCCTACCCGCCGCACGGTGAAGTCGAGGCCCCTCGCGCTGACGATTGACTGCGACATGCTCGTCCTCGGTGTCAAGAGAAGACTGCCAACCCTAACGCCGGGGGCGCCTCCAATCGGCGGTGACGCGCTGAATTGGGGTGCGCGCAAGCCGGCCTGAGCAACGCCGACGGCGGCGCCGCAGCATGGGAAATTCATTTAATTAATCATCCAGTGAATGAACAATCGAGCCTCTGGCCGCGGTATGCTGCCATTGGGAACCACCATAGGGAACGAGATGGGGATGCTGACAGCAATCGTCGGAGTGGCCAAGCAACTGACCGAAGCGGGCGAGTCGATCGTCGGCGTGCGCAGCCGCACCGAGGAGCCCCCGCACACCGTCGAGCAGCGCATCGATGGTGCGGAAATCCGCCACTACGGGCCGCGGATCGCCGCCGAAACCACCGTCGACGCCGGTGAGGAGGCCGCCCGCAGCAAGGGATTTCGCCGCCTCGCGGGCTACATCTTCGGCGGCAACCACAGCGATACCAAGATCGCGATGACGGCCCCGGTGGCGCAGCAGTCCGCCGGCGCCCGGGGCGAGAAGATCGCGATGACGGCCCCGGTGGCCCAGCACGCCGGGGGTGGAGGCCAGTGGGTGATCCGGTTCTTCATGCCCGCCGACAAGACGATGGACTCGCTGCCGCAACCCGACAACCCGGACGTTCGGTTGGTGACCGTCCCGGCGCAGACCGTGGCGGTGCGGCGATTCACCGGTAGCCGGAGCATCGACGCGGTCGCCTCGCAGAACGCCGCTTTGATGCGTGCGCTGGAGAAGGCGGGCTTGCACACCGACGGCGAGCCGGCGGCGTGGTTCTACGACCCGCCGTGGACCATCCCGATGCTGCGGCGCAACGAGGTTGTTGTCCCCGTCAAAGTTGCCGCCAAACCCGCCAAACCCGCCAAAGTTACCGCCAAACCCGCCGACTAACACCTCAGCACAGGGACCGAGAAGGAGCCGACATGCGCGCCTCCACCGTGCTCGCCACCGCAGCGTCCGTGATCGCCACCTCGGTGCTCGGCGGCCTATCCGCCGGGCCCTCCGTGCAATCGGAGTGGTACCAGCGGTTGCGCAAGCCGTCCTATCAGCCGCCGCGGCAGGTCTTTCCGGTGGTGTGGCCGGCGCTCTACACCGACATCGCCGTCGTCTCGTCGTCCACCATCGATCAGCTCAAGGACGAGCACGACGAGCGGCAGGCCCGCTCATACCAGGCGGCGCTCGCCGTGAACCTCGTCCTCAACGGCAGTTGGTCATGGTTGTTCTTCAACCGTCACTATCTGGCCACCTCGGCGGCGGTCGCGGGTGCGCTGGCGGTGAGCAGCGCCGACCTGACCCGCCGGGCGGTTGCGGTGCGCGGCGTGGGCGCCGCGCCGCTGGCGCTGTACCCGCTGTGGTGTTCGTTCGCCACTGTGCTGTCCACCCACATCTGGCTGCTCAACCGCCGTCGCCGGCGCGCCTGACCGGCGCGGGATCGCCCCCGGGGGGCCCAACGGTGCCAAACTGTTCGGATGCGGCTGTATCGGGATCGGGCGGTGGTGCTGCGCCAGCACAAGCTCGGCGAAGCCGACCGAATCGTCACCCTGCTGACCCGCGACCACGGACTGGTTCGCGCGGTGGCCAAGGGTGTTCGCCGCACCCGCAGTAAATTCGGTGCTCGCCTCGAGCCGTTCGCGCACATCGACGCGCAACTGCACCCCGGCCGCAACCTCGACATCGTCACCCAGGTCGTCTCGATCGATGCGTTCGCCACCGACATTGTCAGCGACTACGGCCGCTACACGTGCGGGTGCGCCATGCTGGAAACCGCCGAACGCCTCGCCGGCGAGGAACGGGCGCCCGCCCCGGAGCTGCACCGACTGACGGTCAGCGCGTTGCGGGCCGTGGCGGACGGCCGCCGGTCCCGTGATCTGCTGCTGGACGCCTATCTGCTGCGCGCCATGGGCGTTGCCGGATGGGCGCCGGCGCTGACCGAATGCGCTCGCTGCGCCGCACCCGGCCCGCATCGGGCGTTCCACATCGCCGCTGGGGGCAGCGTGTGCCCGCACTGCCGCCCCGCCGGTTCGACCACGCCGCCACCGGGCGTGCTGGATCTGATGTCCGCGCTGCACGACGGCGACTGGGAGTTCGCCGAACAGACTCCGCAATCGCACCGCAGCCACGTCAGCGGGTTGGTGGCCGCGCACCTGCAATGGCACCTGGAACGGAAGCTCACAACGTTGCCGCTGGTGGAGCGGCCATCCCACCGTGCCGACATGCGCACGGCGCCGACCGAGCAGGATGTGGGCTGTGGTTAGAAAGGCCGACCGCACATACGCGTCCTCCGGCTTCCCGCAGCTACCCCCCGCGCCCGACGACTACCCGACCTTTCCGGACACCTCGACGTGGCCCGTGGTGTTTCCCGAGCTCCCGCCGGCACCTGACGGCGGTCCGCGCCGGCCGCCGCAACACGTCTCCAAAGCGGCCGCGCCCCGCATTCCGGCCGACCGGCTGCCCAATCATGTCGCCATCGTGATGGACGGCAATGGCCGCTGGGCCACCGAACGCGGCCTGCGCCGCACCGAAGGCCACAAGATGGGCGAGGCGGTGGTGATCGATATCGCCTGCGGCGCTGTTGAACTCGGAATCAAGTGGCTCAGCCTCTACGCCTTCTCCACCGAGAACTGGAAGCGTTCGGCCGAGGAGGTGCGCTTCCTGATGGGATTCAACCGCGACGTGGTTCGGAGACGGCGAGAGAACCTCAACGAGATGGGGGTGCGGATCCGCTGGGTCGGTTCCCGTCCGCGCCTGTGGCGCAGCGTGATCAACGAGCTGGCGGTAGCCGAGCAGGTGACGAAGAACAACCGCGTGATCACCATCAACTACTGCGTCAACTACGGCGGCCGTACCGAAATCGCAGAAGCTGCAAGGGAAATCGCCCGCGAGGCTGTTGCGGGCAGGCTCAACGCCGACCGGATCACCGAATCGACGATCTCCCACCACATGCAGCGGCCCGACATCCCCGACGTCGACCTTTTTCTGCGGACCTCGGGGGAGCAGCGGTCCAGCAACTTCATGCTGTGGCAGGCCGCCTATGCCGAGTACATCTTCCAGGACAAGCTGTGGCCCGACTACGACCGCCGCGACCTGTGGGCGGCGTGCGAGGAGTACGCCGCCCGTTCTCGCAGGTTCGGCAGCGCGTGATGGAGCCCCTGCAGAAACGACTGGCGACAGTCCTCGCCGATGGTGGCGGCATCTCCGTCGAGACGGAGGCTGACGGCGCGCTCACGGTGTTCTACGACGGCACCTGGACGTCGTTGCGGGTTGTCGCCGTCACCGAGGACCTCGACCTGGTGTTGCTCACCCAGGTCTTGGTGCGCGATCTGCCGCTGACCAGGCAGGTGCGCGAACTCCTGACCGCGCAGGCGCGTGACCTCAACTTCGGCAGCGTGACGGTGTTCGACGGGTCGGCGCCGAAGACGGGTGACGTCATTCTGCGCTACTACTTTCCGGGTGGCGGCCTGGCTGACGCCGCGCTTCGCACCCTGATCCTGTTGGTCCTGGACACCGGAGCCGAGATACGTCGCGCGCTGACGGCATGAACGCCGCCGTCACGACCGGCACTGCGAACAGGTGCCGACGATCTCGATGGTGTGGATGACGTCGCAAAAACCGTGCTTGGCGGCGACCTCGGCGGCCCACAGCTCGACCTCGTGGTCCCCGACCTCGACCGTGGACCCGCAGCACCGACACACCAGGTGGTGGTGATGGTGGTCGGAGCACCGGCGATACACCGACTCGCCGGTGTCGTTGCGCAGTGTGTCGACCATGCCCGCCGCCGCCATCGACTGCAGGGTCCGGTAGACGGTGGTCAGGCCGATGTTCTCCCCGCGACGCAGTAGTTCGTCGTGCATTTCCTGGGCCGAGCGGAACTCGTCGAGCGTCTCCAGCAGCGCGGCGATGGCCGCTCGCTGCCGGGTGGTCCGCGCGGCAGCGCCGGTCATTGCCCGTCCTCGCTCGCGTGCGCGACGGCGTCGACCACGATGTGGGCCAGGTGATGGTCGGCGAGCCGGTAGCGCACTTCCCGGCCGGAGCGTTCCCCGGTGACCACGCCGGCCGCCTTGAGAATCCTCAGGTGCTGGCTGACGAGGGGCTGCGGCACCCCGAGGGCGCCGACCAGTTCATGCACGCAGCGGTGGGATTCCCGCAGTTGCAGCACGATGGCGATGCGCACGGGGGCGGCCAGGGCGCGGAGTAGTTCGCCGGCGGCGTCCAGGATGTCCTGCGGCGGCGGGGCGGGGTGATCGGAGAGGTTGTGGGCGGGGAAGGGGGCCATCACAGTGGACATAACTGTCACATGCGTGATGACGCATGTCAAAGACTTGTGTGCGGCTCGTTACCATGACTGTTGGCGCCGCGGTTCGCTGCGTGCATCCGCTTACCCCCGGACCCGGAAAGGGAGTGCACCACGCCGTGGCGTCCGTTATCGACACCGTAGTGAACCTGGCCAAACGGCGGGGCTTCGTCTTCCCGTCCGGTGAGATCTACGGCGGTACCAGGTCGGCGTGGGACTACGGTCCCCTGGGGGTCGAGCTCAAGGAGAACATCAAGCGGCAGTGGTGGCGCTCGGTGGTCACCGGCCGCGACGACGTCGTGGGAATCGATTCGGCGATCATCCTGCCGCGGCAGGTCTGGGTGGCATCCGGGCATGTCGAGGTGTTCCACGATCCGCTGGTGGAGTGCCTGAACTGCCATCGCCGGCATCGCCAGGACCACCTTCAGGAGGCCTATGCAGCGAAGAACGCGGCGAAGAAGGGCGCTGATGAGACGGGGCTAGACCCCGATTCGGTGCCGATGACGGAGATCGGCTGCCCGGAGTGCGGCACCAAGGGCAGGTGGACCGAGCCGCGCGAGTTCAACATGATGCTCAAGACCCACCTCGGCCCCATCGAAACCGAGGAGGGGCTGCACTACCTGCGTCCGGAGACCGCGCAGGGCATTTTCGTCAACTTCGCCAACGTGGTCACGACCGCGCGCAGGAAGCCGCCGTTCGGCATCGGGCAGATCGGCAAGAGCTTCCGCAACGAGATCACCCCGGGCAACTTCATCTTCCGCACCCGCGAATTCGAGCAGATGGAAATGGAGTTCTTCGTCGAGCCGTCGACGGCTAAGGAATGGCACCAGTACTGGATCGACACCCGGCGGCAGTGGTACGTCGATCTCGGGATCAATCCCGACAACCTCCGGTTGTTCGAACACCCGGCGGAGAAGCTGTCCCACTACTCCGACCGCACCGTCGATATCGAGTACAAATTCGGCTTCGCCGGCACCCCGTGGGGCGAATTGGAAGGCGTGGCCAACCGCACCGACTTCGACTTGTCCACGCACGCCAAGCATTCCGGCGTCGACCTGTCGTTCTACGACCAGGTGGCCGACACCCGCTACGTGCCGTACGTCATCGAACCGGCAGCCGGCCTGACCCGGTCATTCATGGCGTTCCTGATCGACGCCTATTGCGAGGACGAGGCGCCCAACGCCAAGGGCGGCACCGACAAGCGGACGGTCCTTCGGCTGGATCCGCGACTGGCGCCGGTGAAGGCCGCCGTGCTGCCGCTGTCCCGCGACGCCGATTTGAGCCCCAAGGCCCGCGACCTAGCCGCCGAGTTGCGTGCGCGCTGGAACGTCGACTTCGACGACGCCGGGGCTATCGGGCGGCGCTATCGGCGCCAGGACGAGGTCGGAACGCCGTTCTGCGTCACGGTGGATTTCGATTCGCTCACGGACGACTCCGTCACGGTGCGCGAGCGCGACCAGATGACCCAGGAGCGTGTCGCGATGGGCGCCGTCGCCGATTACCTCGCGGTGCGGCTCGCAGGCTGCTGAGCTGGCATTCCGGACGCCCGGCTGGGCTATCACACTCGGTTCTCGCCGCCGACGGGAGAAAAGTGATTTAGGTGAAAAGGTCGGCATCTGGCTCCGGGTATCATAGGATTCTGGTGAGGCGGGATAACCACCCGCGTGGGTTGTTGGTTTCACGTTCGTCAACGCCGCTCAGGCGGCGGGAGGTGGTGGGGAGTGACATTTCCTTCGTTTCCGTGGATGCCGCCGGAGATCAATTCGGCGCTGATCTACGCAGGTGCCGGATCAGGGCCACTGCATGGGGCGGCGGCTGCCTGGGACGGGCTGGCCTCGGACCTGTCCAGCGCGGCCACCTCCTTCCAGTCTGTGGTGTCCGGCTTGATTGGCGGAACGTGGACGGGCCCGGCGGCGCTGGAGATGGCCGCGTCGGCGACGCCCTACATCCAGTGGTTGACCTCGGCGGCGGGGCAGGCTGAAGCCGCGGCCGCCCAGGCCCGTGTCGCGGCGTCCGCCTTCGAATCGGCGCTGACGGCGACAGTCCCCACGGCCGCGGTCGTCACCAATCGCACCCAGTTGCTGTCGCTGATCGCGACGAACATCCTGGGCCAGAACACGCCGGCGATTGCCATGAGCGAGTTCGAGTACATGGACATGTGGGCCGCCGACGTGGGCGCGATGTTCGGCTACCACACCGGTGCCCTGACCGCGGCGGCGGCGATGCCGGCATTGAGCGCGCCACCGGTGGCGGCGGCGTTCGGCCTGGCGGATCTGACTGCGGGGGTGACGGGGCTGCTGTCGACCACGGGGTTGGCTGGTCCGCTGAGCTCGGCGACGGCGCTCCTGGCGACAGGGACGACGGCGCTCGTGTCCCAACCGTCGGTCCTTCTCCAGGGGATCACCACCCCGATCAGTTTGGCGATGTCGCCGATGATGATGCTGCTCCAAGGGGCGATGAGCCCGGCGAAGGCAGCCACGGGACTGGTTGACGCCGTCTCCCCCGACGCGGCGAAGTTCGTCGACGCCACCGCCCCCGCGATGAAGGGTTTGGGCGGCGCGGGGATGGGCGGCATGGGCCTGGGCGGCGCCGAGGCCGGCCTGGGCAAGGCGCGGCTGGTGGGGGCGATGTCGGTGCCCCCGACCTGGCAGGGGTCGGCGCCGGCACGGATGGGTAGCGCGGCGATGGCCGGTATGGGCGGCGAAATGGGCGCTGAAATGGCCATGGCCGGCAAGGCGGCGGGCGGCATGCAGCCGATGCCGATGCCGATGCCCATGGGTGGCGGTGGCGGCGCGCCCGGCGGGATGATGGGCCGCGGCGGGGCCAGCCCGAACCACGTGACTCAGCAGCGTCCGAGCGTGGTTCCCCGCATCGGGGTTGGCTAGGAACGAGGCTCCTACCTGGGGCCGATCAATGGTCAGAGGCTCGGGTGACACGTCTACGGACCATGTCTGCCGGGCTTTCTGGTTCAGATGGTCGGCCTCGCAGAACGTGAAATCGGCAAAAACCTGGATATTGTCCCCACGGTTGACATAGAGTCTTCTCTGAGATCGACTGGGGATCGATGACGGAAGGGGCGAGGTGCTCTTACCTCTTGGTTCGCCGTTGCCCGACGATTCGGTAGTGGCTAAACGTGCGGAGTCGGGGATGCTTGGTGGTCTGACGGTCCCCCTCAGCTGGGGAGTTGCCGTGCCAGCAGACGACTACAACCACTGGGCGCCGGAGTCAGAAGATGACGTCGACGCGGTTCCCGCCCCGGTCCCGGGCCTCATCTCGACGGAGTCCGCGGACGACATGGACGAGTGGAACGAGCAGGAGGACTGGAGCGAGTGGGAGGTTGAACCCGAACCTCGCTTCGAGCTTCCACGGTCCAGCAACGTCGTCCCACGTTCCCCGGCGGCCGGTTAAGAGAGGGCCCACCGGCTAGTTCACAAACCACCCACATGACGTGTCCAGGTCGGACGTGTCCACACTGATAACAAGGAGAAAGGCAACATGGCAATCCGCTTTATGACTGACCCGCACGAGATGCGGGCGATGGCCGGGCGTTTCGATGTGCACGCTCAGA
>CAIYOH010000222.1 GCA_903927745.1 uncultured Mycobacteriaceae bacterium
CGACCTGATCTACGAGAAGGACCGGCTGCTGGCCCCGATGCTGCCGGGGATGACGGCCCCGCCGCACCCGAGGCCGCCCGGCGCCACCGACAAGGACTACTACCAGGGCAACGTGACCGCCCACGGCCTGCGCGCACCCCAAAACCTCGGAGACTCCCGGTGACGACGCTGCTGGCCTCGACACTCGGCGGCGAGGCAATCGTCCGGACCTCCACCGGTGAGGCCGTGACCTTCTGGATCCTGGGCGCGCTCGCGCTGGCCGGCGCGCTCGGGGTCGTGCTGGCGGTCAACGCCGTGTACTCCGCGATGTCCCTGGCGATGACGATGATCATCCTGGCGGTGTTCTACATGGTCCAGGACGCGCCGTTCCTCGGAGTCGTCCAAGTCGTGGTCTACACCGGCGCGGTGATGATGCTCTTCCTCTTTGTGCTGATGCTGATCGGCGTGGATTCCGCCGAGTCGCTGAAGGAGACACTGCACGGGCAGCGCGTCGCCGCGGTGCTGACGGGGCTGGGCTTCGGCGTCCTGCTGCTGGCCGCCGTCGGCAACGTGACGGCAGGGGGCTTCGCCGGGCTGGCCGCCGCCAATGCCCACGGCAACGTCGAAGGGCTTGCCGCTCTGATCTTCTCCCGGTACCTGTGGGCGTTCGAGCTCACCAGCGCGCTGCTGATCACCGCGGCCGTCGGGGCGATGGTGCTGGCGCACCGCGAGCAGTTCGAGCGCCGCAAGACACAGCGGGAGCTCTCGCAGGAGCGCTTCCGTCCCGGCGGGCACCCCACCCCCATGCCGAACCCGGGTGTGTACGCGCGCCACAACGCGGCCGACATGGCCGCGCTGCTGCCGGACGGCTCGTATTCGACGTTGTCGGTGTCGTCGGTCCTGAGCAGCCGCCGCGTCGACGACACAGTCAGCCCGACGCCCGAGCCAGTGACGGGCAGCGCGTCGTGAATCCGGCCAACTACCTGTACCTTTCGGCACTGCTGTTCACCATCGGCGCGGCCGGCGTGCTGCTGCGCCGCAACGCCATCGTGATGTTCATGTGCGTCGAGCTGATGCTCAACGCCGTGAACCTGGCGTTTGTCACCTTCGCGCGGATGCACGGTCACCTGGACGGGCAGATGATCGCGTTCTTCACGATGGTGGTGGCCGCGTGCGAGGTGGTCATCGGCCTAGCGATCATCATGACCATCTTCCGCACCCGCAAATCGGCGTCGGTCGACGACGCGAACCTCCTCAAAGGCTGAGAACGCCACAGTGACTAGTTTCGGGACTCATCTCAGCTGGCTGCTCGTCGCGCTGCCCCTCGCAGGCGCCGCGATCCTGCTGTTCGGCGGCCGGCGCACCGACGCCTGGGGTCATGTGCTGGGCTGCGCCGCGGCGCTGGGGTCGTTCGGCGTGGGCGCGACACTGCTCGCCGACATGCTCGCCCGCGATGCCGGCCACCGGGCTATCCACCAGACGCTGTTCACGTGGATCCACGTCGAGCGGTTCCGGGTCGACGTGGGGCTCCAGATCGACC
>CAIYOH010000223.1 GCA_903927745.1 uncultured Mycobacteriaceae bacterium
ACACCACCACCAGCAGCGGCGCCCGCTACGTGGCACGCATGGAACAGCAGGGAGACCCGGGCTACAAGGCGACCTCGGTGTTGCTGGGAGAGTGCGGCCTTGCGCTCGCCTTCGACCGCGACAAGCTCTCCGAGCTGCACGGCGTGCTCACCCCGGCGGCCGCGATGGGCGACGCGTTGCTGGCGCGATTCCCCGCCGCCGGGGTCTCGCTGCAGACCGAACGGCTAACTGATCGCCACGAGCGAAAGTCTGTAGGCTGAGCGCGGGCTCGACTAGTGTTAATGTCGCCCGCGCTCGTCTAGACATCCCAACGAAGGGAAATCCGCATGGCCGGCCTCGACGACCTGTTCTCGCAGATCAACGTCCCCGAAATAGCCAGCTCGCTTGGCGCCGATGAGGGCGAGGTCAATAGCGCCGTCCAGTCGGTGGTGCCGCTGCTGCTGACGGGTCTGCAGGAGGGCAGCCAGAGCGAGGAGCACGCCGACTCGATCGCCACCTTCGCGAGCACCGCGGCGCGCGGACTGCTGGACGCGGGCGCCGGTGAGTCAGCCGGGGACGTCGGGCACCAGGCGGTTGCGGCGCTCTTCGGCGACAACAACACCGACCAGGTCGCAGCGGCGCTGGCCAAGGGCGGCGCCGGCAGCAGCGACCTGCTCAAGAAGCTGCTGCCGATCCTGGTGCCGATCGTGATGGCTTACGTGGGCAAGAAGCTCGACTCCCATGGCGGATCCGCGGCGGCGGAGAAGCCGGGCGGTGTCCTCGGCGATGTCCTGGGCGGCATCCTCGGCGGGGGCTCCAACAGCAACAACGCGCTGGGCTCCATCCTGGGCGGCATGCTGGGCGGCGGCAGCAAGGGCGGCGCGCTCGGCGGCATCCTCGGCGGCCTCTTCGGCGGCAAGAAATAGTCTTCAATCACGTCACCGACCACCCGAATAACGAGAGGAATCCCATGTCAGACACGCTCACCGAGGGCCAGAAGCTCGTCAAAGGCGAGTCGTTGGTCTCCAAGAACGGCGCCTACACCCTGACGCTGCAGGACGACGGCAACCTGGTGCTCGCGTCGCGCGGCCAGCCGATCTGGTCTTCCAAGACCAACGGCAAGGACGTGGTGCGCGCCGAGGTGCAGCCCGACGGCAACTTCGTGCTGTACTCCGCCGACAAGCCGGTGTGGCACACCGACACCAAGGGCAAGAAGAACGCGAAACTGGTGCTCCAGGACGACCGCAACCTGGTGCTCTACGCCGATGGCGGATCGGCGTGGTCGACCAAGACTGAGACCGACGGCCCGCCGCCGCCCGAGGCCAAGGCCGAGGAGGTTGCGGTCGCGGCTCGGACCTACACGGTCGAGTCGGGTGACACCCTGTTTGCCATCGCGGAGCGCTTCTACGGGGACGGCAACAAGTTCCAGGCGATCGCCGACGCCAGTGGGATTTCCAATCCCGACTTGATTCACCCGGGGCAGGTCCTCACTATTCCCTGATCTGTTCCCTATCGGTTCGCCGACTGCGCATTCGGGCGCTCACCGACGCGCAGTCGGCGCTTCCTAGAATTGACCGGTGACCGCCAGCCACTCCGCCGCCGACCTGCCCACGTCGTGGGACCCCGGCGCCATGGAGGGCGCGATCTACCAGAGGTGGTTGGACGCTGGCTACTTCATCGCGGACCCGGCCAGCGCCAAGCCCCCGTACTCGATCGTCCTGCCCCCGCCGAACGTGACGGGCAGCCTGCACATGGGCCACGCGCTGGAACACACCATGATGGACGCCCTGACGCGCCGCAAGCGCATGCAGGGCTACGAGGTGTTGTGGCAGCCGGGCATGGACCATGCGGGCATCGCGACGCAGAGCCTGGTGGAGAAGCGGATCGCGCTCGACGGCACCACCAAGGAGGACCTCGGGCGCGAACTGTTCGTCGAGAAGGTCTGGGAGTGGAAGCGTGAGTCCGGCGGCGCCATCAGCGGCCAGATGCGCCGGCTCGGTGACGGCGTCGACTGGAGCCGCGACCGGTTCACCATGGACGAGGGGCTGTCGCGGGCGGTCCGCACCATCTTCAAGCGGCTCTACGACGACGGGCTGATCTATCGGGCGGAGCGGCTGGTCAACTGGTCGCCGATACTGCAGACCGCGATCTCCGACCTCGAGGTCAACTACCTCGATGTCGAGGGCGAGCTGGTGTCAT
This sequence comes from uncultured Mycobacteriaceae bacterium, assembly GCA_903927745.1. Taxonomy (GTDB): domain Bacteria; phylum Actinomycetota; class Actinomycetes; order Mycobacteriales; family Mycobacteriaceae; genus Mycobacterium. The sequence continues at coordinate 2,179 of CAIYOH010000223.1, forward strand.
TCCGGTACGGGTCGCTCGACGACGACGGACCGCACATCGTGGTCGCCACCACCCGGGTCGAGACGATGCTCGGCGATACCGCCATCGCGGTGCACCCGAACGACGACCGCTATCGCGACCTCGTGGGCAGCACGCTCGCGCATCCCTTCCTCGATCGGCAACTCGTCATCGTCGCCGACGACCATGTGGATCCCGAATTCGGCACCGGCGCGGTCAAAGTCACGCCCGCTCACGACCCCAATGACTTCGAGATCGGGCTGCGTCACGCGCTGCCGATGATCTCGATCCTGGACACCAGGGGCCGAATCGTCGACACCGGAACGCAATTCGACGGCATGGACCGCTTCGAGGCCCGGGTGGCCGTGCGTCAGACCCTCGCCGCCCAGGGCCGGATCGTCGAGGAGAAACGTCCCTACCTGCACAGCGTCGGGCACTCTGAGCGCAGCGGCGAACCAATCGAGCCGCGGCTGTCGCTGCAGTGGTGGGTGCGGGTGGAGTCGCTGGCCAAGGCCGCCGGCGACGCGGTGCGCAACGGCGGCACGGTGATACATCCGGCCAGCCTGGAACCGCGCTGGTTCTCCTGGGTCGACGACATGCACGACTGGTGCATCTCGCGGCAACTGTGGTGGGGTCACCGCATCCCGATCTGGTACGGGCCCAACGGCGAACAGGTGTGCGTCGCCCCGGATGACGCGCCTCCCGAGGGCTTCGAGCAGGATCCCGATGTGCTGGACACGTGGTTCTCGTCGGCGCTGTGGCCCTTCTCCACGCTGGGCTGGCCGACCCGGACGCCCGAGCTGGAAAAGTTCTATCCGACAAGCGTTCTGGTGACGGGCTACGACATCCTCTTTTTCTGGGTGGCGCGGATGATGATGTTCGGCACCTTCGTCGGCGCCGACGACGCCGTCACCCTCGGCGGCCGACGAGGGCCGCAGGTCCCGTTCACCGATGTCTTCCTGCACGGGCTGATCCGCGACGAGTCCGGCCGGAAGATGAGTAAATCCAAGGGCAACGTCATCGACCCCCTGGACTGGGTGGACACGTTCGGGGCCGACGCCCTGCGATTCACCCTGGCCCGCGGCGCCAGTCCGGGCGGTGACCTGTCCGTCGGGGAGGACGCCGTCCGGGCCTCGCGCAACTTCTGCACCAAATTGTTCAATGCCACGCGCTACGCACTGCTCAACGGCGCGCGGCTGGTGGCACTGCCGCCACCCGACGAGCTGACCGATGCCGACCGCTGGATCCTGGGACGGCTGGAAGAGGTTCGCGCCGAGGTTGATTCGGCATTCGACCGCTACGAGTTCGGTCGCGCCTGCGAGGCGCTCTACCACTTCGCATGGGACCAGTTCTGTGACTGGTATGTGGAGCTGGCCAAGACGCAGCTCGCCGACGGCTCCTCCCACACTGCCGCCGTCCTGGCCGCAGTGCTCGATCAGCTGCTGCGGCTGCTCCACCCCGTCATTCCCTTCCTGACCGAGACGCTGTGGCAAGCCCTGACGGGCGAGGAGTCCGTGGTGATCGCCGACTGGCCGGCGGCCTCGGGCGTCGGCCTCGATCCGGGTGCGGACCAACGGATCGGCGATATGCAGAGGCTGATCACCGAGGTCCGGCGTTTCCGCAGCGAACAGGGGCTGGCCGACCGGCAGAAAGTGCCGGCGCGGTTGTCCGGTATCGAGGATGCGGGCCTGCGCGGACAGGTGAGCGCCGTGACGTCGCTGGCGTGGCTGACGGCGCCGGGCCCGGACTTCCGCTCGTCGGTGTCGTTGGAGGTGCGGCTGGGACCCACCATGAATCACGCCGTCGTCGTCGAACTCGACACCTCGGGCACTATCGACGTTGCCGCCGAGCGCCGCCGCCTGGAGAAGGACCTGGCCGTGGCGCGCAAGGAGCTCGCGTCCACGGCCGCCAAGCTGGCCAGCGAGGACTTTCTGGCCAAGGCGCCCCAGCCCGTCGTCGACAAGATCCGCGACCGGCAGCGGCTGGCGAATGAAGAAACCGACCGCATCATGGCCAGGCTGGCTGCGCTGCAATGAGTGTCGAGCCATCCCCGGAGACATGGGACATACCGGAACCCCTCGCCTCGCCGACGCCCGACGAGATCGCCGCCCTGTTGCAGGTGGAGCACCTGTTGGACCAGCGCTGGCCGGAGACCCGCATCGAGCCGAGCCTGACCCGGATCAGCGCCCTGATGGACCTGCTGGGCTCGCCGCAACTGAGCTACCCGTCGATCCATGTCGCGGGCACCAATGGCAAGACCTCGGTGACGCGGATCATCGACGCGTTGCTGACCGCCCTGCACCAGCGCACCGGCCGAACCACCAGCCCGCACCTGCAGTCGGCGGTCGAGCGCATCGCGATCGACGGAGAACCGATCAGTCCCGCCCGGTACGTGGAGACTTACCGGGAGATCGAGCCGTTCGTCCAGATGATCGACGAACAGTCACTGGCGTCCTCGTCTGGCCCGGCGATGAGCAAATTCGAGGTGGTCACGGCGATGGCGTTCGCCGCGTTCGCCGACGCCCCCGTCGACATCGCGGTGGTCGAGGTGGGCCTGGGCGGGCGCTGGGACGCCACCAACGTGATCAACGCTCCGGTGGCGGTGATCACTCCGATCGCCCTCGACCACATGGACTATCTCGGCGACACCATCGCTGAGATCGCGGGAGAGAAGGCCGGCATCATCAGCCGGGCCGCCGACGGCGCGCCCGACACCGTCGCGGTGATCGGGCGCCAGGCACCGGAGGCCATGGAGGTGCTGCTGGCCCAGGCCGTGCGTGCGGACGCCGCTGTCGCGCGCGAGGATTCGGAGTTCGCTGTCCTCGACCGCCGCGTCGCGGTCGGCGGACAGGTGCTCGCGCTACAAGGGCTCGGCGGGGTGTACTCCGACCTGTTTCTGCCGCTGCACGGCGAGCACCAGGCGCACAACGCGGCCGTGGCGCTCGCGGCCGTCGAGGCCTTTTTCGGCGCCGGGGCGCAGCGCCAACTCGATATCGACGCGGTGCGGGCCGGTTTCGCCGCCGTCACCAGCTCGGGCCGGCTCGAGCGCATGCGCAGCGCACCGACGGTGTTCATCGACGCCGCGCACAATCCGGCCGGCGCGGCCGCGCTGGCGCGGACCCTGGCCGACGAGTTCGACTTCCCGTTTCTGGTCGGCGTGCTCAGCGTGCTCGCCGACAAGGACGTCGACGGCATCCTGGCGGCACTGGAGCCAGTGTTCGACCACGTCGTGGTGACCCACAACGGGTCGCCGCGCGCGCTGGACGTCGAGTCGCTGGCCGCGGCCGCCGCCGAACGGTTCGGGCTCGAGCGGGTGACGACCGCCGCGAACCTGCGCGACGCGATCGACGCCGCGACCGTCCTGGTCGACTCTGAGGGAGACGGGGGAGCCGGGGGAGCCGGGGGAGCCGGGATAGTCATCACCGGATCGGTCGTCACCGCCGGGGTGGCGCGGACGTTGTTCGGTCGGGACCCCGCATGACTCGCGAAAGCCCTGAAAGCCCGCAGGGCGCAGAGCCGGGCCGTCCGGAACCCCGCCCCGACCCCTGGAAGAGCTTCGGTGCGGTGATGGCCGCCACGCTTCTTCTCGAGGCGATCGTGGTGCTGCTGGCGATACCGGTGGTCGGTGCGGTTGGCGGTGGCCTGACGCCGGCGTCGCTGACCTACCTGATCGGCCTGGCCGTGCTGCTGGTCCTGCTCGGCGGGCTGCAGCGCAGACCCTGGGCGATCTGGGTGAACCTGGGTGCCCAGGCGCTGCTGCTGGCCGGATTCGCGCTGTATCCCGGCGTCGGCATCATCGGTGTGGTGTTCACCGGGGTGTGGGCGCTGATCGCGTACTTGCGCGCCGAGGTCCGGCGCCGGCAGAGCGCAGAGCGGCCGCCCGACTGACCCTTGCGTGTTGTGTACGCTAGCCGCCGTGACCGAACGGACCCTCGTCCTGATCAAGCCTGACGGCGTCGAACGGCGCCTGATCGGGGAGATCGTCAGCCGCATCGAGCGAAAAGGCCTCACCCTGGTAGCGCTGGAGTTGCGCAACGTCAGCGCGGAGCTGGCCGGCAGCCACTACGCGGAACACCAGGGGAAGCCCTTCTTCGGTTCGCTGCTGGAATTCATCACGTCGGGACCGGTGGTGGCGGCAATCGTGGAAGGCCCGCGGGCCATCGCGGCGTTCCGGCAACTCGCCGGTGGCACCGACCCCGTGGAGAAGGCCACGCCCGGCACCATCAGAGGCGATTTCGGGCTGGAGACCCAGCTCAACCTGGTGCATGGCTCCGATTCCGCCGAGTCGGCGACGCGCGAGATCGCCCTCTGGTTTCCTGCCGGCTAGTGCCGCGCACCGGGTGCCGGTGAGCCCGGAAGGCGATGTGGGATACTGAGTGCAGGTGAACGTCGCCGAACCGGCGTCGGACACCTGGATGAAGACTCACGACAAGCGCGACCGTGGCAACCTCGCGACGATGCGCCGCATGTCAACAAGGCCTCCATTCAGTACGGCGCCGAGCGAGTTCTCCCTGAGCCGCTCGGGGCGAGACCATCCCAAGCCCGGGGAACCCACCCGGGCCCGTAGCGAAGCCCTCGAGTGGCCGCGTCGACATGACGCGCCCGGGGGCTCAAGGAGAATACGTGGCAGACAATGCAACGCCCCCAAATCCGGCGCCCACAAATCCGGCGCGCGAGCCCAACCAAAACGACGACCTGCCGGACCGCCTGCGGGTCCATCAGCTGGCGCAAGCGCTGGGCAGCACCAATGCCGAGGTGATCGACGCGCTGACCGCGCTGGACGGCCAGGTGCGCACCGTGCATTCCGGCGTGGACCGCGAGGCCGCGCTGCG
>CAIYOH010000224.1 GCA_903927745.1 uncultured Mycobacteriaceae bacterium
ATCCCGGAGCGATGCGACCCATCAGTGGCAGCCCGATCTGCGCCGCGATGTCCACGATGCCGCACGCCGCTCCCGGGTGGCCTCCCGCATCCTGGCGTTGTTGCCGACGGTCGCCAAGGACCAGGCGTTGCGATCGGCCGCCGAGGCGATCTGCGGCCATGCCCACGCGATTCTGGAGGCCAACGCGCACGACCTCGAGGCCGCCCGCGCCGCCGGCATGCCGGCCGCGATGCTCGACCGGTTGGCGCTGGACCACAAGCGCGTCGAGGGAATCGCCGCTGGCCTGCGCCAGGTCGCGGGGCTACCGGATCCTGTCGGGACGGTGCTGTGCGGCTACACCCTGCCCAACGGGCTGCAACTGCGTCAGCAGCGCGTTCCACTCGGTGTGATCGGCATGATCTACGAGGGTCGACCCAACGTCACCGTCGATGCCTTCGGGTTGGCACTCAAGTCCGGAAACGCGGTGCTCCTTCGCGGCAGCTCCTCGGCGGCGCGGTCCAATCGGGCGCTCGTCGGGGTGTTGCGCTCGTCCCTGGACACCGAAGACCTACCGGCCGATGCGGTGCAGTTGCTCTCCGCCGCCGATCGGTCCACCGTCACGCACCTGATCCAGGCCCGCGGACTGGTCGACGTGGTGATCCCGCGCGGGGGAGCCGGCTTGATCGACGCGGTGGTCCGCGATGCGCAGGTGCCCACGATCGAGACCGGAGTCGGCAATTGTCACGTTTACGTGCACGAAGGCGCCGACCTAGACCTGGCCGAGCGGATTCTGCTGAATTCCAAGACGCGCCGGCCCAGCGTCTGCAACGCAGCCGAGACGTTGCTGGTCGATGCCGCGATCGCCGGACGTGCCCTGCCGCGCCTGATGGCCGCCCTGCAGGACGCCGGCGTAACGGTGCATCTCTGCTCCGATCTGGAGACCGACGAGGACGATCTGCGTCGGGAATACCTGTCGATGGACATCGCGGTGGCGGTCGTCGACGGGCTCGAGGCCGCGATCGCGCACATCAACGAGTACGGAACCGGGCACACCGAGGCGATCGTGACCAGTGATATGGCAGCCGCGCAACGGTTCACCGACGCGGTCGACGCCGCCGCGGTCATGGTCAACGCGTCGACGGCGTTCACCGACGGCGAGCAGTTCGGTTTCGGTGCCGAGATCGGCATCTCCACCCAGAAGTTGCACGCGCGCGGTCCGATGGGGCTGCCGGAGTTGACCTCAACCAAGTGGATCGCCTGGGGAGACGGGCATATCCGCCCAGCCTGACCCGTCCGAATATCCTGCGAAAGTCCTGGAGGAAGACCACATCGTGAGCGTGCCCGCCCGGCACAGGCCGCTGTTCACCGACATCGACGACGTCTCCCGACGGTTGGCCGGTACCGGCTACCTGCCGGACACCGCCACAGCGACGGCGGTGTTCCTTGCCGACCGGCTGGGCAAGCCGCTGCTGGTGGAAGGTCCCGCCGGCGTCGGCAAGACCGAACTGGCCCGCGCCGTCGCACAGGCCACCGACTCGGGCCTGGTCCGCCTGCAATGTTATGAAGGTGTCGATGAGGCCCGCGCGCTCTACGAATGGAACCACGCCAAGCAGATACTGCGTATCCAAACGAGTAACGCTGCCGGGCACGGGGACTGGGATCAGACCCGCGACGATGTGTTCAGTGAGGAGTTCTTGCTGCAACGCCCGCTGCTGACGGCCATTCGCCGCACCGAGCCCACGGTGCTGCTGATCGACGAAACGGACAAGGCTGATATCGAGATCGAGGGCCTACTGTTGGAGGTGCTGTCCGACTTCGCCGTGACCGTGCCCGAATTGGGCACCCTCGTCGCCGAGCGGCTGCCGTTCGTCGTGCTGACGTCGAACGCCACCCGCGAACTGTCCGAGGCGCTCAAGCGCCGCTGCCTGTTCCTGCACATCGATTTCCCCGGCCCGGACCTGGAGCGCCGCATCCTGCTGTCCCGTGTTCCCGAGCTGCCCGAGCGCCTCGCCGAGGAGTTGGTCCGCATCATCGGCGTACTGCGCTCGATGCAACTCAAGAAGGTGCCGTCCATCGCCGAGACCATCGACTGGGGCCGAACGGTGCTCGCGCTCGGCCTGGACACCATTGACGACGCCGTCGTCGCCGCCACGCTCGGCGTGGTCCTCAAACATCAATCCGATCAGCAGCGCGCCATCGGCGAGCTGCGCCTGAACTAGGAGATCCGTGGTAGTCCGACGCGTCCGGCCCTCGCGGCCACTGGCCCCTTACGGGCTGCCGGGACACCTGGTGGGCTTCGTAGAAGCGCTTCGGGGGCAGGGTGTTTCGGTGGGGCCGTCGGAGACGGTGGATGCCGGCCGCGTGATGGCCACCCTGGGGCTGGACGATCGGGAGGTGCTCCGCGAGGGCCTCGCCTGCGCCGTGCTGCACCGCGCCGATCACCGGGAAACCTACGACGCCATGTTCGACCTGTGGTTCCCGGCGGCGATGGGCACCCGCACGGTGGTACCGGAGGACTCCGTCGAGGCTCCCGACGACACCTCCCTGCCGCCCGAGGACGTCGAGGCGATGCGCCAGATGTTGCTGGAACTGCTCACCGAGAACCCGGACCTCGCTGAGATGGATCAGCGCCTGGTCGCGATGATCGCGCAGATCGTTTCGGCCTACGGCAAATACAACTCCAGCCGCGGCCCGTCCTTCTCGTCGTATCAGGCGCTCAAGTCGATGGCGCTCGATGAGTTGGAAGGCAAGCTGCTGGCGGGGCTGCTTGCGGAGTACGGCGACGAACCGTCGCCCACTCAGGAACAGATCGCCAAAGCCATGGCAGCGCAGCGGATCACGCAATTACGCAGATTGGTCGACGCCGAAACGAAACGGCGCACCGCCGAGCAACTCGGCCGCGAGCACGTCCAGACGTACGGCATCCCTCAGCTTTCCGAGAACGTCGAGTTCCTGCGCGCCTCCGGTGACCAGCTACGCCAGATGCGCCGGGTGGTGGCGCCGCTCGCCCGCACCCTGGCCACCCGGCTCGCCGCCCGCCGGCGACGCGCCCGGGCCGGATCAATCGACCTTCGCAAGACGCTGCGCACGTCGATGTCCACCGGCGGCGTGCCGATCGACGTCGTCCTGGCCAAGCCCCGCCCGGCCCGACCGGAGCTGGTCGTGCTTTGTGACGTATCGGGCTCGGTCGCCGGGTTCAGCCACTTCACCCTGCTGTTGGTCCACGCCCTGCGCCAGCAGTTTTCCCGCGTCCGGGTGTTCGCCTTCATCGACACCACCGACGAGGTGACCCACATGTTCGGCCCCGAGGCCGACCTTGCGGTGGCCATCCAGCGCATCACCCGCGAGTCCGGGGTGTACAGCCGCGACGGCCATTCCGACTATGGCAATGCGTTCGCGTCGTTTGTGCAGAACTTTCCGAACGTCTTGTCACCGCGCAGTTCGTTGTTGGTGCTGGGCGACGGTCGCACCAATTACCGCAACCCCGAAACTCCGCTGCTGGCCCACATGGTGACCGCGAGTCGCCATGCGCACTGGCTGAACCCCGAGCCCCGGCATCTGTGGGGTAGCGGCGACTCGGCGGTGCCCCGCTACGAAGAGGTGATCACGATCCACGAGTGCCGGTCGGCCAAGCAGTTGGCGTCGGTGATCG
>CAIYOH010000225.1 GCA_903927745.1 uncultured Mycobacteriaceae bacterium
CCATCGTGGGCGTGGGCGGCACCGGCGGTGCGGGCGGCATCGGCGGTACCGGCGGCGCGGGTGTGGCGGGTGGCGCCACGACATTCGGCGCCAATGACGGCGGTCAGGGCGGCGCCGGCGGCAACGGCGGTCCTGGAGGTGTCGGCTTCACCACCGGCGCTGGAGGCGTCGGTGGCACCGGCGGGGACGGCGGTGTCGGCGGCTTCGCCAGTGCCACGGGCGGTACTGGCGGTACCGGTGGCATCGGCGGCAGTGCAGGCGGCAGCGGCGCTACCGGTGGGCACGGCGGCACGGGCGGCGAGGGTGGCCCCGGCCTCAACGGTATCGGCGGCTATGGCGGTGCCGGGGGCACCGGAGGCACCGGGAGTGGCGGCAGTGGCAATCCGGGCAATTCGGGCGGGGCGGGGGGATCGGGCACCTCCGGAGTCGGCGGCGCCGGAGGAGCGGGAGGTCCCGCGTAATACCGGGTTTCGCGGCAAACACCGATTACGCTCAGCCCGTCATCAGCGGTGGCGGTGTCGAAGATCTCTTGCAGTTTTCACTCAGCGATAGCCGCGTCGTCGACTCGCTGAAGACGCCCCACCGTTTTAGGGACGCGGCCCACCCAGCCGGTAAACCTTCCACCCCGCCTGACGCCAGCGCGCCGCGTCGAGGCAGGTGCGGCCGTCGACGATCACCCGTGCGCGCACCCGGTCGGCCAGGTCGTCCGGGTCGAGTTCGACGAACTGCCGCCACTCGGTGAGCACCAGCACCGCGTCCGCGCGCTCGCAGGCCTCTTCCACCGACGCCGCGTAGTTGAGCGTCGGGAACAGTCGCTGCGCGTTGTCCAATGCCTTCGGGTCGTAGACGTTGACGGCGGCCCCGTTGAGTTGCAGTTGTCCCGCGACGTTGAGCGCGGGTGAGTCGCGCACGTCGTCGGACTCGGGCTTGAACGCCGCGCCGAGTACGGCGATGTTGGCGCCCAGCAGAGACCCGCCGCAGGCGGCGCTGGCCAGTTCCACCATGCGGGTGCGCCGGCGCATGTTGATGCTGTCCACCTCGCGCAGGAACGTCAGCGCCTGGTCGGCCCCCAATTCACCGGCGCGGGCCATGAACGCGCGGATGTCCTTAGGCAGGCACCCGCCACCGAAACCCAAACCAGCGTTGAGGAATTGGCGCCCGATCCGCGGGTCATAGCCGAGCGCGTCGGCCAGCAGGCTGACGTCGGCGCCCGCGGCCTCGCACACTTCCGAGATCGCGTTGATGAATGAAATCTTGGTCGCCAGAAAAGCGTTCGCCGACACCTTGACCAACTCCGCAGTCTGCAGATCGGTCAGCATGAACGGGACACCGGCGTCCAACAACGGACCGTAGAGTTCGCGAACCGCCGCCTCGGCACGTACCGAATCCGGTTGCACGCCCAAGACGATGCGGTCCGGGTGCAAGGTGTCGTGTACGGCGAAGCCCTCACGCAGGAACTCGGGGTTCCAGGCGATTTCGACGTCCACGCCGGGGGGTGCGAGCGCGGCGGCCCGTGACGCCAGATCCGCTGCCGTGCCCACGGGGACCGTCGATTTCCCGACGAGCACCGCCGGCCTCGTCAGGCGCGGCACCAGCGCGTCGATGACGGCGTTGACATGGCACAGGTCGGCTCCGTACTCGCCCCTCTTCTGCGGCGTACCGACTCCCAGGAAATGCACGTCGGCAAAATCTGCTGCCATGTCGTAATCGGTGGTGAACCGCACCCGGCCGGCAGCCAAGTTGTCGACCAACAGCTTTCGCAGCCCGGGCTCGTAGAAGGGGATGTCGCCGCCGGAGAGTTTGGCCACCTTGCCCGGATCGATGTCGACCCCGATGACGTCGTGCCCCAGTTCGGCCATCCCGACCGCATGGGTAGCGCCCAGGTAACCCGTGCCGAATACGGTGCATCGCATACCACCGGTGTAGGTCACCGCAATGAGCAGACTGCGTCGCCCGGCTGATCGGGAGGCAAACGGCAGATGACAGCTGCCGGTGATCAGTGCCCTCCGCCGACGACACCTCCGAATGGGCCGCCACCGAAATGTGGGCCGGCGAAGTGGCCAAAGGGACCCACACCGCCGAAGGGACCCACGCCCGGGACGATCGGCCGCGGCAGGGGCAGGGGCAGGGGCAGGGGCAGGAGCACCTGCGGTGGCGCCAGGTACGGGACATGGTTGCCCCCCGGCGGGCCCACGAATGGGTTCGGAACCAGCGGACGCACCGGCAACACGGGGAACGGCGACACCGGAACGGGCGACACCGGAACGGGCGCCACCGGGACGGGCAACACCGGGACGGGCGCCGCTGGAACCGGTGGGGCAGCCGGTTTCGGCGCCACCGGAGGGGCCGCAAGGTCGACCTTCGGCTGTGGAGCCGCCACCGCGACCGGCTCCACCGGCCCGAGCGCTGGCGCCTGCAGCGGTGTCGGAGTGATGAGGTGCTGATCGGGGATGCGCTGGAGCGCGACCGTCGTGTCGCGGACGCCGATGCCAAGAGCGATCTCCAGCGCCAGCACTGCGGAGATCGCGACCACCGCCAGGGCGCTGCCGATCAGCAGAGCGGGTCGGCGATGCGGTTCGGCCTCGTTCGACTCGAACAGCTCGTCGAGGAGGACAGTCGGGGCGTCGGCGTCCTCGTCCGGCACGGCGCTGTAGGCCAGTGCTGCCGTCGACGCGGCGAACAACGGTGCGTCCACCGACGGTGCGTCCCGCTGGGTCAGCGCAGTGTCCGGGTCCTCCGGGCCGAGGATGGCCGCGAGCGTGTCGCCGTCGGCGCACTGTCCTTCGAGAACGACCATCCGGATCGCTGACGGCCCCATCGAGACCCCGAGGACGATGTCCACAATCACCTCCTCCGCCACCTCCTCCGCCACCTCCTCCGCGGAGTTACCAGCCTGGCGTCGGTCAATCATCCCTCAGGGAAAGCGCTGTAGCGAGGCTGCGAAGCTAGGTAGTTCGTATGAAATTCTGATACGAGCGCGACGGCGTCGGGCCCCGCTGACCCTGGTACTTCGATCCGACGCGCGAGCTGCCGTAGGGATGCTCGGCCGGGCTGGTCAACCGCAAGATGCAGAGCTGCCCGATCTTCATGCCGGGCCACAGGGTGATCGGCAGGTTGGCGACGTTGGACAGTTCGAGCGTGATGTGACCGCTGAAGCCGGGGTCGATGAAACCGGCGGTCGAGTGCGTGAGCAGGCCGAGCCGTCCCAGCGATGATTTCCCTTCCAACCGCCCGGCGAGGTCGTCGGGCAGAGAGACCAACTCCAGCGTCGCCCCGAGCACGAACTCCCCGGGGTGCAGCACGAAAGGCTCGCCATCGAGCGGCTGGACCAGGCTGGTCAGCTCGTCCTGCTGTTGCGCCGGGTCGATATGGGTGTAGCGGGTGTTGTTGAACACCCGGAACATGCAGTCGAGTCGGACGTCGATGCTGGACGGCTGCACCAGGGTGTCGTCGAACGGGTCGACGCCCAGTCGGCCGGCGGCGATTTCGGCCCGGAGGTCACGGTCGGAGAGCAGCACCGGACGAGCCTATCCGCCAGTCACCGGAGGTAGGTTTCCCCGCCCCTGGGATATCCACCACCGGTGGTCGTGACGTGGACGTGGTCGAAATGGCCGCCCGCGGAGGAACGCCCCCCATTGGGCGTGTAATAGACGCCCCGCCAAATCGCGTCCTGTATGCCGAAACGGCTAGAGTTCGCCATCACGTAGTCGACGATCCGGTTCCCCAGGGCGATCCCCTCGGCGCTACTCGGATCGGGAATCATCACATCGACCGCCAATCCGAGCGGGTGCCACGGCAGCGGGTCCGGCCGAACGCCACCCATCCGATGAATTTCGGGATAGGCGTCGCTGATGCTGCGCGCGACCAGAATGGTTCTGACTTGAAGGCCCTGTTCCGGTGCCACGCCGACGGACAGGAACCGGGACCGCGTGTGGTACCGCGACGCCGGCGCAGCCGGCCGTTCGGCGAGACCGTCACCCACGGCGTTGTGGGCCATCGACTGCGGCGCGGCCACAATTTCTGGTCGGTACTGCTCGACGTCGGCGACGACCGCCTGGGAGGGCTTCGCCGCCTCCCGGGCGGCAAGCGGACGCACGTCACCCGCCGGTCCGAGAAACACAGCGGCGGGGGCGACCAGAGCGACCAGCACCATTCCTACAGGAGGCGACTTCTTTGGTCGCTTGGTGACTAACTCATGCCGCCCCACGGAAATAGATTACGACACGATAACGAAATAGAGAACATGTATAACGAATTCCGCGGATGCTAGCCTGACGGCACGATTGCGCCGATGTAGTTCAATGGCAGAACATCAGCTTCCCAAGCTGA
>CAIYOH010000226.1 GCA_903927745.1 uncultured Mycobacteriaceae bacterium
AGCTTCGTCTGGTCGCCGGGATCTGTTTCGAAGTCCCTCATACTGCCGCCCTGCCCTCAGTGCACTTCGGTCGGTGCTTGCGACGCCTTGACCAGCGTCACCGCGGGGCGCGCCGGCACCGCGTCGGCCAGAAACCACCGGAAGGCCAGGTTTCCGCGCGGATAGCCCAGCGTGGTGAGCGAGTTGGGGTGGCGGGTCCGCGCCGGGGACAACACGATGGTCACCGAGCCGTCGCTGTTGGCGACCGCGCTGTGGCCGTTGATCGAGCAGCGGGCGTCGGGGCCCTCGGCGGCGCCGTAGGTGGCCATGAACTGGTTCCACACCACCATGTTCCAGAACCTGCACTGCGGGGGTTGGTGCGTGATCACCAGGGCCTCGTCGTCGTCGAGCACGAAGCTGCCGTAGGAATAGCAGGCATCGCGCGCCGACCAGCCGAAGTTGGCGTCGGGAACCTGGTAGGGATCAGCGAATTGATTTGCGGCCTGCGAGGTCTCGTGCCCCAACGCGTGCTGGTCGTCGACGCGTGCCCCGACCGCCAGTGGCACGATGGCGAACATCGTGCGCAACCAGGTGGCAGTCGCCCGCAGGGCAGCCGCGGTCTGGGCGTCGCCGTGCCGCAGCGGTTCGGGCTCGTCGAGCGCCTCGATACGCCAACTCACCGGGCGGCCGGTCATGGGATTGGCCTGGTAGTCGCGAGTGACCAGCGCGGCGGCGTCGGGCGCGGGACCGAAGTCGAAGGAGAAGTTGCCGCCCGCGTCAACGTCGAGGTCGCTGTCGCGGACGATCGCGACCACTTTGTCCGACCACGCGCCCGGCGACGGCTCGTTGTAGGCGGTCACCGAGAAGTAGACGCTGTCGCCGGCGTTGCCGCTGATGCGGTAGCGGCGCGCCGGATCGACCGGGCACATGTAGTAGTAGGCGTCGGTGTTGTCGCCGCCCCACCGGCGGTCGCGGCGCAGCGGCGTGTTGACCGCGACGAACTGCGGACGTCCAGGCTCGGGGAACAGGTAGGTGTCGAAGGCCACCCCCAACGTGATGGCCAGGGTGCGGTAGCCGTCGGCGACGTGCCGGTCGTCGGTCACCGCGCGGTCGCCGTCGAGGAACGATTGGTCCAGCGAGCCGAGTAGATCGAGCAGTTCGTGCCAGGCCGTACTCGACTCGTGGGCCATTCGCGGATTCCTTTCAGGCGAATGAAATAGCCACTGCCATGCAGCAATTGACCCTAGCACGGGGTTATACTTCCGATCCGTGAACGCTGCCCGCTCCGTCCGGCTCGACGACCTCGACTCGCCGCGATTCAGTCCCGAGGCTCAGCAGATCCTCGACATGATGGCCACCATGGCCCCGCTGTGCCCGCTGGATACCGACGCGCTCCACGCGCAAGCCAGCGCCGACACCGGTCTGGACGACTTCGGACCCGGCGACTACCGCGAGCGGCTGGACGTCTTGCTCGCCGCGCTGCGGGACATCGGCGACCTGCACCCGGCCGGGACGGTCAACTTCTACTCGCAGCTGCTGCAGCTCCTTAAAAACCGGCTGCTGCTGACCGACCTGATGAGCCGCCATCCCGAGATCGACGACATCGACCTGAAACCCCCGGTGGTGATCGCCGGCCTGCCCCGCACCGGCACCACCCACCTGCACAACCTGCTGGCGGCGGCACCCACCTTCCGCACCATGCCGTACTGGGAGAGCGTCGAACCGTTCCCGCTGCCCGTCGAGGCGGGAATCGAACCGGATCCGCGGCGGACGCGCATGGACGTCGGGGTCGGCGTGATCAACACCGTGATGCCACACTTCCCGCTGATGCACGAGATGACCACCGACCACGTGCACGAAGAGATCCAACTGCTGGCCAACGACTTCTCGACGATGCTCTTCGAGACGCTCGCCGAGATGCCCAGCTGGCGAGAGTATTACCAGTCCCACGACCAGACACCGCATTATCAGCACCTCGTCAGCCAGCTCAAGGCGATGCAGTTTCTGCGCGGTGGCCGCCGCTGGCTGCTCAAGTCGCCGCAGCACCTCGAACAGGTGCCGGTGCTGGACCGGGTCTTCCCCGGCAGCATCGTCGTGTTCACCCACCGCGACCCGGTGCCGGTGGCGTTGTCGATGATCGCAATGGTCACCTACGCGGCCCGCATGCACCGATCGTCGGTCCCGGTGGCCCAGATCGCGACGGCATGGATCGACCGCCTCGACCGCATGCTCGGCACACTGGTCCGCGACCGCGACGTCGTCGGCCCGGACCGCTCGATCGACGTCCGATTCGACGACTTCATGGCCGACGAGGTCGGCACCGTCGACCGGATTTACGCCTTGGCCGGCGAACCGTTCACCGGTGAGGCGCAGGCGGCCGTCGCCGGCTACCTGGAGGGCCATCAGCGAGGCCGGTTCGGCGGGGTCGAAACCTCGTGTGAGATGTTTGGCCTCACCGAGGACGACCTGCGCGCCCGGTTCGCGCCCTACGTCGATCGGTTCCTGGCGAAGGACTAGTTTCAGCAGATGGTCGCCATGCCCGTCCTCGACGGTGTCGAACACAGATACGTGGACATCACGGGCGGCGTTACCATCCATGTCGCGGACGCGGGTCCGCCCGATGGACCCGCCGTCATGCTGGTGCACGGATTTCCCCAAAATTGGTGGGAGTGGCACGAATTGATCGGGCCGCTCGCCGCCGACGGTTACCGGGTGCTGTGCCCGGACCTGCGCGGCGCGGGGTGGAGTTCGGCTCCCCGGTCGAGTTATCGCAAGGATGAGATGGCCGACGACCTGGCGGCCGTGCTGGAACGCCTGGGGGTGGCGTCGGTGACCCTGGTCGCCCACGACTGGGGCGGCCCGGTGGCGTTCATCATGTTGTTGCGTTATCCGCAGAAGGTGAACGGCTTCTTCGGGCTGAACACCGTCGCGCCGTGGGTGCGGCGCGACCTGTCGTCGGCCCGCCACCTGTGGCGGTTCTGGTACCAGATCCCCCTCATGCTGCCGGTGGTCGGTCCGCGGCTGATCGGCGCCTCCAGCGACCACTACGCCCGCGCCCTGACCCGATGGGTCGGCGGGGGCTTCGCGCCGTCCGACGAGGACATGGCGATCTACAGCGCGTGCCTGCGGGAGCCCGGGCACGCCGTTGCCGGCTCGCGGTGGTACCGAACGTTCCAGACCAGGGAGATGCTGCGCTGGATGCGCGGCGAGCACGACCTCAAGGGGGCCCGCCTCGACATCCGGGTCCGCTGGTTGACCGGCACAAAGGACCCGGTGCTGGTCCCCGCACTGCTCGACGGGTACGCAGACCGGCTCAACGATTTCGAGGTTGAAATGGTCGACGGGGTCGGCCATTGGATCGTCGACCAGGCGCCCGGGTTGGTGCTGGACCGCCTCCGCGCGTTCCTTCGCGGCGTCACCGGCGGCGTCCCCGGTGCCGCCCCCGGCGCCGAAACGTAAACCTTGGCGGCATTTTTCGGCGTGTCATGTGCGTGGTTTACGTGTCGCGGACGCCCCGGGAGGCCAGGAGACCCAGGAGGCTCCGGATTTACTCGACGCCGATGGCGACTTCGCTGGACTTGATGAACACCGTCGCCGGCTGACCGGCCTTGAGGCCGAGATCCGTTGCGGCATCCTTGGTAATCGACGCAGTGACAATTTGGTCGCCACCGTCGAGTTTGACCTTCACGATCGCCGTCACAGCGCCGAGGTCGACCTCGACGATGGTGCCCGTGAGCTGGTTGCGGGTCGATAGCCGCATGGGGATCTCCCATTAGATGAGGTGTTGGTTGTGAGGTGTCGGTGTCGAGCCTAGCCCGGCAACGTGCCCCGGTGCCGCGGGCCCAACAGCGCGACGGAGGCGTCGACGGCAGGCTCCACGATCTCTCGCATCGGGCGTCCGTCCTCGACGGCGAGCGCGGTCAGTTCGCGCAGACCGCCCAGCAGGATCACGGCCAGCGACGGGGTCAGCGCCGGCAGCCCGGCGCGCTGGAACCCCGGGCTGGCGCTGAGGTCGATCAGCAGGCTGGCCAACAGCTGCAGGCCCCGACGCTGGACGGGGCGGGCGACGGCTCCGAGCGAGGGGAGTTCCCGGATCCAGCTCAAGGTGATCGGCTGCCGCGACTCGATATGCCCGACGTAAGCCTCGACCGCTTGACGGATCTGCCGGTCCCACGCGGAGTCCGGATCGACCGCGGCGGCGATGCGCCCGCCGAGTTCGTCGACGTCGGCGCGCAGCAACTCGAGGAAGCAGTCCTCTTTGCTGGCGAACCGGTCGTAGAACGTGCGCTTGGACGTGCGCGCGTGACGGACGACGTCGGCGACCGTGCTGGCGCGGTAGCCGCGCTCACCGATCGAGGCGGCGAGGCCGTCGAGCAGCCGATGCCGGAACAGGTCGGTCGACGGGTCGCCGGTCGCCGCCGCCGGCGCTGTCACCGCTGAGACCACGGCCGGCACCCCTTTCGTTCCGTCGGACCGGTTCGTCGGGAAAACGTCTTGTCAGCCCGTGGTACCACAGTGTACCGTCTGGGGAAAGGCCTGCGGTACACAGACGTACCACGGCGGGGAGTCAAGGGGAGCAGCACAGTCATGAGCGACACAGTCACCGACGCGCCAGCACCCGCCGATGTCCACCTGCCCCCGGCGGTCCGCATGCCGAAGTTCTTGCTAGGCCTGGGTTTCGCGGTGTCGCGGCGGGGGATGATCCAGCGGTTGGCTCGCCGCCACGGGCGGATCTTCACCATGAATCTCCCGATCTACGGCCGGGTCGTCGTGGTGGGCGATCCGCAGCTGGCCAAGCAGGTCTTCACCAGCAGCCCGGACGATCTCGGCAACATCCAGCCGAACCTGAGCCGGCTGTTCGGCTCGGGGTCGGTCTTCGCGCTCGATTTCAACGACCACCGCCGTCGGCGGCGCCTGCTGACTCCGCCGTTTCACGGCAAGAGCATCAAGCACTACGAGGCGATCATCGAAGAGGAGACGCTGCGCGAGACCGCCGGATGGCCGCAGGGCCGGCAGTTCGCCACCTTGGCGTCGATGAACCACATCACGCTCAACGCCATCCTGCGCACGGTCTTCGGCGCCGAGGGCGCCGATCTCGACGAACTGAGCCGCCTCATCCCGCCGTGGGTCACGCTGGGCTCGCGCCTGGCTTCGTTGCCCAAGCCCACACGCACCCGTGGCCGATACAACCCGTGGGGCCGGCTGGACGAATGGCGCCGCCAGTACGACGCCATCATCGAGAGGCTGATCGACGCCGAGCTGGCGGATCCCGGCTTCGCCGACCGCACCGACGTGCTCGCCCTGATGCTGCGCAGCACCTACGACGACGGGTCGGCGATGTCCCGCAAGGACATCGCCGACGAACTGCTCACCTTGCTGGCCGCCGGGCACGAGACGACGGCCTCCACCCTGGCCTGGGCCTTCGAGCGGGTGACCCGCCACCCCGATCTGCTGGCGGCCCTCGTCGCAGAGGTCGACAGCGGGGGCAGTGAGCTGCGCGCGGCCACGATCCTGGAAGTGCAGCGGTCGCGGACGGTCATCGACTTCGCCGGCCGCCACATCTACCCGCCCGTGTTCCACCTCGGGGAGTGGGTGATTCCCCGCGGTGATTCGCTGCTGGTCAGCATCGGGCAGATCCACGACGACCCGGCGGTGTTTCCCCACCCGGAGCGCTTCGAACCGCAGCGCTACATCGACAACAAGGCCGCGGCCCTGTCGTGGATGCCGTTCGGCGGCGGCGCGCGGCGATGCCTGGGGGCGGCATTCGCCAACATGGAGATGGACGTGGTGCTGCGAACGGTGCTGCAGCACTTCACCCTTGAGACCACCACCGCGCCGGGCGAGAGGTGGCATGGCCGTGGCGTCGCATATACGCCTAAAGACGGTGGGCGGGTGGCGGTGCGGCGACGCTGAAGGCTGCCGGCTGGTGGCCGGCTAGCCGAGCGTGGAGGACGCCCGCCGCGGCAGTGTCCAGCCGGGCCGCACGTAGTGGCAGGTGTACCCGTTGGGGTAGCGCTGCAGATAGTCCTGGTGCTCCGGCTCGGCCTCCCAGAAATCTCCGGCGGGGCTGACCTCGGTCACGACCGTCCCCGGCCACAAGCCGGACGCCTCGACGTCGGCGATGGTGTCCAGCGCGATGCGCTTCTGCTCGTCGTCGGTGTAGAAGATGGCGGACCGGTAACTCATCCCGAGGTCGTTGCCCTGACGGTTCTTCGTCGTCGGGTCGTGGATCTGGAAGAAGAACTCCAGCAGCGTCCGGTAATCGGTGAGCGCCGGGTCGTAGACGATCTCGATGGCCTCGGCGTGCGTGCCGTGGTTGCGGTACGTCGCGTTGCGCACGTCCCCGCCTGTGTAGCCGACCCGGGTCGAGAGCACACCGGGTTTCGTGCGGATCAGCTCCTCCATGCCCCAGAAGCAGCCGCCGGCGAGGATCGCTTTCTCAGAGGTCATGTGCCCCAGGTTACACTCCGGCGATGGGCCGCGACGTTGCGCTTCCGTTCTCCCGCAGCTTCTCCCGCAGCGAATTAGCTACCGCCTTCGCCACGTTCGAGGAGACGGTCGCCATGGCCGCCGAGACGCAGGACTGGGACGCCTGGGTCGGGCACTACACCCCGGACGTCGAGTACATCGAACACGCGATGGGCACCATGCACGGCCGTGACGAGGTGCGCGTCTGGATCCAGCGCACCATGACCACGTTTCCGGGCAGTCACATGATCGCCTTCCCGTCGCTGTGGTCGGTGATTGACGAGTCAACGGGGCGGATCATCTGCGAGTTGGACAACCCGATGCGGGATCCCGGCGACGGCACCGTCATCAGCGCGACGAACATCTCGATCGTCACCTACGCCGGCGACGGCCTGTGGCGCCGCCAGGAAGACATCTACAACCCGCTGCGCTTCCTGAAGGCGGGCATGTCGTGGTGCCGCAAGGCCCGGGCGCTCGGCACGCTCGACGACGACGCCGCGCGGTGGATGGCGTGCAACAGCGGCACACCGGGGACGGGCACGCGGTGAGCGCCAAGCTCGTCATCGGCGCCAACGGTTTTCTGGGTTCGCACGTCACCCGGCAACTGGTGGCCAAGGGTGCGGTAGAGGGTTTCGAGGTGCGGGCGATGGTGCGGCCGAACGCCAACACACGGGCCATCGACGACCTTTCGCTGACCCGCTTCCACGGCGACGTCTTCGACACCGACACGCTGCGCGAGGCGATGGACGGGGTCGACGACGTGTACTACTGCGTCGTGGATGCGCGCGCCTGGTTGCGCGACACCTCGCCGCTGTTTCGCACCAACGTCGACGGTCTGCGCAACGTCCTCGACGTCGCCGTCACGGCCCACCTGCGCCGGTTCGTGTTCACCAGCACCTATGCGACGGTCGGCCGCCGGCACGGGCATGTGGCGACCGAGCAGGACATCATCGGCAGTCGCGGGCTGTCCGCCTACGTGCAATCCCGGGTGCAGGCCGAGAACCTGGTGATGCGCTCCGTCGCCGAGGCCGGGTTGCCCGCGGTTGCGATGTGTGTCGCAACGACCTATGGCAGCGGCGACTGGGGCCGCACCCCGCATGGCGCCTTCATCGCCGGCGCGGTCTTCGGCAAGCTCCCGTTCAGCATGCACGGCATCCAACTGGAGGTCGTCGGCGTCGATGACGCTGCTCGGGCCATGATCCTGGCCGCCGAGCACGGGCGCATCGGCGAGCGCTACCTCATCAGCGAACGGATGATGGCCATCGCCGACGTGGTGCGGATCGCGGCGGACGAGGCCGGTGTGCCGCCGCCGCGACGCTCGATTTCCGTGCCGACGCTGTACGCACTGGGCATGTTGGGCAGCCTGAAAGCCCGCCTCTCCGGGAAAGACGCCGAACTCAGCCTCGCGTCGGTGCGCATGATGCGCGCCGAAGCCCCCGTCGACCACAGCAAGGCGGTCCGCGAGTTGGGCTGGCAACCGCGCCCGGTCGAGGAATCCATTCGCGAGGCGGCCCGGTTCTGGGCCGCCCTCAAGACCGCCACCAAGCCGGCCGGGAAGACCGCCGGGAAATGAGATCGCCGACATGACCCATCCGGACATCAGAGAGCCCAACGCCGGGCACCCGATCACCATCGAGCCCACCACGGCGCGCGTGCAGGTCCGCGTTCGGGGCGAGCTGATCGCCGACACCACTGCGGCGCTGGAATTACGGGAGGCGACGTTGCCTGTGGTGCACTACATTCCGATGACCGACGTGGTGCAGGACCGAATCTTTCGCACCGACACCAGCACCTACTGCCCGTTCAAGGGCGATGCCAGCTACTACGGCGTCACCACAGGGACTCCAGAGGCCGGCGACACCGTGGACGACGTGATCTGGACCTACGAGACTCCCTACCCGGCCGTCTCGGCGATCGCCGGGCATGTCGCCTTCTACTCCACCAAGGCCGACATCAGCGTGTCGGCTTAGCGTGTCGGCTTAGCGGTTCAGTAGGGGATCCACCCGGGCATCGCGGACTCCAGCATCCGGGTGTCGCCGTACACCCGCATCGAAGCGATCAGTCCGTCGCGGGTGTCGACGATGCACACGAAGGGGCTGTCGTAGGCGACGCCGTCGGCGGTGGTGCCCCTGGCCTCCGCCTCCACGACCACCGTCTCGCCCTCGTTGACGCAGCAGACCAAGTCGATGGTGAGTTCGAGAACCTGTTTGCGCTCCTCGATCGCCCGTCGCAGGGTCTGCTTGTCGCACTCGGACCGAGTCGAGAGGGTCCAGTAGGTGAAGTCGTCGCTGAGCAACGCGAAACCCTCGTCCAGATCCCCGTCCGCGCTGACGCACTGCAGGAACATCCAGGCCAGTTCGCCCTGGGGGTCGTCGAACGGCGTCGCCACACCGCAATACTGTCAGACCGGTGAGCAGCGAGCGCACCGTCACCTTCCCCGGGGCGGCCAGCTTCGAGCACACGCTCGCTCCCCTCCGCCGGGGTCCGCGGGATCCGTGCTTCCAGGTGTCCAGCGACGGCGCCATCTGGCGGACCAGCCTGGCGCCGAGCGGCCCCGTCACCGCCCGCATCACCCGGGCGGCCGCCCATGCCGCCCACTGCATGGCGTGGGGCGGCGGTGCGCAGGAGTTCCTTGAGGGGCTGCCGGCGCTGCTGGGCATGGACGACGACGCGTCGGGCTTCGCGCCGAGTGACCCGACTGTCGCGGCCGCGCAGCGGCGCGTCGGGCACCTGCGGCTGGGCCGCACCGGCCTGGTGCTGGAAGCGCTGATCCCGGCGGTCATCGAACAACGGGTGCCCGGCGCGGACGCGTTTCGCTCGTGGCGCCACCTGGTGTCGGCGTACGGCACGCCGCCGCCCGGGCCGGCGCCGACCGGGATGCGGGTCCCGCCGACGGCCGAGGCGTGGCGGTCGATCCCGTCGTGGGAATTCCACCGCGCCAACGTCGACCCGGGGCGCGCCCGGACGGTGGTTTCGTGCGCGGGGCGGGCGGCGTCGCTGGAGCGGCTGCTGGAGAGGTCGCCGGCGCAGGCGCGAGAGGCGCTGACGTCGCTGCCGGGGGTGGGGGTGTGGACGGCCGCCGAAACCGCACAGCGGGCATTCGGCGACGCCGATGCGCTGTCGGTGGGCGACTACCACGTGTCGAAGATGATCGGCTGGACGCTGGTGGGCCACCCGGTCGACGACGCGGGCATGCTCGCGTTGCTCGAACCGATGCGACCGCACCGCCACCGCGTGGTGCGGCTGCTCGAGGTCAGCGGGCTGGCGCGCGAGCCACGACGCGGACCGCGGCTGCCGGTGCAACACATCCACTCGCTGTGACGGCACCCCGGGACGTGACGCGGCTCACATAGCTCATAGTTTGCCTAACTTACTGCGGTAGCCTGAGGGTCACCCGCTCGAACGAGGAGAACACGATGAGCTCACTGCGCACCCACAACGACACCTGGGACATCAAGTCCAGCGTCGGCACCACCGCAGTCATGGTGGCCGCCGCCCGGGCCGTCGAAACCGAGCGGCCAGATGCGCTGATTCGCGACCCCTACGCCAAACTGCTCGTCTCCAACTCCGGCGCCAGCGTGCTGTGGGAGGCGATGCTCGACCCCGCGGTAGCCGCCAGGGTCGAGGCCCTCGACGCGCAATCCGCGGCCCATCTCGATCACATGCGCGGGTACCAGGCCGTGCGGACGAAGTTCTTCGACACCTACTTCCTGGACGCCACGGCCGCCGGGATCCGGCAGGTGGTGATCCTGGCCTCGGGCCTGGACTCCCGCGCCTACCGGCTGGACTGGCCGGCCGGCACCACGGTGTACGAGATCGATCAGCCCGCCGTGCTGGCGTACAAGTCCGGCACGCTGGCCGAGCACGGGGTGACGCCCTCGGCCGAGCGCCGCGAGGTGGCCGTCGACCTCCGCAACGACTGGCCGGCCGCACTGCGTGCCGCCGGGTTCGACCCGACCGCGCCGACTGCGTGGCTGGCCGAGGGGCTGCTGATGTACCTGCCGGCCGAGGCGCAGGACCGCTTGTTCAGCCAGATCGGCGAACTCAGCCCAGCCGGGAGCCGGGTCTCGGCGGAAACCGCACCTCAGCACGCCGACGAGCGGCGTCAGCAGATGCGTGAGCGGTTCAGGAAGGTGGCCGACGAGCTGGGCCTGGAGGAGAGCATCGACGTCGGGGAGTTGATGTATCGCGACGATCACCGCGCCGACGTCGCCGACTGGCTCAACACGCACGGCTGGCGCGCACGCGCGCAGCACTCGGCTGACGAGATGCGGCGCCTGGGCCGCTGGAACGAGACGGTCGCACCGGACGGTGACACGGATGCGTTCTCGGACTTTGTGATCGGCGAGCGGCTGTAGTTCGCTCACTCCATCACGGCGGCACCCGCCTGACGCCGCGCCTACCGGGGATCACCGGTGTTGTCGGCGACAATGGTGAGTCGTTATGGACAGCGTTGAATCACCCGGCCGTTGGGTGCTGTTAAAAGGGCGGCTCATCGCCAGCCTGGTATCGGCTTTCGTGATGGCCGTCACCGGCATGGGCTGGACCGGGCTGCACACCACCGTGGGCCGTATCATCATCTCGCACGCACTGCCCAACTCGCCACTGACGTTCGGCGCGAATCAGAACATTTTGCTGCTGGGGCTCGACAGCCGGCTGGACCAGAACGGTAATCCGCTGCCCCAGGAGATGTATGACGCACTGCACGCCGGCGACGAAACCTCGGGTGGTTACAACGCGAATGTGCTGATCGTCGTGCACCTATCGGCGGGCGACGGGCCGATCACCGCGGTGTCGATCCCCCGCGACGACTACGTCGACCTGGTGGGGTGTCCGGGGTCGGTGTGCAAGGGCAAGGTCAAGCAGGCCTACGGGCTGGCCTACCAACAGTCGCTGGACTCCCAGGCGGCCCATGGGTCGAGCGGGGCGGGCGCAAACGACCTGAGTGCCCGCGAGCAGACCGCCCGCGAGGCCGGCCGCAAGGCCGAAATCGGCACCGTCAACACGATGCTGGGCATCGAGATCGACCATTTCGTCGAGGTCACGCTGGGCGCGTTCTTCCAGATCGCGAAAGTCGTGGAGCCCATCACCGTCTGCCTGAACGCGGACACCAGCGACGACTACTCCGGCGCGGACTTCCACCAGGGCGTGCAGCGGATCGACGCCGCGCAGGCGATGGCCTTCGTGCGGCAGCGCCGCGACGCCGGCGACGATTCCTTCACCGACTTCGACCGTACGAGACGACAGCAGGCGTTCCTGGTGTCACTGGTCAAAGCGGCTCGAGACGGTGGCTCGTTGTCCAGCCCCCGGGCGCTGCGCGCCCTGCTGCAGGTGGCCCGCGACAGCGTCGCCGTCGACGCCGGGCTGGACCTCGTCGGGGTGGCCGCGCACGCCTCGGACCTGACCGGCAGGCCGCTGTCGCTGTACACGCTGCCGATCTCCGGCTTCGGCCATGACGGCAACTTCTCCGACGTGAACCTCGTCGACGCCCCGGGGATCCGGCGGATCGTCTCGGAACGGTTCTCCTCCGATGCGCCCGCCACGCCGGCCGCGTCGGACCGGCCGGGTGCGGGGACTCCACCCGCGCTCGCGGAGCCGGCCGTGCTCGACGTGGTCAACGCCACCGCGCGGGACGGGCTGGCCGCGGCGATTGAGGGCGAGTTCACCGGCCGTGGTTTCACCCGGGGGCGCTCTAGCACGGCGGCGACCCATCAGGACGAGAGCTCCGTGGACTACGGGCCCGGTGCGGCCGCCGCCGCGAAGGTGTTGGCTGATCACCTGCACCTGCCCGCGACGGGCAGCGACACCGTGGCGCCCGGCACCGTTCGGCTGACCATCGGCGCGCGGTTCCCCGCCGACGACTACCTCGGACATCCCGGTGCCCCGCCCGACGCGGCGGCAGCCGGCAAGGTCACCGCGGTGGCCGCCACCGGCAGCGGCACCAGCGCTCCCGCGCCGACCGACCTGAGCCAGATGACGGCGGCCGCCATTCCCTGCGTCAAGTGACGGGCGGCTAGGATTGCGACTAGCGCTGGTATGCCGTGCGACGGCGCCGCCAGGAAAGGGACAACGATGACCACCGAACTGATTGCGCCCACCGCCTCGGTCGACATCGTCGCCACGGTGGACCGGCTGCGCAGGACCTTCGCCTCCGGCCGCACCCGCGACCTCGCCTGGCGCCGGCTCCAACTGTTGCAGTTGCAAAAGTTGATGGAGGAGAACGAGGCCGCCATCGCGGGAGCGCTCGCCGCCGACCTGGACCGTGGCCCCGTCGAGGCATTCCTCGCCGACATCGCGACCACCGCCGCCGAAGCGAAGTACGCGGCCAAGAACCTGCGCAAGTGGACGCGCCGCCGCTACCGGTTGCTGGAGACCCCGCAGCTCCCCGGGCGCGGCTGGATCGAATACGAGCCCTACGGCACCGTGCTCATCATCGGCGCCTGGAACTACCCGTTCTACCTGACGCTCGGGCCGGCGGCCGGGGCGATCGCCGCCGGCAACGCCGTGATCTTCAAGCCGTCGGAATTGGCGCCCGCATCGTCTCGGCTGATGGCCGAGTTGGTGCCGCGCTACCTTGACAATGACGCGTTCGCGGTTCTCGAGGGTGACGGGGCCGTCAGCCAGGGGCTCATCGCGCAGGGCCTGGACCGGGTGATGTTCACCGGCGGCACGGAGATCGGCCGCAAGGTGTACGAAGCCGCGGCGCCGCACCTGACCCCGTGCACGCTGGAACTCGGCGGCAAGAGCCCGGTGATGGTGGCCGCCGACGCCGACATCGACGTGGCCGCCAAGCGGATCGCCTGGATGAAGTTGCTCAACGCCGGGCAGACCTGCGTCGCCCCCGATTACGTGCTGGCAGACGCGACGATCCGCGATCAGCTGGTGGACAAGATCGGTGCGGCCATCGCGACGTTCACTGCCGACAAGCCCGACGGTGTCCGGATCGTCAATCAGCGCCAGTTCGACCGGATCAGCGGTTACCTGTCCGGCGGCGACGGCACGGTCACCGTCGGCGGCGCCTGCGACTCCGCGACACTGCGGATCAAGCCGGCCGTCGTCGTCGATCCCGATCCGGACGGGCCGCTGATGCGCAACGAGATCTTCGGGCCCGTCCTGCCCGTGCTCACCGTCGGAAACCTCGACGAGGCAATCGGTTTCATCAACGGCCGACCCAAGCCGCTGGCGGCGTACCTGTTCACCCGGTCGCGGGTCGTGCGGGAGCGGTTCATCAAGGAGGTGCCGGCGGGCGGGATGCTGATCAACCATGTGGCCTTCCAGGTGTCGACGGCCCGGCTCCCATTCGGCGGCGTCGGCGCGTCGGGCATGGGTGCCTACCATGGCCGCTTCGGCTTCGAGGAGTTCAGCCACCGCAAGTCGGTGCTGACGAAGCCCACCCGGCCAGACCTGTCGAGCTTCATCTATCCGCCCTACACCGCGCGGGCTTTCGCGATCGCCCGCCGCCTATTCTGAAGTGCCGCCACCTAAGAGCAGGAGAGGAACCCGATGCCCGGAGTGCAGGATCGCGTCATCGTCGTCACCGGAGCCGGTGGAGGACTCGGGCGTGACTACGCCCTGACCCTCGCCAGGGAGGGCGCCTGCGTCGTCGTCAACGACCTCGGTGGTGCCCGCGACGGCACGGGCGCCGGGTCGGCGATGGCCGACCAGGTCGTCGCCGAGATCAAGGACGCGGGCGGCCGGGCGGTGGCCAACTACGACAGCGTCGCCGAACCCGAGGGTGCGGCCAACATCATCACAACCGCTGTCGACGAGTTCGGCGCCGTGCACGGTGTGGTGAGCAACGCCGGGATCCTGCGCGACGGAACGTTCCACAAGATGAGCTTCGAGAACTTCGATGCCGTGGTCAAGGTGCACCTCTACGGCGGGTACAACGTCGTTCGCGCCGCGTGGCCGCATTTCCGCGAGCAGGGCTACGGCCGCGTTGTCGTCGCCACCTCCACCAGCGGGCTGTTCGGTAACTTCGGCCAGGCCAACTATGGCGCGGCCAAGCTCGGCCTGGTGGGCCTCATCAACACGCTGGCGCAGGAGGGGGCCAAGTACAACATCCACGCCAACGCCCTCGCCCCGATCGCCGCCACCCGGATGACACAGGACATCCTGCCGCCCGAGGTGTTCGAGAGGCTCACTCCGGATTTCGTCGCGCCCGTGGTCGCCTACCTGTGCACCGAGGAATGCCCGGACAACGGGGCCGTGTTCGTCGTCGGCGGCGGCAAGGTCCAGCGCGTCGCGCTGTTCCAGAATGACGGCACGACCTTCACCGCGCCGCCGTCGGTGCAGGATATCGCTGAGCATTGGGGCGAGATCACCGATCTGGATAACGCACAGAGAGCCGCGTTTAAGCTCTAAGGCCATGAAGGCCTGTGTCGTGAAGAAGCTGTCCGGTCCGTCCGGACTGGTGTACACCGACGTCGACGACGTCACAGGTGGCGACCGCAACGTCGTGATCGATGTCCGGGCCGCCGGGGTCTGCTTTCCCGACCTGCTGCTGGCCAAGGGTGAATACCAGCTGAAGCTGCCGCCGCCGTTCGTTCCCGGGATGGAGGCGGCCGGTGTGGTGCTCTCGGCGCCGACGGGCTCGGGTTTCGCAAAGGGAGAACGGGTTTCGGCCTTCGGCATCCTGGGTGCCTACGCCGAGCAGGTGGCCGTGCCGGCCGCCAACGTGATCCGCAGCCCCGCCGAACTTGACGACGCTGAGGCGGTGTCGCTGCTCGTGAACTACAACACCATGTACTTCGCCCTGTCCCGGCGCGCCGCCATGCGGGCGGGTGACACTGTGCTGGTGCTCGGGGCGGCCGGCGGGGTGGGCACGGCGGCGATCCAGGTCGCCAAGGCGATGGGCGCGCGCGAGGTGATCGGCGTGGTGCACCGGGAGGCCGCGGCCGACTTCGTCTCCTCGGTGGGTGCCGACCTGGTGCTGTCGGTATCCGACGACTGGGCCCAGCGGGTGCGGGAGCACACCGGCGGCCGGGGTGTGGACATTGTCGTCGACCCCGTCGGCGGGTCGGCGTTCGACGACGCCGTGCGGGTCCTCGCGATCGACGGGAAGCTGCTGGTGATCGGCTTCGCCGCGGGCAGCATTCCCACCGTCAAGGTGAATCGGCTGCTGCTGCGCAACGTCAGCGTGGTCGGTGTGGCGTGGGGCGAGTACCTCAACAAGGTGCCGGACTCGGCGGCCCTGTTCTCGTGGGGGCTGAGCCAGCTTGTATCGTCGGGGCTGAAACCGCCTCCACCGCAACGCTATCCGTTGTCCGAAGGCCGGGCCGCCCTGCAGAGCCTCGCCGACGGCGGAGTGCTCGGCAAGCTGGTGCTGGAGCCCTGAGGTCACGTAAGACTGAGGCCGGACGGTTACGGCACCAGAGCCGCGATCTCCTGGGCCGCGTTGACGAGGACGATGCCCTCGACGCCGACGGCGAGGGTACCCAGTCCGACATCGGCGGCGATAGGCAGCCCGATCGCATTGATGAGCCCCTCGACGGGCTGGCCGTTGATCGCCTGCGAGATCCCGCCGAGGAACAAGTTGACGTCGTAGGACGGCAGGCCGATCAATAGCGCGTTCGCGAGGTCCGCCGTGGGGAGCAGCGTCGAGTAGGCCGACGACAGGCCGGACGAGAACGCGCCCACGACATCGGTGTTGGCCTGCTCAAACAGATTGATGGAGTTGATGATCGAACTGGGGGCGAGCGGGTTGCTGGACCCCAGCCCGTACGTCGGGGTGAGCGTCGGGTACGTGCTCCCAAGGGACTGCTGCGGCAGGTGCGGAAGCGTAATGGGGTTGGGCCCGGTGCCGTTGAAATCGCCGTAGGCGGCGACGATTCCCTGCTGGGCCCCGCTGACCAGGAGCCCGGGCAGGGCGGTCGTCGCGCTGAGCGGCGGGAACAGCCCGAACGGCGTGGTGATGTCGGCGTACCCGGTCGACCAGCCGTAATTGGGGTCGCCGTAGCCCCAGTTGACCAGGTAGCGCAGGTCTGGCTGGATCAGGTCCGCCAGCGGGTTCCCGATAAAGGGAAGCAGGCGCAGCGGGGCGAGCAGTGGCAGGTTCTTGGTCGGGATCATGTAGAAGGTGCTGCTTCCGTCGTACCCCGGGGAGGTCGGCAGCACGATGGCCGAATCGATCTGCGACGGCGGGATGGCGAGGTAGGTGGTGTGCACCAGCGCGATGCCCGCGACCGCGTTGAGGTCGGCGAACACATCGATGGGGTAGCGGGGGAAGTCGGCGAAGCCGTCGTACTCGAGCGTGTAGTTATACACCGTGTACCCGGTGTTGGTGGGCATGCCACCGTAGAACGGCAGGCCCAGGCTCGTGAAGTTGAGCCCGGGGAAACGCGCCAGGATTCCCCCGTTGGGGTTCATCTCGTTGCCGACCAGCACGACGCTCACGTCGTTGCGCGGTACGCCGGACGCCTGCAGTTGCGACAGTTCCAGGGAGGAGATGATGGAACTCTGCGAGTAGCCGAACACGACGACGGGCGTGTTGCTGTTCGAGATCTGTTGCGTAATGGCGTTGTTCAGGATCGTGATGCCCTGATTGACCGAGATGTTGAGTGGCAGGCTCTTGACGCCGGTGATCGGGTACAGGCCTTCC
The DNA here is from genome assembly GCA_903927745.1 of uncultured Mycobacteriaceae bacterium. Classification (GTDB taxonomy): domain Bacteria; phylum Actinomycetota; class Actinomycetes; order Mycobacteriales; family Mycobacteriaceae; genus Mycobacterium. The sequence goes on from CAIYOH010000226.1 coordinate 17,048, forward strand.
GGGGTCGACAGGATCTGCAGGGTGCCGGTGGTGAAGTTGCGCGAGATGTACTTCTCGTAGGCGTGGAGGTCGTACTTCAGGCTGGGGGTTGGGGTGCCGCTGGGGCCCATGATCAGCGCGATGGCGGCGTTCTCCCGCGGGGAGCGGGCCGCTGCCCCGCTTAAGTGCGTTAATCGCCGTGTTCTCGGCGCTAGCGAAGGTGGCGCCGGCCGAGGCGAGCGCTGTCGCGAACTGGTCGTGGAACTCGCTCGCCTGAGCCAGAAGCCCCTGGTACTCCGCGCCGTGGGCGCCGAACAGTTGCGCGGCGGCCGCTGAGATTTCATCCGCGGCCGCGACACTGGTCGTGGGGCCGGCTGCGGCTCCCTGGCCTGGGCGAGCGCGGTGTTGATCCGCTGGGTGTCGGCCGCGGCGGTCGTCAGCAGCTGCGGGTCAGCGAGCACCGGCTTAGATCGGCGCCGTACCGATCAACGGCGAGACACTCAGGGCGCCCTGGACGCCCTGGAGCAGGACGATCCCCTCCACTCCGACGGCGAAGGAGCCGATTCCGACGTCGGCGGCGATGGGGTCGCCGATCGCGTTGATGATCCCCTGAACGGGCTGGCCGGTGATCGCCTGGTTGATGCCGTCCAGGAACAGGTTGGCGTCGTAGGACGGCAGCGTGATCACCACGGCGTTGGCGATGTCCGCCGTCGGGAGCAGCGTCGCGTACAACTGCGAGGTGGCGTAAGAGAAACCGCCCGCGACCTGGGTATTGGCGTTCTTGACGATCTCGATGTCATTGATCAACGCGCTGGGCGACAGCCATGTGCCGGGCGACGCCGGAGGCGTGCTGAGCGCCTGGGTGACGGCGGCTACCGAGTTCTGCGGGATCGACTGCAGTCCCTCGTTCTGCAGATCGCCCATGAAGGCGGTGACGCCCTGCTGCGCCCCGCTGGCCAGCAGCGGGGGCAGTGCGGTGGTGGCGCTGAGCGGCGGGAACAGCCCGAACGGGGTGGCGACGTCGGCGTACCCGGTCGACCAGCCGTAATTGGGGTCGCCATAGCCCCAGTTGACCAGGTAGCGCAGGTCGGGCTGAATCAGGTCGGCGATCGGGTTGCCGACGAAGGGGATCAGGCGCAGCGGGGCCAGCAGCGGCAAGTTCTGGGTCGGGATCATGTAGAAGGTGGTGCCGCCGTTGTAACCGGGGGAGGTGGGCAGCACGATCGCTGAATTGATCTGCGACTGCGGGATACTGAGGTAGGTGGTGTGCACTAGCGCGATGCCCGCGACCGCGTTGAGGTCGGACAGGAGATTGATCGGGTACTGCGGGAAGTCGGCGAAGCCGTCGTATTCCAGGGTGTAGTTGTAAACCTGATACCCGGTGTTGGTCGG
>CAIYOH010000227.1 GCA_903927745.1 uncultured Mycobacteriaceae bacterium
CCCGCTCGCGTTGGCGCGGCAGGCGCTGGGCGCCCTGCCCGCCGACGAACGCGCTGATGCGGGCAAACGCGTCAACACCGCCCGCGCCGAGGCGCAACGTAGCTACGACGAACGGCTGGCGGAGTTGCGCGCCGCCCGCGACGCGGCGGCGCTGGTCGCCGAGGGAATCGATGTGACGCTGCCGTCGACCCGGCAGCCCACCGGCGCCCGCCACCCGATCACAATCCTGGCCGAGCACATCGCCGACACGTTCGTCGCCATGGGCTGGGAGCTAGCGGAGGGACCCGAGGTCGAAACCGAGCAGTTCAACTTCGACGCGCTCAACTTCCCCGCCGACCACCCCGCCCGCAGCGAGCAGGACACCTTCTACATCGCACCGGAGGATTCGCGCCAGCTGCTGCGCACCCACACCTCACCGGTGCAGGTGCGAACACTGTTGGCTCGTCAGCTGCCGGTCTACGTCATCTCCATCGGCCGGACGTTTCGCACCGACGAACTCGATGCCACCCACACACCGGTCTTCCATCAGGTCGAAGGGCTGGCGGTGGACCGCGGCCTGTCGATGGCACACCTGCGGGGCACGCTGGATGCGTTCGCGCGAGCCGAGTTCGGCCCGTTGGCACGTACCCGGATCCGGCCGCATTTCTTCCCCTTCACCGAGCCGTCCGCCGAGGTCGACGTCTGGTTTGCCAACAAGAAGGGCGGCGCCGACTGGGTCGAGTGGGGCGGCTGCGGCATGGTCCACCCCAACGTGCTGCGCGCCGCCGGAATCGACCCCGACGTCTATTCCGGATTCGCCTTCGGCATGGGCTTGGAGCGCACCCTGCAGTTCCGCAACGGCATTTCCGACATGCGCGACATGGTCGAGGGCGATGTCCGGTTTTCGCTCCCCTTCGGGGTCGGCGCCTGATGCGCGTTCCCTACAGCTGGCTGCGCGAGGTCGTCAGCGCCGGAGCCCCGGGCTGGGACGTCGCCCCCGAAGACCTGGCGCAGACGCTGGTGCGGATCGGCCACGAAGTCGAGCAGGTTCAGACCCTCGGCCCGGTCGACGGCCCGCTGACCGTCGCGCGGGTGACCGACATCGAAGAACTCAGCGGCTTTAAGAAACCGATCCGGGCCTGTGTGGTGGATGTCGGCCCCGATCAGCAACGCCACATCGTGTGCGGGGCAACAAACTTCGTCGTCGGTGATCTGGTGGTGGCTGCATTACCCGGGGTCACCCTGCCCGGCGGTTTCGCCATCGCGGCGCGCAAGACCTACGGCCGCGACTCCGACGGCATGATCTGCTCGGCGGCCGAACTCGGACTGGGGGCCGACCACTCCGGGATCCTGGTGCTGCCGTCCGGCGCGGCCGACCCGGGCGCCGACGCGGCCGCAGTGCTGGGGCTCGACGATGTGGTGTTCCACCTGGCGATCACCCCCGACCGCGGGTACTGCATGTCGGTGCGGGGACTGGCCCGCGACATCGCCTGCGCCTACGACCTGACGTTCGTCGACCCGGCCGGCGGCGAGGCGGTCGCCCCACTTCCGGCGCGGGGTGAGGCGTGGCCGCTGAGCGTGCAGGCTGAGACCGGTGTGCGTCGGTTCGCGCTGCGCCCGGTGACCGGGATCGATCCCACCGCCGTCTCACCCTGGTGGCTGCGGCGTCGGCTGCTGCTCTGCGGCATCCGGGCCACGTCCCCGGCGGTAGACGTGACCAACTACGTGATGCTGGAACTCGGTCACCCGATGCACGCCCACGACCGGGATCGCATCACCGGCGGCCTTGGCGTGCGGTTCGCCCGGTCCGGCGAGACCGTGCTCACCCTCGACGGAGTCGAGCGCCAGCTCAACGCAGCCGACGTGCTGATCGTCGACGACGCGGCGACCGCGGCAATCGGCGGCGTGATGGGCGCGGCCAGCACCGAGGTGCGCGACGACTCCACGAACGTGCTTCTGGAGGCGGCCGTGTGGGATCCGGCCGCAATATCGCGCACCCAGCGCAGGCTGCACCTGCCCAGTGAGGCCGCCCGCCGGTATGAACGCGGGGTGGACCCGGCCATCTCGGTGGCCGCGCTGGACCGGTGCGCCGCACTGCTCGTCGAGATCGCCGGGGGCGCGGCGTCGGAACACCTCACCGACTGGCGGGGCGAACCGCCGTCCGCGGACTGGTCGCCTGCGCCGATCCGGATCCCGGCCGATCTGCCGGACCGCGTGGCCGGGGTGGCCTACGCCCCGGGTACCGCCGCCAGGAGACTGACGCAGATCGGGGCTTTAGTGGTCGCCTGCGCCGACGCGCTGACAGTCACGCCGCCGAGTTGGCGACCGGACCTGCTACAGCCCGCCGACCTGGTCGAGGAGGTGCTGCGACTCGAGGGGCTGGAAGTCATCCCGTCGGTGCTGCCGCCGGCTCCCGCCGGTCAAGGGCTCACCGCCGTGCAGAAGCGACGCCGCGCCATCGGAAAATCGCTCGCGCAGTCGGGCTACGTGGAGGTGCTGCCGACGCCGTTCTTGCCGGCGGGAGTGTTCGATCTGTGGGGCCTGGCGGACGACGACCCACGGCGCTCCACGACGCACGTGCTCAACCCGCTGGAAGCCGACCGCCCGCACCTGGCCACCACGCTGCTGCCCGCCCTACTGGAAGCGTTGGGCCGCAATGTGTCCCGCGGCCTCGTCGATGTCGCGCTGTATTCACTCGCCCAGGTGGTCCAGCCGACCGACGGCACCCATGCCGTCGACTTGATCCCTCTGCACCGGCGGCCCACCGACACCGAGATCGCCCTCCTCGACGCGTCGCTGCCTCGGCAGCCCCAGCACATTGCCGCCGTGCTGGCCGGCCTGCGCGAGCCCCGTGGCCCCTGGGGGCCCGGCCGTCGGGTCGACGCCACGGATGCCTTCGAGGCGGTGCGGATCGTCGCTCGGGCCGCAGGAGTGAATGTGACTCTGCGGGCGGTTCAGCACCTGCCGTGGCATCCGGGCCGGTGCGCCCAAGTGCTTGTCGACGGAGTGACCGCCGGCTACGCGGGACAGTTGCATCCCGCCGTGATCGAGCGCGCGGGCCTGCCCGCAGATACGTGCGCCATGGAACTCAACCTCGACGCGATACCCGTCGTCGACGGGGTATCGGCGCCCACGGTGTCGCCCTTCCCCGCGGTGTTCCAAGACGTGAGCCTCGTGGTGGCCGCGCATGTGCCGGCCCAGGCCGTGGCGGACGCTGTCCGCGAGGGTGCCGGAGATCTGCTGGAAGACGTGCAACTGTTCGACGTGTTCACCGGTTCCCAGATCGGTGGGGACCGCAAGTCGCTGACGTTTGCGCTGCGCTTCCGCGCGCCGGACCGCACTCTCACCGAGGACGACGCCAGCGCGGCCCGCGACGCCGCGGTGCGGCGCGCCGCCGAGGCCGTCGGCGCGGAACTGCGCGCCTAGTATTGGCGGCCTTTCCACCCGTCCGAATCACACACCGTGCGGACAATTCCCCACACCGATGAAACCGTGCTTCCCCGCTCGTAGCGGAGAGGTCGGGGATTGACAATCCGCTGAGGAAAACCCTGCTGATGTCGCGTTTTCGCGCGGTGAAAACCTAAGCAACTAATAAGCCGCTGACAGGAACTTCCCATTCTCGTGTTCGCGTGGAATCATCAATGCACATTTAGCACTATCCAGACGAGGCGGATATGTCGTTTCAGGTTTCCCCGGACGCTGTGCAGGCGGCGGCCCAAAACCTGGCGGGTATCCACTCGAATCTGACAGAGGCCAGCGCATCAGTCGTGGCGCCCACCACAGGTGTGGTGGCCGCCGCGCAGGATCAGGTGTCGGCCGGGGTCGCGGCCATGTTCAGCTCCTACGGCGAGGAGTACCAAGTCCTCAGCGCCCAGACGCAATCGTTGCACGCGCAGTTCGTCAACTTGATGAACGCCGGCGCCGGTGCCTATCTGAGCACCGAGGTCGCCGCCGCGCAGACGCTGGCGAGCGCCGCGGGCTCGTCGGCTCAGGGATTTCTGGGCTCGGCTTCCGGAGGTGGTGCGGCCGCAGCAGTCGCGGCCGTTGATGCCGGCGCGCGTGCCACGCAATCGGCTGTCGTCCCCATCCTTGGCCCCATCCTGGGCGGTTTTGCTTCGGGGGGCGTGCCGCCGGCGGTGTCGGCGCTGGGTGGCGTCGGTGGAGCGGCGCGGTGGGGTTCCCTGCTGGCTGGTGTCGGTGGAGCGACGCCGTCGGGATCGCTGGGGGGCGGCCCGTTGTTCTCCGGTCTCAA
>CAIYOH010000228.1 GCA_903927745.1 uncultured Mycobacteriaceae bacterium
ACTGCTCCTTCCGCTATCGCTGCCGAACCGCACCGTCATCGCCCTGTTGTGCGGTCCGCTGGTGGGAATCGGCGTCCATCTGGTCGCGCTGTCGCGCGCCGGCCAGGCTGATCCTCGTTAGCCTTATGGACATCGACATGAACAGCGACACGCGCTATCCGGACGTCTGGATCATCGTTCCCGCCTTCAACGAGGCGCCCGTCATCGGCGAGGTGATCGGCGGCGTGCGCACAGTCTTCGACCACGTCGTGTGTGTAGACGACGGAAGCACCGACTCCACCGGCGAGATCGCCCGGCGCGCCGGGGCTCATCTGGTGCGCCACCCGGTCAACCTGGGGCAGGGCGCGGCCATCCAGACGGGCGTCGAGTACGCGCGCCGTCAGCCGGGCGCAACAGTGTTCGCGACGTTCGACGCTGACGGGCAGCACCGCGTCGCGGATGTGGCCGCGATGGTCGACCGCATTGCGGCGGGCGACGTCGACGTCGTCATCGGGACCCGCTTCGCCGGCGGGGCGGGTGGCCGCCCGCCGGTGGCGACCCGCCCGCCCGTGGCGACACGCCCGCCCTTGGCAAAACGCATAGTGTTGCGCACGGCGGCGCGGTTGAGCCGACAAGGCCGCCGGCTTGGCCTGACCGACACCAACAACGGTCTGCGGGTGTTCACCAAGAAGGTCGCCGACGGCCTGACCATCACCATGAGCGGCATGAGCCACGCCAACGAATTCATCGCGATCATCACCGAAAATGATTGGCGCGTCGCCGAATATCCGGTCGAAGTGCTCTACACCGACTACTCGAAGACCAAGGGTCAGCCGCTACTCAACGGCGTCAACATCATCGTCGACGGGCTGCTGCGAAGGAGAATGCCGAGATGAACTGGATCCAGGTGCTGCTCATCTCCACGATCGTCGCCCTGCTGGTCTACCTGCTGCGATCCCGCAGGACAGCGCAGTCGCGGGCGTGGGTGAAGGTGGGCTACGTCGCGTTCGTGCTCGCCGGGATCTACGCCGTGCTGCGGCCCGACGACACCACCGTCGTCGCGAACTGGTTCGGCGTGCGCCGGGGCACCGACTTGATGCTCTACGCCTTGATCATGGCGTTCAGCTTCACCACGCTGAGCACCTACCTGCGGTTCAAGGATCTCGAGTTGCGCTACGCGAAGCTGGCTCGCGCCGTGGCATTGGAGGGCGCGCAGCCCCCCGACGCGTCGCCGAACGTGTAATCAGCGCGAAAAAAGCGCCGCATTGTCGCAACCAGTGCACGCTCGGCTAAGGGTCACGCCCGGTCGGCGCGGCGGAAGAAGTCCACGGTGCGGCGGATGCCCTCGTCGAGCGCGACCCGCGGGCTCCAGCCGAGAACCTGCGCCGCGACAGCGATGTCGAGGCAGGAGCGCCTCAGGTCGCCGAGGCGCGGCGGACGAAACTCCGGGTCATCCGGCCCGCCGACCGCTGCCGCCACCGCCGAGTGCAGATGCCTGTCGGAGGTTTCGATTCCGGTGCCGATGTTGAATCGCTGGCCGCCGCCGGCCTCCCCGGAGGCCTTGACGAACGCATCCACCACGTCATCGACGAACACGTAGTCGCGGGTATTAGAGCCGTCGCCGAACACCGCGGTCGGCTTACCCGCCAGCAGGGCTTGGGAGAAGATCGCCACCACCCCGGCCTCGCCGTGCGGGTCCTGGCGGGGGCCGTAGACGTTGGCGGGCGCGATGTGCGAGCAGTCCAGCCCGTAGAGGTGGCGGAAGGTGTTGAGGTAGATCTCGCCGGCGACCTTGCCCGCGGCATACGGCGATGCCGGGTCGGTCGGCGTGGTCTCGGGCGTCGGGTACCGCGGCGGGGTGCCGTAGATGGAACCGCCGGATGACGTGTGCACCATCTTGCGCACCCCCGCGCGGCGCGCCGCCTCGGCCAGGCGCACCGTGCCGACGACGTTGACCGACGCGTCGAACTGCGGGTCGGCCACCGAGCGCCGCACGTCGATCTGCGCGGCCAGGTGCAACACCACCTCCGGCCGGTGCTCGCCGAGGAGGGCGTTGAGGTCGGCGTCGACGATGTCGGCCTCGGCGAACGCGAAGGCGGGATTGCCGACCAGGTGCTCGATGTTGGTCGCACGGCCAGTGGCGAAATTGTCCAGCCCCACCACCGTGTAGCCGTCGGCGAGCAGGCGGTCGACTAGCGTCGAGCCGATGAATCCGGCTGCCCCGGTAACCAGTGCGCGCACCGGCCCACCCTACCGAGTCGGCGGCGGGGTGGCCGTCAAAGTCGCGGTCGTCGCCGGCGCGCTCATCGCGGCGCACCTCGCGGTGCGCGCGGCGCTGGCCTTCGGCGGCTACTTCTACTGGGACGACCTGATCCTGATCGGCCAAGCGGGCACCCACCCCCTGATGTCGGTGTCGTATCTGTTCAACGATCACGACGGGCACCTGATGCCGGGCGCCTTCCTGCTGGCCGGGATCATCATCCGGGCCGCACCCCTGGACTGGATGTGGCCGGCGATCAGCCTGCTGGGGATGCAGCTGCTCGCCTCGCTGGCCCTGCTGCGCGCGCTCTACGTCATCCTCGGCTGGCGGTGGGCCCTGCTGATTCCGCTGACGTTCGCTCTGTTCACTCCGCTGGGCGTGCCGGCGTTCGCGTGGTGGGCGGCGGCGCTCAACTCGCTGCCGATGCTGGCCGCCCTGGCCTGGGTGTGCGCCGACGCAATCGTGTTGGTGCGCACCGGGGACCGGCGGTACGCGGTGACCGGGGCGCTCGCCTACTTCGGCGGCCTGCTGTTCTTCGAGAAGGCCGCGGTGATTCCGTTCGTGGCCTTCGCGGTGGCCGCCCTGCTGTGTCACGTCCGCGGCGACGGGTCCGCCGTGGCGACGGTGTGGCGGGCCGGCATACGGCTGTGGACAGCCGCACTGGCCCTCACCGTCGCCTGGGTCGGGGTGTATCTGGCCGCGGTCAACCAGCGGCGGTGGAGTTTCGACCTGGCGATGACGGGCCGGCTGCTGTGGCGCTCGATCACGCATGGCATCGTGCCGGGGCTGGTCGGCGGACCGTTGCACTGGAGTCGATGGGCGCCGGCCTCGCCGTGGGCCACTCCCCCGCCCTCGGTGATGGCGCTGGGCTGGGTGGCGCTGGGGGCGGCGCTGGCGGTGTCGCTGGCCCGCAAGCAACGCCTGGGCGCGGTGTGGCTGACCGCGGCCGGGTACGCCGTTGCCTGCCAGGTGCCGATCTACCTGATGCGCTCGTCGGCGCACACCGTCCTCGAACTGGCGCAGACCCTGCGGTACCTGCCGGACCTGGCCGTCGTGGTGGCGCTGCTGGCCGCCGTCGCGGTGACCGCCCCGAACCGAGCCGCCACGCCGCGCTGGCTGGACGCCTCGCGGAAACGCGCCGCGGTCACGGCCGGTCTTGCGGCGACGTTCGTGGCGGTCAGCCTGTATTCGACGGCCACGTTTTTGACCAGTTGGCGCGACAACCCCGCCCAGCCCTACCTGCTGCACGCCCGGGCCTCGCTGGCCGCCGCCCGCGCAGATTCGGGCGCGCCCATGCTCGACCAGGAGGTCGACCCGCTGGTGCTGCAGCGGGTGGCCGCCCCGGAGAACCTGGTCAGCCACATGTTCGGCCTGCTGCGGGACAGGCCCGAATTCGCTTCGGCGACAACGGTACTGCGGATGCTCGACAGCTCGGGTCGGCTGGTCCCCGCCCGGGTCACGTGGGTGCGCACCATCGCGGCCGGCCCCACGCCGCGGTGCGGCTACTTCGCCCAGCCGGACCGGCCCGCGCGCCTGGCCCTCGACGGCCCGCTGCTGCCCGCCGACTGGACCGTCGAACTCAATTACCTTGCCAACACCGACGGTTCGATGACGGTGTCGCTGACACAGGGACCCAACGTGACGGTCCCTGTCCATCCTGGCCTCAACCGCGTCTTCGCCCGGCTGCCCGGCGCCGGCGACGCGATCACCGTCCGCGCCGACACGACCGCGCTGTCGCTGTGCCTGGCATCGGGACCAGTGGGCTTCCTAGCGCCGCGCTGAGCGCCGGGCCGTCCGGGCCGCGCGTGGCCACTGTGGCGTGACACATGCCACACGCGATGTGGAGCCGCTGAGCGGCGAGCTCAGGGTTAACGCGGTTGTTACGAAAACGCGTGGACGCCATGCTTGGCTCGTATAGGTTGGTAGGCGGGGAGATTCATGGCGTCGATCGACCTAATTCGCACCCCGGGGAGGGATCAAGGGCTTGACCGATTCGAGAGTGGCTGGCGTCATCGGCACTAAGGCGACGCCAGATTACCCCCAATGGCTCCGCGCCGCCGGCCTGCGCGTGACCCGCCCGCGTCTGGCTGTCCTGCACGCCGTACACACGAATCCGCATTCTGACACGGAAACGGTCATCCAAGCGTTGCGTGACTGTCTGCCCTACGGGTCCCGACAGACCGTGTACGACATCCTGCATGCACTGACTGACGAGGGTGTGCTGCGACGGGTGCAGCCTGCGGGTTCAGTTGGGCTCTACGAGACCCGGGTGGGCGACAACCACCATCACGTGGTTTGCCGGTCGTGTGGGGTGATTGCCGATGTCGACTGCGCCGTGGGTCAGAAACCCTGCTTGACCGCTTCCGACGTCAAGGGCTTCCAGGTCGACGAGACTGAGGTCATCTACTGGGGCCGGTGTCCTGACTGCGCGGCATCAGACGTGTCGCACGTCGACGGGGGCGATAGCCCGGAAGTACAGCGTGTCCCGGCCCGACTCACACCAGTTAACGTGTTGACGGCCTCGAGAATAGGGTCAGGTGGCTTGGGGGCCAGCGTCGGCTGGGCCCGCCATGTTTATGAAACATTGTTGGGTCCAGGGCGTTAGCACGAATTTTTCTGTGCGCTGGGTCAGTCGCCCCTCAACGGGGTCAAGCCCGCCACCCCGTCCGGTAGCTTGCACCCATGCGTTTCGCTGTCGCGGTGGTGTCACCTCCTGACCATCACGACATCAGCGGCGGCGCTTTCAACGAGGTCGCCGAGGCGTTGCATCATGGCCTCGTGGCGCTTGGCCACGACTCGGTGCTGACCAATCGTCTCGACCTCGACGAGCGCCGCACGATCGTGCTCGGCGGCAACCTCCTCGTCCAGTACGGATTGGAGCCGCCGAAAAACCCCATCTTCTACAACCTCGAGCAACTGGGTGACGACTTGCCGTGGATGACGATGCCTGAATTCGTCGACCTGTTCCGGCGCTACCCGCAGTGGGACTACAGCCACGCCAACATCGAGCGCCTCGCTGCTATGGGATTGCCCCGGCCCGTCTACGTTCCGATCGGATACGTCCCTGAGCTGACACGGATCGCCCCCGCCCCGGAAGACGTCGACGTCCTGTTCTACGGCGCGCTTAGCCGGCGCCGATACGCCGTGCTCCGGGACCTGCACGACCGAGGCCTTCGGGTGAAATGGCTCTCGGGCGCCTACGGCGCGAGCCGCGATGCCTGGATCGCACGCTCGAAGATCGTCCTGAACATGCACTACTGGGACGCGAAGATCTTCGAGATCACGCGGGTGTCCTATCTGCTCGCCAACAGACGCGCAGTGGTGTCCGAGCGTGGTGCCGATCCGACAGTGGAGGCCGACCTCGCGTCGGGTATCGCGTTCGCCGACTACGACGACTTGGTCGATCGCTGTGTGGAGTTCCTCGGCGACGATTCCGCGCGGCGCGAGCTCGCCGAGCGGGGCTATGAGGCTTTCTCCGCTCGCGACCAGGCCGCCATCCTGCAGCGCGCGCTGGCCGAAGGCCTGCGGGACCCGTGCATCGATGCGCGCCTCGACAGCAAACGCCGCAGTCCAGATCTCCGCGACAGCCAACTGTTCACCTTCAGCCTGTTCACGCATAAGGCTGCGCAGGAGCGCGATGGGTTGCTGGCCAAGGTCGAGCACGATCCCGAGGATGCGCGGTCGGTCTTCTTCCTCGCCGAGACCTCCTTCCGCATGCAGGATTTCGTCGGCGCGCGCCGGTGGTGTGAGCGGCGGATCGAGATGGCTGGCTGCGACGAGGAGGTCTACTGGGCGATGTACCGGCTCGCGGAGTCGATGTCGGAACTCGGTGAACCGTGGCCCGATGTTGAGCAGGCCTACTTGCGGGCGTGGGAGTGTCGACCCACCCGCGCCGATGCGCTGCATGCCATCGCCGTTCGGTATCGCGGCGAACAGCACTACCAGTCGGCATATGCGTTTGCCCGGCGCGCCGCCGAGATCCCCTTCCCCGACGAGGACCTCTTCGTCCCCCGCTACGCCGACATCTACACCTGGCGTGCCACCGATGAGCTGGC
>CAIYOH010000229.1 GCA_903927745.1 uncultured Mycobacteriaceae bacterium
ACGTCTACTCCGTCGGCGACGGGTTCGCGCTGGAATTCGACAGCGGGAAGATGTACTACTCATCCGATACCGGCGCCAAGTTCGTGTATGGGCCGGTCATGGAGAAATACGAGTCACTGGGCGGTCCGGCCGACAGCGACCTGGGGTTCCCCGCCATCAACGAGGTGCCTGGTCTGGCGGGCCCGGATAGTCGGGTGGCCACCTTCTCGGCGGGCGACAAGCCGGTGATCTTCTGGACCTCCAGCCACGGCGCCTTCGTGGTGCGGGGCGCGATGAACGCCGCCTGGGACAAACTTGGCAGCTCAGGTGGAGTCTTGGGAGTTCCCGTCGCGGACGAGACCTACGACGGCGAGGTCACCACGCAGAAGTTCAGCGGCGGTCAGGTCTCCTGGAACAGGCAAACTAAAGAGTTCTCGACCGACCCCGGAACCCTTGCCGACCAACTGACGGGTCTGCAGGTCACGATCGAGACCTCGGCCGCCATCAATACGGCCTGGCGGGCGGCTGGTGGGCTCAAGGGTCCGCTGGGCACCAAACAGGGTGGTCAGTACTCGATCGGCGGCGACGGCATCGTCCAGAACTTCGCCGGCGGAAAGGTGTTCTTCAGCCCGGCCACCGGGGCGAGTGCCGTCGAGAGCGACATTCTGGCCAAATACGAGTCGTTGGGTGGTCCGGTCGGCAGCGACTTGGGTTTCCCGGTGACCAACGAGTCAGACGCCGGGACCGGCTCCTCGAGTCGCGTTTGTGCGTTCTCCGCGACCGACAAGCCGGTGATCGTCTGGACGGCTGACCACGGAGCATTCGTTGTGCGTGGAGCCATGAAGGCGGCGTGGGACAAACTGAGCGCTCCATCCGGCAAGCTGGGCGCGCCACTCGGTGATCAGGCCGTCGACGGTGATGTGGTCTCCCAGCAGTTCACGGGCGGCACAATCTCCTGGGACCGGGCGAAGAACACGTTCAGCACCGATCCTGCCAATCTGGCGCCGCTGCTGTCGGGTCTGCAGGTGCCGGGGCAGAGCCAGGCGAGCGGCGTGGCGGTTTCGCACCACAAGAAGATTGTCTGGCATTGGTGGTGGTTACTGGCTGGTGTGCTGGGCCTGATCATTCTGGGTGCGGTGACAGTCCCCAGTGTGCGCCGCCGCCGCTCGGGTGGTCGGGCCTTGGAGTTCCCGTCCGCGCGCGACGAGGACTCCGGCTACGACTTCGACCCGGACCGTCGCTGGGGGTCTGAGGACGCCCACGTGGAGGCTTCGGAGGCCTTCGAGTCTCGGGAGGCCGGGCAGGGCGAGGTGGACGTCATCGCGGAGGATCCGCCCGCGTCCCGATTCGGCTGGCGGCGCAGGGCCGCGGCCCGCGCCGCGGGTGAGGTGGCAGCACCGCCTGACGAGATAGGTGCCTACGGGGACAACCCTGACGCGCAGGACACCGATTCCATCCCTGTCGCGTCGAGGGAGCGACTCGCGGCGGCCGGCTACGACGAGGCTGGCTACCGGGTGGGCGGCGACGACGAGGCCGAGTACCGGGTGACCGGCGACGAAACCGACGAGTACGGAGAGTACGAGGAGTACGAAGAACTCGAGGAAGGGCGGTATCCGGAGCCGGCAGCCGGGGAGACCGAGTTCGAACCGCGGGCGGGGCGACACGCTGCGCCGGACGCCTCAAGCCTTCGGTTGAATGGGGTCGGGTTTCCCACGATCCACCTGCCTTTGGACGACCCGTACCAGGCGCCCGCCGGATATCCGATCAAGGTCAACGCGACTTTCGGTCTGTATTACACGCCCGGCAGCGTGCTGTACCACGACACGCTCGCCGAGATATGGTTGTCCAGCGAGGACGTCGCCCGGGCCAACGGGTTCATCAAGGCAGACTGACGGCTCTCCGGCCCGCGGGGCGCGTGCTAGACCTTGCGGATCACCGTGACGACCTTGCCCAGCACTGTCGCCTCATTGCCGGGTATTGGGTCGAACGCCGGGTTGTGCGGCATCAGCCACACCTGCCCTCCGGCGCGCTTGAACGTCTTGACAGTGGCTTCTCCTTCGATCATGGCCGCGACGATGTCGCCGTTGTCGGCCACGCTCTGCTGTCGCACGACAACCCAGTCTCCGTCGCAGATCGAGGCCTCGATCATCGATTCGCCAACGACCTTGAGCATGAACAGCGTGCCCTCGCCGACCAATTCGCGCGGCAGTGGGAACACGTCGTCGACGGCTTGTTCGGCGAGGATCGGTCCACCGGCAGCGATTCGTCCGAGAACCGGGACGTAGGTGGGTTCCGGTAGGGCGTCGGACCCCGCAACGTCGGTGACCGGCGCCGCCTGCGTGGTGTCGTCAGAGCCGCGGACGTCGACGGCCCGTGGGCGGTTCGGGTCGCGGCGCAGGTAGCCCTTGCGTTCGAGGGTGCGCAGTTGGTGCGCCACCGAGGACGTTGACGTCAAGCCGACGGCGTCACCGATCTCCCGGATACTCGGCGGGTAGCCGCGGCTGGTGACCGAGGTGCGGATCACGTTGAGAATGGTGCGCTGACGCTCGGTCAGGGCTGCGGCGGATGTCGTTTCCTTGGTGTCGCTCATGGCACTGACGGTAACCCGAGTCT
>CAIYOH010000230.1 GCA_903927745.1 uncultured Mycobacteriaceae bacterium
GATCGATCCCGGCCCGCTCCAGCGCCTCCCACGACAACTCCAGGAACATCCGCTGCTGGGGGTCCATCGCCAGCGCCTCACTCGGCGCGATGCCGAAGAACGCCGGATCGAAGTCGGCGACTCCGTCGACGAAACCGCCGGCGCGAGCGTAGTAGGCGCCCGGCACGTCGGGATCCGGGTCGAACAGCCCGTCCAGGTCCCAGCCGCGGTCGCCTGGGAAGTCCGACATCACGTCGCGGCCGTCGGCAACCATCTGCCACAGGTCGTCGGGAGAATTCACCCCGCCGGGATAGCGGCACGACATGCCGACGATAGCGATCGGGTCGTCGCCCGTGGCGCGCACCGCGGGGGTGTGGGTGATGTGCTGTGGCACTCCGGCGAGTTCGGCGCACATGTATGCGGCCAGCCCGGCAGGCGTCGGGTAGTCGAAGATGAGCGTGGGCGACAGCGCTAACCCGGTGGCTGTTTTGAGCCGGTTGCGCATCTCGATCGCGGTGAGGGAATCAAAGCCCAGCTCCCGAAACGCCTTGTCGGGGGCAACGGCTTCGGGGCTGATGGTGCCCAGCACGGTGGCGATGTTGGAACGCACCAGATCCAGCAGCACGGCGTGCTGTCCGGATTCGGACAACCCGTGCAGGCGTTGCGCCAGAGCCGATTTCGACTTGGCAGCGGCCAGCGAGTCGTCGACCTGGCGCCGGGCGGTAGCAGCGAGGAGATCGGCGAACATCGGTGGCACCGCGGCGGCGTGGTCCCGCAGCACGCCGAGGTCGATGCGGGCGGGCGCCAGCAGTGGCTCGGCGATGATCAGCGCGGCGTCGAACAATTCCATCGCCTCGTCCGAGGTCAGGGCGAGTACCCCGTCGCGGCCCAGCCGCGCCCGGCCGGCGTCGTCCAGTCCGCTGGTCATGGCGCTGGCCTGTTCCCACAGACCCCAGCCCAGCGAGATCGCGGGCAACCCCAGCGCCCAGCGATGCTGGGCCAACCCGTCCAGGAAGGTGTTCGCCGCCGCGTAGTTGGCCTGCCCCGACGCGCCCACCAGCCCGGCCATCGACGAAAACATCACGAACGCTGACAGTTCCAGGTCACGGGTCAGCTCGTGCAGGTTCCACGCGGCGTCCACCTTCGCCCGCAGCACCGGGTCGAGGCGCTGTGGCGTCAGCGACGTCACCACCGCGTCATCGAGTACCCCGGCGGCATGGATGACGGCCGACAGCGGCAGGTGCGCGGGGATGTCGGCGATCACCGCGGCCAACGCATCGCGGTCGGCCGCGTCGCACGCCACCACGTGCACCTGTGCGCCGGCGGCCCCGAGTTCGGCCATCAGTTCCGCGGCACCAGGCGCGTCCGGGCCCTGTCGGCTGAGAAGCACCAGGTTGCGCACGCCGTGGCGGGCCACTGCGTGGCGCGCCAGCGTCGAACCCGCCATGCCGGTGCCGCCGGTGATCAGGACCGTGCCCGCCGCCCACGCGTCGGGCATCACCATCACGACCTTGCCGACGTGCCGGGCCTGACCCAGGAGCCGCAGCGCGGCTGGCGCGCAACGGATGTCGAATGTCGTCACCGGCAACGGCCGCAGCGCGCCGGAACTGAACAGTCCGGCGAGCGCGAGCATGTCCTGGTGCATGCGCGGACGTCCGAGTTCGAACAGGTCGAAGGCGCGGTAGCGGACGCCGGGGTACTCCGCGGCGATGGCGCCGGGATCACGGATATCGGTCTTGCCCATCTCCAGGAAGATCCCGCCGGGGGCCACCAGCCGCAATGATGCATCGACGAACTCTCCGGCCAGGGAATCCAGCACCACGTCGAAGCCCCGGCCACCGGTCACCGCGCGGAACTTCTCCTCGAATTCCAGACTGCGCGAGTCCGAGATGTGGTCGTCGTCAAAGCCCATGGTCCGCAGCGTGTCCCACTTACCGCGGCTCGCGGTCGCGAACACCTCCAGGCCAAGGTGCCGAGCCAACTGCACCGCCGCCATACCCACCCCGCCGGTGCCGGCATGGACGAGCACCCGTTGTCCCGGTTGGGCGTCGGCCAGGTGGATGAACGCGTAATAGGCGGTGGTGAACACCGCCGAGATGGCGGCGGCTTGGGCATAGGACCAGTCGGCGGGCATCGGCTGAAGGAGCCGCACGTCACCGGCGACCAGCGTCCCGCTGCCATCCGGGAAAAACCCGAACACCGAATCGCCCTCGGCGAATTCGGTGACGCCGGGCCCGACCTCCACCACCACACCGGCACCTTCGCCACCGATCAGCCCATCGTGGGTGAACAGGCCCAGGATGACCATGATGTCGCGGAAGTTCGCCGAGATCGCGCGCATGGCCACCCGAACCTGGCCCGGCTCCAACGGCGCACCGGCGTTGGGCACCGGCTCCAGCCGCAGGTTTTCGAAGGTGCCCGCGCTGCTGATGCCCAGCCGCCAGGGACCGTCGCCAGGGGGCGTCAAGATCCCGCCCAGTGCACGGCTGGCGCGCACCCTCGGCACACACAGCGAGCCCCCGCGCACCAGAACCTGAGGCTCACCGGCCGCCAGCACCGCGGCGACGGCCGAATCATCGAGCGGTTCATCGCTGTCGGCGAGCACGATGCGGCCGGGGTGCTCGGTCTGCGCCGAGCGGACCAACCCCCACACGGCCGCGCCGGCCAAGTCGGTGACGTCCGCCCCCGCCACAGCCACCGCGCCGCGGGTCGCCACCACCAGCACCCCGGAGTCGAAGTCGGTCACCCAGGCCTGCACGGCCGTCAACGCCTGATGCGTTCGCTCGTACACCGCCGCGACCGGGTCGGCCTCTCCCGCGGTGGATTCGAAGACGCTGTACGTCGGGAGGTCACCGCCGACGACCACCGGCGCCGCGGGCGACCATGTCAACTCGAAGAGGCGGTCCGGACCCGCACCCAACACCGCCGTGCGCAGTTGCTGTTCAGTGACGGGGCGCGCGGCGATCGCCGCCACCGACAGCACCGGCAGCCCTACTCCGTCGGCTAATTCGACTGACAACGACGACGATCCGGGCGAACCGGTCGGCGCGATTCGCACCCGTAAGGCCGACGCACCCGCGGCGTGTAACGACACACCCTGCCAGGCGAACGGGAGTATCACGGCGGCTGGGTCGGCCGCTGGGTCGGCCGCTGGGTCGGCCGCTGGGTCGGCCGCTGGGTCGGCCGCTAGGTGGGAGTGTGCCATGACCGCCGCGTGCAACGCCGCATCCAGCAACGCCGGATGCACGCCGAAACCGGTGACGCCTCCGGCGGCCTCGGGCAGCGTGACGTCGGCGAAGACCTCCTCGCCGCGGATCCACATCGCGGTCACTCCCCGAAACGCCGGGCCGTAGCCGTACCCGCTGGCCGCCAACCGCTCGTAGCCGCCGGTGGCGTCCACCGCGACCGCACCGGTCGGCGGCCACACCGACAAATCGGCTGCCGGATCGACCGAACCGGGTCGCAGCACACCCTCGGCATGGCACACCCAGCCGGCGCCGGAGTCGGCGCGGGAGAAAATCGACAGGGGACGTGCACCGGCGTCCTGACCGGTGCGGTCACCAACGTTGTCACCGATCACCAGGACCGGACCAACAACAACCTGCACTGCAACCGATCCCCCGGCGACCGGCAACAGCAACGGCGCCTGCAGCGTCAATTCGTCGATGGTCCGGCATCCGACTTCGTCGCCGGCGCGGATCGCCAACTCGACGAATCCCGAGCCCGGGAACACCACCGTGCCGGACACCGCGTGGTCGGCCAGCCAGCGCTGGGTGCTGGGCGACAGGCGGCCGGTCAGCACCGTCCCGCCGGAGGCCGGTAGCTCCACCACTGCACCCAGCAGCGGGTGCTCGCCGGGCGTGAGGCCGAGGCCGGCCGCGTTGGTTCCAGGGCTCTCTCCGGAAAGCCAAAACCGCCGCCGGTCAAACGTGTACGTCGGCAGGTCGACGAATCGCCCGCCCCCGATGAGGCCGCGCCACTGCACGTTCACACCGGAAACGAATGCGGTGGCGGCTGCCGTCATGAAACGCTCGAGGGATCCGTCGTCGCGGCCGAGGCTCGTGACGACGATCGGCGCGACGCCTCCCCCGCGGGAACCCCCCGCGCAGTCGGCGGCGGTGTCCTCGATCGCGGCGATCAGCGCGGGATGTGGACTGGATTCGATGAAGGTGCGGTACCCGTGTTCGCAGGCACTGCGCACCGCCTGCTCGAACAAGACGGTCTGCCGAATGTTGCGATACCAGTACTCGGCGTCCAAACCGGCGGTGTCCATGCGGTTTCCGGTCACCGTGGAGAAGAACGCGGTGCGCGAGGAGCGTGGGTCGATCTCGGCCAGAACCCGGATGAGCTCGTCGCGAATCGACGCCACCTCCGGCGAATGTGAGGCATAGTCCACGTCGATGCGGCGGGTGCGCAGATCCGCACCGGCGCACACCTCGATCAGTTCTTCCAGGACGGGCAGATCTCCGGAGATCACCACCGCCGACGGTCCGTTGACGACGGCGATGGAGAGTCGATCGCCGAACGGCGCCAGCAGTTCCCGCGCGCGCTCGGCGCCGCAGGCGATGGACACCATGCCGCCCGGCCCGGCAAGTGCCGTCAGCACGGTGCTGCGCAGCGTCACCACCTTCGCCGCGTCGCGCAACGACAGCGCACCGGCGACGTAGGCGGCGGCGATCTCGCCTTGCGAATGGCCGACCACAGCGTCCGGGCGCACCCCGACGGACTTCCACAGCTCGGCCAGCGACACCATCACGGCGAACAACACCGGCTGCACCACGTCGACGCGATCCAATCCGGGGGCACCGGGTACGCCACGCAGGACGTCGGTCAGTGACCAGTCGACGAATTCCGCGAAGGCTTCTTCGCAGGCCTGGATCTGCTCAGCGAACACCACTGCGGTGTCGAGCAATTCGATCCCCATGCCGAGCCTTTGCGAGCCTTGGCCGGGGAAGACGAAGACGGTTTTACCCCCGGCCGCCCCGGGTGTCCCGGACGCCCCGGATGTCCCGGTGCCGCGGATCACCGACCCGAGATCACCGCACGCCAGCTCCTCCAACCCAGCCAGCAACCGATCCCGATCACCACCGACCACCACCGCGCGATGCTCAAACACCGACCGGCCCGCCAACGACCACCCCACATCGGCCACATCAACCTCAGGATGGGCCCGCAAATACCCCGCCAACCGCCCCGCCGACGCCCCCAACGCACCCGCGGACTTCGCCGACACCACCCACGGCACCACCGGCGCACGCACCCCCACCACCGGCGACGGCGGCAGCGGCGCCTCCTCAATGATCACGTGCGCATTGGTCCCACTGATCCCAAACGACGACACCCCCGCCCGCCGAACCCGGCCCGACGAGTGATCCCCCGCCGGCCACGCCCGCGACCGCGTCAACAACTCCACCGCACCCGCCGACCAATCCACATGCGGACTCGGCGCATCCACATGCAACGTCGCCGGCAACACCTCATGACGCATCGCCTGCACCATCTTGATCACACCGGCCACCCCCGCCGCCGCCTGCGTGTGACCCATATTCGACTTGATCGACCCCAACCAGAGCGGCTCCCCGGCCCCGCCCCGGTCCTGCCCATACGTCGCCAACAAGGCCTGGGCCTCAATGGGATCACCCAACGTGGTCCCCGTCCCGTGACCCTCCACCACGTCCACATCAGCCGCACTCAACCCCGCACTCGCCAACGCCGCCCGCACCACCCGCTGCTGCGACGGACCATTAGGCGCCGTCAACCCATTCGACGCCCCATCCTGATTGACCGCCGACCCCCGCACCACCGCCACCACCGGATGCCCCAACCGCCGCGCATCCGACAACCGCTCCACCACCACCATGCCGCC
>CAIYOH010000231.1 GCA_903927745.1 uncultured Mycobacteriaceae bacterium
GAACCCCCCGGCCACCAGGCAGGCCGTCGACGCCATCATGGGCGCCGACCTGGTGGTGCTCGGTCCCGGGTCGTGGTTCACCAGCGTGATCCCGCACGTGCTGGTGCCGGGGCTGACTGCGGCGCTGGAAGCGACGACCGCCCGCCGGGTTCTGGTGCTCAACCTTGTGGCAGAGCCGGGGGAGACGGCCGGTTTTTCGGTGGAGCGCCACCTGCATGTGCTGTCCCAGCACGCACCTGGTTTCACTGTGCACGACATCATCATCGATGCAGAGCGGGTGCCCGGGCAGCGGGAACGCGACCAACTGTGCCGCACGGCCAGACAGCTGCAGGCGCAAGTCCACTTCGCCGACGTGTCGAGACCTGGTACACCTTTACATGATCCGGGCAAGCTCGCGGCGGCCCTGGGCGAGGTCCTGGCGGGCCACGCGGGCGCCGACGCGACGCCTGTCACCGCCACCGCGCGGATCCGGGTCGACGGTGAACGTTCGGGACCGGTGGGCAGCGAACCAAGGAGTGACGACGCGTGGCGATGACGACCGAAGTCAAGGACGAACTGAGCCGGCTGGTGGTGAAGTCGGTCAGCGCTCGCCGCGCGGAGGTGACGGCCATGCTGAGGTTCGCCGGTGGGTTGCAGATCGTTGCCGGACGCGTGGTCATCGAGGCCGAGGTCGACCTCGGCAGCGTCGCGCGGCGTCTGCGCAAGGACATCTTCGATCTGTACGGCTATACCGCCGTCGTGCACGTGTTGTCGGCCAGCGGGATTCGCAAAAGCACCCGTTACGTGCTGCGGGTGGCCAAGGACGGCGAGGCGCTCGCGCGCCAGACCGGGCTACTCGACAACCGCGGGCGTCCGGTGCGGGGCCTGCCCGCCCAGGTCGTCGGGGGCAGCATCGTCGATGCTGAAGCCGCCTGGCGTGGAGCCTTTTTAGCACACGGCTCGCTGACGGAACCCGGTCGTTCGTCTGCACTCGAGGTCAGCTGCCCCGGCCCCGAGGCCGCGCTGGCGCTCGTGGGCGCGGCGCGCCGGCTCGGGGTCAGCGCGAAGGCCCGCGAGGTGCGCGGCATCGATCGGGTGGTGGTTCGCGACGGAGAAGCGATCGGCGCGCTGCTGACCCGGATGGGGGCACAGGACACCCGGCTGGTGTGGGAGGAGCGCCGCCTGCGGCGCGAGGTCCGCGCGACGGCCAACCGGCTGGCCAACTTCGACGACGCGAACCTGCGCCGCTCGGCGCGGGCCGCGGTCGCGGCGGCCGCCCGGGTGGAGCGGGCGCTGGAGATTCTCGGCGACACCGTCCCCGACCATCTGTCGACGGCCGGCAGGCTGCGCGTCGAGCACCGGCAGGCGTCGCTGGAGGAACTCGGGCGCCTCGCCGACCCGCCCATGACCAAGGACGCCGTGGCCGGCCGCATCCGGCGCCTGTTGTCGACGGCCGATCGTAAGGCGAAGGTCGAAGGCATCCCGGATACAGAGTCGGCGGTCACGCCGGACCTCTTGGACGATGCCTGATCGGAGGTTACGGTCAGTGGCATGAAGCGGCTTTCGAGCGTTGACGCGGCGTTCTGGTCGGCCGAGACCGAGGGCTGGCACATGCACGTGGGTGCGCTGGCGGTCGCCGATCCGCGTGACGCGCCGGAGTATAGCTTCGCCCGGCTCCGCGACCTGGTGATCGGGCGGTTGCCGGAGCTGCCGCAGCTGCGCTGGCGGGTCACCGGGGCGCCGCTCGGGCTGGACAGGCCGTGGTTCGTCGAAGACGAACACCTCGATGTCGACTACCACATCCGGCGTGTCGGTGTGCCCGCGCCCGGCGGGCGCCGAGAGCTCGAAGAGCTTGTGGGCCGGCTGATGTCGTACAAACTGGATCGCTCCCGCCCGCTATGGGAGTTATGGGTCATCGAGGGTGTCGAGGACGGCCGGGTCGCGATACTGACAAAAATGCACCACGCGATCGTCGACGGGGTGTCGGGCGCGGGGCTGGGCGAAATCCTGCTCGACGTCACGCCGCAACCGCGACCACCGCAACACGAGACCGTCGGGTCTCTGGCGGGAATCACGCTACCGAGCCTGCAACGGCGGGCGCTGGGTGCCCTGATCAACGTGGGGATCATGACGCCGTTTCGCATCGCCCGGCTGCTGGAGCAGACGCTGCGTCAGCAGATCGCCACCCTGGGTCTTGCCAGCAGGCCGCCCCAGTTCTTCGAGGGGCCCGCGACCCGGTTCAACGCCCCGGTGTCTCCGCACCGCCGGATCACCAGCTGCCGGGTCGAGTTGGCCCGCGCCAAAGCCGTCAAGGACGTTTTCGGAGTCAAGCTCAACGACGTCGTGTTGGCGCTGGTTGCCGGTGCGCTGCGCGAATACCTGCAGAAACGGGGGGAGCTGCCGCCGAAGCCGCTGGTCGCGCAGATCCCGGTCTCGACCCGCACCAGCCAAGGCCCCGACGATGTGGGAAACCAGATCAGCTCGATGACCGCATCCCTCGGCACCGACATCGCAGACCCCGGCGAGCGGCTACTGGCCATTCATGCCAGCACGCAGAGCGCCAAGGAAATGGCCAAGGCCCTGTCGGCCCACCAGATCATGGGCCTGACCGAGACCACGCCGCCCGGCCTGCTGCACCTGGCCGCGCGGGCCTACACGGCGACCGGGCTGTCGCGGAGCCTGGCCCCCATCAACCTGGTGGTGTCCAATGTGCCCGGCCCCCCGTTCCCGTTGTACATGGCCGGCGCCAAAGTCGAATCGTTGGTGCCGTTCGGTCCGCCGGTGATGGACGTGGCGCTGAACATCACCTGTTTCTCTTATACCGAGTACCTGGACTTCGGGTTCGTGACGACACCGCAGGTGGCCAACGACATCGACGAAATGGCCGACCTCATCGACCCGGTGTTGAGCGAGCTCGAGACCGCCGCCGCGGCGCTGCAACAGGCGCACCGTCGGCGCCGTTCCGCCCGCCGCTGATCTGCGCTGTCCTGCGCTGTCTGGCTCAGCCGTGTGCGTATTTGGTCACGTACACCCACGACAGGAATCTCGCCACCGCTTCGGCTGACCGGTGCGCGCGCGGTGACCCAAAAATATCGAAAGCATGCTGGGCGTAGGGCAATTCGGCGTAGGCGACCGGGGATTGCGATACGGCCCGCAACTCTGCGACGAACTCCCGCGCCTCGGCGACCGGGATCAGCGAGTCGTCGGTGCCGTGCAGAACGAAAAACGGTGGTGCGTCGGGCCGGACGTACTGGATCGGCGAGGCATCGAGATAGATGTGCCGGTGCGTGTCGAGCTTGTGTTTGACGATCAGCGTTTCGAGCACCCGGATGAACTCGGAGCGCCCGTCGGTGGAGTACCAGTCGTAGCGCCCGTAGAACGGGACGGCGGCCACCACCGATGTGTCGGCCTCCTCGAAGCCCGGTTGGAATCTGGGTTCGTTCGGGGTCAGGGCGGCCAGCGAGGACAGGTGACCGCCCGCAGAGCCGCCGCTGATTGCCACGAAGTCGGGATCGCCGCCGTAGCGGGAGATGTTCTCCTTGACCCACGCGAGCGCCCGCTTGACGTCGACGATGTGGTCGGGCCAGGTGTGCCACGGTGACACGCGGTAGTTCATCGAGACGCACACCCAGCCGCGCGACACCAGCTGACTCATCAGCGGGTACGCCTGCGGACGGCGCCATCCGAGCATCCACGCGCCGCCGGGCACCTGCAGCAGCACGGGCGCACGGGCGTCGCGCGGCAGGTCGTTGCGGCGCCAGATGTCGGCCAGGTTCGCCCGCCCGTGCGGGCCGTAGGAGACGACGTTCTGCTTGTCGACGAAGCGGCGCCGGGCCGCGGTGGTGCGCAACGGCCACGTGCGCGGCCCCCGATCGGTCAACTCGGTGGGCAGCGCGTCGAGTTCGCTCACATAGCCGGCTCCGAGTTGGTCGGCCAGGCCGGCTTCCAGCACCGGCCCCGGTGTGCGCACCGCGCGGCGGCGGATCATCCCCAGGGTCGCCCACGAGGTGGCCGTCAGGGCCAGCGCCAGCCGGCCTTGTCGCCCGCCGAAATCGCCGCGGCGGCCGCGGCGCACCGCGTCGAGTATCGAGGCGGCCGCGTAGAGGCCCGGTACCTCCGAGGTGGGCCACCCCAGCCAGAACACCAGGGGTCCAGCCAACGGCCTGCGGCTTAGCGGGTGCAGTCCGTTGGCCGCGTTGAGGAGTTCGAGCGTCGCCCGGGCCACCGGTCGGGGGCGGCGGGCCCGTGCGAATCGCACCGTGTGGTCAGCGCTCACGTTCCTCCCCCTGGGCCTCCGGCTTGTCCTGCGATGGTAGCGAGCGCTGCGCCGGGTTTCCGGGGTCCTTGTTGGCTCTCTCTCGCGGGCGTTATGGTGGGCGTGCCCAACTGAGACCGCCGCCGATCGTGACCCGAGGAGACCAGATGAATCGCCCGGCTCCCCGGCCAAATGGCTCTCGATGGGAGGACTCGTCGTCGGCGCGGCGGGAACAGGCCGACCGTCTGCAGGCCGATTACTTTCTGCGGCTGCTCACCCAGAACCTGCGCCTCATCGACAACCGGATCGTCGGATACCGCGCGGCGATCGCCGCCGCAGAGGCCTCGGGAGACGTCGTGGGCGCCCGCGCCTTCCGGCGTATGACGCTCGGCGAGGAAGGCGACCGCCGCGACGTCGACGGCATGATCGTGGGGCTGCTCGGGCGGTTCCCCCGCCCGCGCGCCGACGTGGCCTCCCCGCCCGCCCGGCGGATCCGACTCGCCACTCGGTAGTCGGCCCGCTCCCACCCGGCGGGCCGGGGGTCATA
>CAIYOH010000232.1 GCA_903927745.1 uncultured Mycobacteriaceae bacterium
CTGCAGCCCCCGCCTGGCAGTACGGCGTCCCGAACTCCGTCACCGGCTCGAAGCCGCGCTTCCGGGCCTTGGCCGCGGCCTGCTGGAGCAGGGTGCCGATGCCGACGAACCCGGCTTGGTCGGTGACCACGAACGGCGACAGCAGTCGGTTGTGCACGAACGCGAACGCCAGACCGGAGGCCGGATCGGCCCAGCCCAGCGAGCCGCCCAGCCCGACGTGGCCGAAGCCCGGCAGCAGCGGAAAACTGTGGTAGCCCAGATGGAAACCCATGGGAATGGCGAGGTTCCGGTCCGGCCGCAGGTTCCGCCGACCGGTCAGCGAGGCGGTCATCTCTCGGGACAGGAACCGGGTGCCGTCGACCTCCCCATGGTTGGCGAGCGCCCCGTACATTCGCGCCAGCGCACGGGCGGTGACCACCCCGTTGGCCGCAGGGATTTCGGAGTCCAGCAACCGGGTCTGCCCCGTCACGGCGTCGAAGGCACCCTTGAAGTAGACGGAACGGAACCCGCCGGAGAGGTGATGGGCCGCGGCGCGCGTCACGAGGCCGACCACCTGGGGGCCGAGCAGGCGCTGCGGCATGATGATCTCGGCCACCCGGACCGACGCCCCGGCCGGCGGTCGGCCCAGGTAAATCCCGTCGGTGCCCAACGGCTGAGCCAGTTCCTCGCGAAACAGCATGCGCATGCCCTTGCCGGTGACCGACCGCGCCAGCCCCGACATCAGCCATCCGTAGGTGAGCGCGTGATAGGCCGATTTGCCGAACAGGCGTCCCGGCGTCGCCGCCGCGAGTCGCTCCTCCATCCCGAGGTGGTCCAGCACCTGATCCGCGGTGACGCCGCGCAAACCGGACAGGCCGGCCTGGTGGCGCATCACCTGCCGGACAGTCAGGTTGGCCTTGCCCTTGGCGGCGAACTCCGGCCAGTAGTGGGCGATCGGGGTGTCGTAGTCGATCAAGCCGCGGTCGGCGAGCCGATGGATGACCGTGGAGGCCATGCCCTTGGTGGCCGAGAACACCATCGGGGCGGTGTCGGCCGACCACGGCACGCGGCCGGCGCGGTCGGACCAGCCCGTCCACACGTCCGCGACCGGCTGGCCGTCGAGATACACCGCGAGCGCACCGCCGCCGAACCACCGGGCGGGGAACATGGCGGACAGCGCGCGCACGACCCACGCAAAATGGGGGTCCACCGCGCCGGACACACGATGCCCTAAGTCAGGGGCGTCGTGTGCCGTGGCCGCGGGTCGATCGACTTCGGTGTCAACCGTCACGCTTCCCAACTTAGTTGGATTTCACGCGCCTCTAGGAAAAACGATCATTAATTAACCGATCCGTTAGCACGCCGGTACTGATCGACAACCACCCCCGTTGCCAACGTAGCCGCGCATGGTTGTTGCAGGAACCGATGGGAGGAATACTTCTGCTATGGCTGTCATCGAGGCTGTCGGCATCGGGCCGCTCCGAGCGGAGGTCAACTACGTCAGGAATCCGCCCGCACAAGGTGCGCCGCCGCTGACCTTCGTGACGGAAGCGGAGGAGTTGTCCACCATGGTGACCAGACCGGGGCGGCTCATGCAGATCCACGACGTCCGGGGCGCGGACACCTCGCTCGACACCGAGGGTTTCGTTCTCGTTCCCCATCGGAGCGCCGTCGCCGACTTCGACGCCATCGAGGAGGATCCGGTGGTGGACCGCCTCTACATCGAGGAGATGACCAGCCTGCTCGCAGAGGTGACTGGAGCGACCCGCGTGGTCATGCTGGGTGGGGGCAAAAAGCGCTACGGGGAGAGCGCCGCCGACAAACTGGCCCCCTTGAAGAACGCCAAACCTGCCCGCTACCCCCACGGTGACGTCACGGATACCTCGGCGCCGGCGCAGGCCGCCAGCGTGGCGGCCATGGTTCCAGGGCTCAGCCTGGACGATTTCGGACGCTGGGCGTTGTACAACATGTGGCGGTCGGTGACGCCACCACCGCAAGATCACCCCCTGGCGGTCTGCGACGCCCGTACCGTCAGCTCGTCCGATCGCGTCAGCGTGGTCGCCGTGACCGAGATCCGCGGCAGCGGCGAGTTCCGGTTCGAGACCACCGGTTACCTGTTCAGCCCCGACCATCGCTGGTGCTACTTCTCCGACATGACACCCGGCGAGGTGCTGGTTTTCAAGACCCACGACACCGATCCGGATCGAGCCCACCAGGTCGCCCACACCGCGTTCACCGATCCCACCTGCCCGGTCGGGACGCCGACCCGGGCCAGCGTGGAGATGCGGGCCCTGGCGCTCTACGCGTGATGGCCGCCTGGTTCATCGCGTCAGGAATCAGCACGTGAGCCCGACGCGGCCTTAAAGATCTGCTCGGCCGCGATCGGCTGGCCGTCGAGGGACACCGCGAGCGAGCCGCCGAACCATCGGGCGGGATCGCTCATTGATCGATGACGACGACGCCTCGCGCCAGGAGACGGCCTACCTGCTGCGCTCACCCGAGAACGCGCGGCGACTGATGCAAGCGGTAGCCCGGGGCAAGGCCGGGCACCCGGGCCTCACCCGATCCCTCGACGAACTACGGGAAATGGCCAATCAGCCGGATCGGTAAACCCGAACCACTCAAGGCCTCACACTGCTCGCACCGGGCACGCCTTCAGCGCGAAGCCCCGTTCCCGTGCAGGAATCCCGTCACCTGCTCGACAAACTGCTCGAAATCTCTCAAATCTGCCAGCCTGGACGCAACAATCTCGTCCGACACCGCAACGTATTCGTGCACGAGAACATTGCGGAAGCCGACGGCCTTCCGCATGGCATCAGACGCTTCGGGCGTAAGCACGCCATGGCGCCCGAGCACCTTCATGGCGTCGCCGTTGTCGGCCGGCGGTCCCCAACCTTCCGCCGAGCAAATATGCTGTGCGATATCCACACATGCCTCGATGGACGTCACGAATGTGTACTTAATACCGCGCAGCCACAGCGGGTCGGCGCGACGTTCATCTCCAGCATCAGATTCCCGATGCAGGATTGCGACCTCGTCGGTCACAACGCGAAGCAGCCGATAAACACGGACCTCATCCACCACGCCGGAGCACCGCTTCCGCGAAATCCCGCCGCGCGCATTCGAGCCGCGGCAACTCGTCAAGATAGATCTTGCGGGTCGTCGACTCCCACACCACACGAGCGCTGGAATCCTCCTCGAAGAGCAGTTTCCCGTACATCGCCACCCGGCCCGCGAGCTCTAATGGGGCGGCATTCAAGACGAGCAGATCGACACCGGATGGCAGAACGACATCGAAAGCGTGCGGTACTGGTTCGTCAAAATAGGCGGCGATGTCGATGTCGGAATCCGGACGGAATGCGCCCGTCGCGCGACTGCCGTGAAGGTAGGCGAAGATGGCGCCGCGGCCCCGCAGCGTTCGCAACGCTTCCGCAATACGCTCGTCGACCCCGTCCACCAGGGGATTATCTCACCCGACGCCGCCCCATGGGTAACGGCGAACACCTCCTGGGTCTTTGCTTCATGAACCACGACGGTCGGCCAGCCGGTGGATGACCGTTGACGCCATCCCCTTGGTCGCCGGGAACCCCATCGGGGCGGTGTCGGCCGACCACTCCACCCGGCCCGCCCGGTCCGGCCATCGCGTCCATACGTCCACGACGGGCCGGCCGTCGAGATACACCGCCAGCGCACCGGCGCCGAACCGGCGCACGGGGAACATGGCCGACAAGGCGCGATCACGATGCACTGCGTCGGGGGCGTCGTGTTCAGGGTCCGCGCGTCGACTCCGGCGTCAACGGTCGTCGTGCCAGATTTACGTGCCGTCCAGGCGGCCCAGAAGCGAACTGCGGAGAATTCATCTTTTGCGGTAGCCGATCAATCCTGGATTCCCAGCAGATTTTTGTATTCCGCTATAGGCAGCCTCGATGACAGATCCCGAAGCTTCGCGTCGTATTCCTCACCCAGCCATCGCTGTTCGGACGTGTCGAGTATTTCCTCAAAATGATCGTCCGGCCAGGTGTTGTCACCGTGAATGACGTACAGGTACAACTCCGGCGCGTTCAGCGCTATGAGAGCAGCCCTCGGCGCCAGGTTCTGCATGAACCTCGTGTCCTCCTGTCTGCTCAGGGCGGGATAGATGCCGTGATGCCGCTTCCACATCACCAGCGACCCCTCCCACAGACGCCGCTTGGACAGTGAGATCACGCGTCTGGCCGGCCACCACACCAGCCATTGTTCCAACAGCACGGCTGCACCGTCGTCGCGCGTCAAAGCCTCGACCGACGCGGTGATGCGGTACGGGTCGTACAGGTCGTCGTCGTCCCACTGGCAGACGATCTCCCCGTCGGCCCTGGCGGCGGCGAAGTTCCTGAGATCCCCGAGGGTGAGGCCGCCTGGGGCCTCGACGAGCCTCACATGAAGCGCGGAATTCTCCCCGACCAAGCTGGTCAATTCGGGAGAGTTGTTGTCGGTGACGATCAGCAGTTCGCGATGCGGATAGTCCTGATGCCGGAAGCATTTCACCGCGATTGCGATCCGCCGCACATCCCCGCGCGTGACCATGAGACAGCTCACCAGGGGGCCGGGCTGGTTCATTCCGCAGACCCTTCGCGGTCCTCCACGTACGACGCCGCGCGCAGAAGCCGCTGCGCAGCGAGGGCGGGGGTTAGTTCCCCAGCCTTGACGCGGGCCTCGACATCCGCGCGGATTGCGCGGACCTCCGGGTGGGACAGCACCCGGTCGAGCACGGTGTCGCGCACCATCTGCCAGGTCCAGTCGACCTGCTGGGCGCGCCGTCGGGATTCGAACTCCCCCGCCTCGGTGAGCACCCGGCGGTGATCTTCAACGGTGGCCCACAGCTCCGCCAGGCCGGTGCCCTCCATCGCGCTCATCGTCAGAACCGGTGGTCGCCATAGGGTCTCATGCGGGTGGATCAGCCGGATGGCTGCGGCTAGCTCGCGCGCGGCCACACGAGCCTCCGTCAGGTGGTCGCCGTCGGCCTTGTTGACCACCACGATGTCGGCCAGTTCGAGCACGCCCTTCTTGATTCCCTGAAGCTGGTCGCCGCTGCGCGCGAGCGTCAACAGGACGAACGTGTCGACCATGTTGGCCACGGCCACCTCGGACTGGCCGACGCCGACGGTTTCGACCAGGACCACGTCGAAGCCGGCCGCTTCCAGGACGACGATCGCCTCCCGGGTGGCTTTGGCGACCCCACCCAGAGTGCCCGACGTCGGGGACGGCCGGATGTAGGCGTGCGGGTGCACCACCAGCCGCGCCATGCGCGTCTTGTCCCCCAGGATCGATCCCCCGGTGCGCGTCGAGGACGGGTCAACCGCGAGCACGGCGACCCTGTGCCCGGCGTCAATGAGGTGCATCCCGAGGGCCTCGATGGTGGTGGACTTGCCCACCCCGGGGGTGCCGGTGATGCCCACGCGGTGCGCCTTGCCGGAGTCTGGCGTCAGCTCGAGCAACAGCCGCTGCGCGGTCTCGTGGTGATCGGGGCGGGTCGACTCCAACAGCGTGATCGCCCGGGGCAACACCGTGCGGTCGCCGCCGCGGACGGCGGCCACCAACTCTTCGACAGACTCGGCGCCCGGGGAGCTCACGAGCGTAACGCCAGGGTGGGATTTGCCGGGGATTGTCGCCCTGGCGTGACGCTCGCGGGCAGGAGTGTGGCCATCTAGTCGAGCGTGTAGCCGAGCCGGTCGGCGAGCTTGTTCAGCAGACCGATCGCGGCGTCGGCGATCACCGTCCCAGGCGGAAAGATCGCCGCGGCCCCGGCCTCATACAGCTCGTCGAAGTCATCCGGCGGGATGACGCCGCCGACCACGATCATGATGTCGGGGCGCCCCACTGAGGCCAGCGCGTCGCGCAGCGCCGGCACCAGCGTCAGGTGCCCGGCCGCCAGCGACGACACCCCGACCACATGCACGTCGTTGTCGGCGGCTTGGCGTGCCACCTCCTCGGGGGTGGAGAACAGCGATCCGACATCGACGTCGAATCCGATGTCGGCGAACGCCGTCGCGATCACCTTCTGGCCGCGGTCGTGGCCGTCTTGGCCCATCTTGGCCACCAGGATCCTGGGCCGGCGGCCGTCGGCGTCGGCGAACTTCTCGACCAGTTTCGTCGCGGTCTGCATGTTGCCGGCCTTTCCCGCTTCGTCCCGGTAGACCCCGGCGATGGTCCGGATCTCGGCCTGGTGCCGGCCGTAGACCTTCTCCAGCGCGTCGGAGATCTCCCCGACCGTGGCCTGGGCCCGGGCCGCGTCGATCGCCAGCGCCATCAGGTTGTCGCCCATCCCCGTCGCGCTGGCGGCGGCCGCGGCGCGCGACAGTTCGGACAGCGCCGCGTCGACGGCCGGCTGGTCCCGGCCGGCCCGCAGCCGCGCCAGCTTGTCCAGTTGCTCGGCGCGAACCCGACTGTTCTCGACCTTGAGGACCTCGATCTTCTGTTCCTCGGCGACCTGGTACTTGTTGATTCCGATCACCGGCTGCTGGCCGGAGTCGATTCGGGCCTGGGTGCGCGCTGCGGCCTCCTCGATGCGCAACTTGGGGATGCCGTCGCTGATGGCCTGCGCCATGCCGCCGGCCTCGGAGATCTCGGCGAGGTGGGCGCGGGACCGCTGCGCCAGTTGGTGGGTCAGCCATTCCACGTAGTACGAGCCGCCCCATGGGTCAATCGGCCGGGTGGTGCCCGACTCCTGCTGCAACACCAACTGCGTGTTGCGGGCGATGCGGGCCGCGAACTCGGTGGGCAGCGCCAGGGCCTCGTCGAGGGCGTTGGTGTGCAGCGATTGGGTGTGCCCCTGGGTGGCGGCCATCGCCTCGACGCAGGTGCGCGCGACGTTGTTGAACGCGTCCTGCGCGGTCAGCGACCAGCCTGAGGTCTGCGAATGCGTCCGCAGAGACAGCGATTTGGGATCCGTGGCCCCGAACTCCGAGACGAGTTCACTCCACAGCAGCCGTGCGGCGCGCAGCTTGGCGACCTCCATGAAGAAGTTCATGCCGATGCCCCAGAAGAACGACAGTCGCGGCGCAAACTTATCGATGTCGAGCCCGGCGTCCAGGCCGGCCTTGATGTACTCGACACCGTCGGCCAGCGTGTAGGCGAGCTCCAAATCGGCTGTGGCCCCAGCTTCCTGGATGTGATAGCCGGAGATCGAGATGGAGTTGAACTTCGGCATCTTGGCGCTGGAGTAGGCGAAGATGTCGGAGATGATGCGCATCGACGGCTTGGGCGGGTAGATGTAGGTGTTGCGCACCATGAACTCTTTGAGGATGTCGTTCTGGATGGTGCCGGCCAGCTTCTCCGGCGGCACCCCCTGCTCCTCGGCGGCCACCACGTACAGCGC
>CAIYOH010000233.1 GCA_903927745.1 uncultured Mycobacteriaceae bacterium
GACTTGGCCCTCGACGCGCTGCTGATGTACGGCGCGATCGGCTACACGTGGGAACACGACACCCAGCTGTACTGGCGCCGCGCGATCAGCTTGGCGGCATCCCTGGGCACCGTGGGGTACTGGAGTCGCGAAGCCGGCGGACTGTCCCGCACCGAGAAGCGCTCCACGGCAATCAATCTGGGTGATATCGAGTCCGAGTTCCGCGCGCAGGTCGCCGACACCCTGGACCGGGCGGCGGCGCTGCGCAACGAGCACCCCACCGATGATCCCCGCGGCCCCGGCATGGCGTTCGGGTCGCAACGCGACCTGCTGGCCGACGCCGGACTGGCGGCCCCACAGCTGCCCGCACCGTGGGGCGTCGGCGCCTCGCCGGTCCAGCAGGTGATCATCGCCGAGGAATTCGGCAAACGACCGGAGGTGACGCGGCCGTCGCTCGGCATCGCGGAGTGGATCCTGCCGACCATTCTCGACCGCGGCTCCGACGCGCAACGCGAGCGGTTCGCACAGCCCATCCTGCACGGCACCCAGCGGTGGTGCCAGTTGTTCAGCGAACCGGGCGCGGGGTCGGATCTGGCGTCCCTGGCCACCCGCGCCGTCAAGGTCGGCGGCGGATGGCTGATCAACGGCCACAAAATCTGGACCTCGCAGGCCCATATCGCCCAGTTCGGGGCCCTGCTGGCGCGCACCGACGCCGACGCGCCCAAGCATCGCGGGATCAGCTACTTCCTGATCGACATGGCCTCGCCCGGTGTCGAGATCTCACCCATCAAACAGGCCGGCGGGCGAGTGGACTTCAACGAAGTCTTCCTCACCGACGTCTTCGTCCCCGACGACATGCTGGTGGGCAATCCCGGCGAAGGCTGGAGTCTGGCGGTGGGGACCCTGTCCGTCGAACGCACCGCCATTGGCAATTACGTCAACCTCGACCGCACCGGCCCGCTTCGTCGCATGGCAGCGACCGCGGGTCCCGACCAGGAGGCCGCGCTGGTGGCGCTCGGCGAGGTCGAGGCCCACACGAACGCCATCAAGGCTTTGGTGTTACGCGAAACGCTGCGGCTGGTGCAGGGGCAGGCGGCGGGCCCGACGTCGAGCATCGCCAAGTATGCGATGGTGATGCTGCTGCGCCGTGCGGCGACCGCAACGCTGGGCCTGACCGCGCCGCTGACGATGCTCGAGGACACCGATCCGCCGATCATCGGGCCCTACTTCGACATGCCGTCCGAACTCATCGGCGGCGGCACACCGGAAATCCAGCTGACGATCATCGCGTCGATGATCCTCGGCCTGCCGCGCAAATAATCACGATTCTCTGAGTTATGGGTCAGTCAGCAGTTCAGCGATGAGATCCCGGACCCGGTTGGCGATATCGTCGCGGATGCGTCGGACGGCGTCCAGCGGCTGGCCGGCGGGGTCGTCGAGTTTCCAGTCGCGGTAGGACACTCCGGGGAAGTAGGGGCAGGTGTCACCGCATCCCATGGTGATGACGACGTCGCTGCGCTGCACCGAGTGATCGGTCAGCACCGTCGGGGTAGCGGGGGCGATGTCGATGCCGAGTTCGGCCATCGCGGCGACCGCGACAGGGTTGAGGTGATCGGCGGGTTCGGTTCCCGCGGAGCGGACGTCGATACGCTCGCCCGCCCAGTGCCGCAGCAGGGCGGCCGCCATCTGGGAGCGGCCGGCGTTGTGCACGCAGACGAACAACACGCTGGGTGCGGGATCGGTCACGGCAGCCCCTGTGGCGACGGGTCCGGGTGCGGGAAGAGGCGGCGCAGCGCCAGAGAGACGTAGACGAGCCCGACGAGCACCGGCACCTCGATCAGGGGCCCGACGACACCGGCGAGCGCCTGACCGGAAGCGGCGC
Organism: uncultured Mycobacteriaceae bacterium; assembly: GCA_903927745.1. Classification (GTDB taxonomy): domain Bacteria; phylum Actinomycetota; class Actinomycetes; order Mycobacteriales; family Mycobacteriaceae; genus Mycobacterium. The sequence goes on from CAIYOH010000233.1 coordinate 1,862, forward strand.
CGTAGGTGGCGATCGCCACGGCGATCGCCAGCTCGAAGTTATTGCCGGCCGCGGTAAACGCCAGGGTGGTGGTGCGCGCGTAGCCCAGGCCGAGGGCGGCGCCCAGAGCATACCCGCCGCCCCACATGATGGCGAAGTACGCCAGCAGTGGCAACGCGATGCGGGCCACGTCCCACGGCCGGTGGGTGATCTGATCACCTTGCAGGGCGAAGAGGATCACGATGGTGAACAACAGCCCGTAGAGCGCCCAGGGTCCGATTCGGGGCAGGTACCGGGTCTCGTACCAGGTGCGGCCCCTGGCTTTCTCGCCCCACCGCCGGGACAGGTATCCGGCCAGCAACGGGACGCCCAGGAAGATCAGCACGGATTTCGCGATCTGCCAGGGCGAGACGGCGATGCTGGTCCGGGGAAGATCGAGCCACCCGGGCAGCACCGAGAGGTAGAACCAGCCCAGCACGGCGAACATGGCGACCTGGAACATCGAGTTCAGGGCGACCAGCACGGCGGCGGCTTCGCGGTCCCCGCAGGCCAGGTCGTTCCAGATGATCACCATCGCGATGCAACGGGCGAGCCCGACGATGATCAGCCCGGTGCGGTATTCGGGCTGATCGGCCAGCAGGAGCCAGGCCAGGGTGAACATGACCGCCGGGCCGAGCACCCAGTTGAGCAGCAGCGAACTGATCAGCAGCCGCCGATCGTCGGTAACGGTGCCGAGGCGGTCGTAGCGCACCTTGGCCAGCACCGGATACATCATGATCAGCAACCCCAGCGCGATGGGCAGGGAGATCTTGTCGATCTGCACAGCGCCCAGGACCCCGCCCAGCCTGGGAAGGAGCCGGCCCACCAGCAGCCCCAGTCCCATGGCGACCGCTATCCACACCGGCAGCAGGCGATCCAGCGTGGAAAGCGTGGCTGCGACAGGGTTGTGGGTGTCCGGGGTGGTGTCGGTCATGCCTGTGGCGCGGTCGCCACCGCGTGCTCGGGGCCGAACGTGTCGGAGTCGCCCAGCACGGTGTAGACCTCCCACCGCTCGCCGCCGGGCCCGGTGACCCAGACCTTGTCCTGGGTTGCGAAGCAGCAGGTGGTGCCGA
>CAIYOH010000234.1 GCA_903927745.1 uncultured Mycobacteriaceae bacterium
CTACTCACGGTGTACATCGAGGCCTACGGGCTGCTCTTCAGTCCCAACTTCCGCATCCCCATCATCGGGCAGTCGGACATACTGGGCTTCTTGCAGGACTTCTTCGCAACCGCCGTCTTCCTCGGCATCACCACCTTCGCGATCATCCGCCTGACGCGCAGCCCACGGGAGATCGGCCGCTCGTCGCGGTTCTACGGATCCCACACCGGTGGCGCCTGGATGGTTCTTTTCATGATCTTCAACGTGATCTGGACCTATGTGCTGGTCCGCGGGGCGGCGGTCAACAACGGCACCCTGCCCTACGGCAAGGCGGCGTTTCTGTCGCACCTGTTCGGCGCCATCCTGCGTCCGCTCGGCCAACCCGCCAACGAAATCATCGAGACGACGGCCCTGCTGCTGCACATCGCGGTGATGCTGTCGTTCTTGATCCTCGTGCTGCACTCCAAGCACCTGCACATCTTCACGGCGCCCGTCAACGTGATCTTCAAGCGGCTGCCCGATTCGCTCGGCCCGCTCCTGCCGGTCCACCACGACGGCAAGCCAGTCGACTTCGAAAACCCCCCCGACGACGCCCAATTCGGCCGCGGGAAGATCGAGGACTTCAGCTGGAAGGCGATGGTCGACTTCTCCACCTGTACCGAGTGCGGACGCTGCCAGTCGCTGTGCCCGGCCTGGAACACCGGGAAACCGCTGTCGCCCAAGCTGCTCATCATGGATCTGCGCGACCACTGGATGGCCAAAGCTCCCTACATCCTGGGACAGAAGACAGTGGGACCTTTGGAAGGTCTCGACCTCGAAACGGTCGCGCACGAGGGCCACCACGTGCCGGAGTCCGGGTTCGGCCGGGTTCCGGGCCACGGGCCCGAGCAGGCGCTCCGCCCATTGGTCGGCACCGCCGAGCAGGGCGGCGTCATCGACCCCGACGTGCTGTGGTCCTGCGTGAGCTGCGGCGCGTGCGTTGAGCAGTGTCCGGTAGACATCGAGCACATCGATCACATCAGGGATATGCGCCGCTACCAGGTGATGATGGAGTCGGAATTCCCCAGCGAACTGTCCGGGCTGTTCAAGAACCTGGAGAACAAGGGCAACCCGTGGGGCCAGAACGCCTCCGGCCGGACCGCGTGGATCGACGAGGTGGACTTCGACGTCCCTGTGTACGGCGAGGACGCCGACAGCTTCGACGGCTACGAGTACCTGTTCTGGGTGGGCTGCGCCGGCGCCTACGACGACAGGGCCAAGAAGACCACCAAGGCCGTTGCCGAACTGCTCGCCGTCGCGGGTGTGAAGTACCTCGTGCTCGGCGCCGGGGAGAGCTGCAACGGTGACTCCGCCCGCCGGTCCGGCAACGAGTTCCTCTTCCAGCAGCTGGCTCAGCAGGCCGTCGAGACCATCAACGGGGTGTTCGAGGGCGTCGAGACCGTCGACCGCAAGATCGTCGTCACCTGCCCGCACTGCTTCAACACCCTCGGCCGGGAGTACCGGCAGCTGGGAACCAACTACACGGTGCTGCACCACACGCAGCTGCTGAACCGGCTGATCCGCGACAACAAGCTGGTCCCCGTCACCCCCGTCTCCCAGGACGTCACCTACCACGACCCGTGCTACCTGGGCCGTCACAACAAGGTGTACGAGGCGCCGCGCGAGCTGATCGAGGCCGCGGGGGCGACGCTCACGGAGATGCCGCGCAACGCGGAGCGCAGCTTCTGCTGCGGCGCGGGCGGCGCCCGCATGTGGATGGAAGAGCACATCGGCAAGCGGATCAACCACGAGCGCGTCGACGAGGCGCTGGCCACCGGTGCCGGCACCATCGCCACCGGCTGCCCGTTCTGTCGGGTCATGATCACCGACGGCGTCAACGACCGTTCCGAGGCGGCCGGGCGCAGCGGGGTCGAGGTGATCGACGTCGCGCAGGTGCTCCTCGGGTCCCTTCAGTACGACAGGGCGGCCCTGCCGCAAAAGGGCACGTCGGTCAAGAGTGCAGCGGAGGTCGAAGCGGCAGAGGCGAAAGCCGAAGCGACAATCGCGGTGGCAGTCGCCGCCCCGGTCGACGCGGCAGTCGCGGCCCCGGCGCCCGCAGCGGCCCCCGCCCCCGTCAAGGGCCTCGGGATCGCCGGCGGCGCCAAGAGGCCAGGCGCGATGAAAGCCGCGCCAGCTACGGCCTCGGCCGCTGCAACCGCACCTACGGCGCCGGCCGCGCCCGTGAAGGGCCTGGGGATCGCCGGCGGCGCCAGGCGGCCCGGGGCGGCGAAGACGGCGCAGGCCGAGGCTGCCCCAGCCGCGGCTCCCGTAGCGCCGAAGGATCCCGTCGGCGACAGTGCACCGCCCGCGGCGCCTGCGGCACCCCCAGCGCCTGCGGCGCCCCCAGCGTCTGCGGCGCCCGTGAAGGGTCTGGGTATCTCGGGAGGCGCCCGCCCGCCCGGCAAACGCTGACCTAACGATTTGGCGGTATTTATCGCCGTCTGCAAATTCCGGTGGACAGCAGTGGCACCATAAGAGGCGTGACCACCCACCAGTTGCCGCTGCACGCCACGGGACACCCCCGGCAGCGGACCTTCGAGCAGTCGTCCAAGCTCCAGGACGTCCTGTACGAGATCCGCGGCCCGGTGCACCAGCATGCCGCCCGGCTGGAAGCCGAGGGACATCGCATCCTCAAGCTCAACATCGGCAATCCGGCGCCCTTCGGTTTCGACGCACCCGATGTGATCATGCGCGACATGATCCAGGCGCTGCCGTACGCCCAGGGCTACTCCGACTCCCAGGGCATCCTCCCGGCACGGCGGGCGGTGGTCACCCGCTACGAGCTGGTCGAGGGGTTTCCCCGGTTCGACGTCGACGACGTCTTCCTGGGCAACGGGGTCTCCGAGTTGATCACGATGACCTTGCAGGCCCTGCTCGACAACGGCGACCAGGTGCTCATCCCGTCCCCCGACTACCCGCTGTGGACGGCGTCGACATGCCTCGCGGGCGGCACGCCGGTGCACTACCTGTGCGACGAGACTCAGAGCTGGCAGCCCGATATCGCCGACCTGGAATCGAAGATCACCGACCGCACCAAAGCGCTGGTGGTCATCAACCCGAACAACCCGACCGGCGCCGTCTACAGCCGCGAGGTCCTCACGCAGATGGTCGCGTTGGCGCGCAAGCACCAGCTCCTGCTCCTCGCCGACGAGATCTACGACAAGATCCTCTATGACGGCGCCAAGCACATCAGCGTGGCCTCGCTGGCGCCAGACCTGTTGTGCCTGACCTTCAACGGCCTGTCCAAGGCCTACCGGGTCGCCGGCTACCGGGCAGGCTGGCTCGCCATCACCGGCCCCAAGGAGCATGCCGGCAGCTTTATCGAGGGGATCAGCCTGCTGGCGAACATGCGGCTGTGCCCGAATGTCCCCGCCCAGCACGGGATCCAGGTCGCGCTCGGCGGGCACCAGAGCATCGACGACCTGGTTCTTCCGAACGGCCGGCTGCTCGAGCAGCGCGATGTCGCCTGGCGGAAACTCAACGACATTCCCGGGGTCTCCTGCGTGAAACCCGAGGGCGCACTGTACGCGTTCCCCAGGCTGGACCCCGAGGTCTACGACATCGAGGACGACGAGCAGTTGGTCCTCGATCTGCTCCTGCAGGAGAAGATTCTGGTCACCCAGGGCACCGGTTTCAATTGGCCGACGCCCGACCACCTGCGGATCGTGACGCTGCCGTGGGCCCGCGACCTTGCCGCAGCGATCGACCGGTTGGGCAACTTCCTGGTCAGCTACCGCAAGTAGCCCCTCTACCGTGGAGGGGTGACGCACTCGCACACGCACTCGCACACAGCCCCACCCGGACCGTCGGTCTCGGGGTCGCTGACGGCCCGGATCGTCGTCGGGCTTCTGGTGGCGATCGCGGTCGCGGTGGTGGCCGGCGCGGTGGCGTTGTGGCCGAGCCGCCAGCATGTCGACATCCCCGTGCCGTTCCGGAACGCGGCCGGCGGCGCAGTGAGCACCCAGGGCGGGCACGTGCTGTCCAGCGCCATGGGCGACTGCGGCAGCCCCTCAGCGAATCAGGTCCTCGCCGGCGCGCCGGTCCCGGCCACGCCGGGCGCCGGGCGCTGCGTGCAGACGCTCATCGCCATCGATTCCGGGCCCAACGCGGGCGCCAGGACCCTGCTCGAGTTCTCTCCGGGCCCGGGCCTGCCCAGGTTCTCCCCCGGGGACCACGTGCGCCTCACCCGGCAGGTCGACGAGCAGGGCGTCACCGGCTACTCGTTCTACGACTTCGAACGTGGCTGGGCGCTAACCGGACTCGCGATCGCGTTCGCGGTGGTGATCGCCGCGGTGGCGCGGTGGCGCGGGCTGCTCGCCCTGGTCGGCATCGTGGTGGCGTTCGGAGTGCTGGTGGTGTTCCTGCTGCCGGCGCTGCGCGACGGCGCACCGGCGGTTCCGGTGGCGCTGGTGGCGTCGGCCGCGATCCTCTACGTCGTCATCTACCTTGCGCACGGCGTCAACCTGCGGACCAGCGCGGCCCTGCTGGGCACCCTGTCGTCGCTGTTGCTTGCCGCCGGATTGTCCTGGGTGGCAATACAAGTGGCCCACCTCACCGGGCTGTCGGACGATCAGAACGCCACGGTGATCGCGTACATGGGCAACGTATCGGTCGGCGGTCTGCTGTTGGCCGGCTTCATCATCGGGTCGCTGGGCGTGCTCAACGATGTGACCGTGACGCAGGCGTCGACGGTGTTCGAGCTGGCCCACATCGGCGGCACATCCTCCCGACGGGCCATCTTCGGCAGCGCGCTGCGGGTGGGCCGCGACCACATCGCCAGCACGGTCTACACGCTGGTGCTGGCCTATGCCGGCAGTTCGCTGCCGCTGCTGCTGTTGTTCAGCGTCGCCGGGCGTTCCCTGGGCGACGTGCTGACGAACGAGGGCGTGGCCGTCGAACTGGCCAGGTCGGCGGTGGGCGGTATCGCGTTGGCCCTGTCGATGCCGTTGACGACGGCGATCGCCGCCGCGCTGGTCATACCGGTCGGCGTCAGTGGCGCCGTTCCACCAACTCCTGAAGGTACCTCCCGTAGCCAGACTTGAGCAGGGCATGCGCCCGCTCGGTGAGTTGCTCGTCGGTGATCCAGCCCTGGCCCCAAGCCACTTCCTCGGGAACGCTGACCTTCAGGCCCTGCCGTCGTTCCAGGGTGCGGACGTAGTCGCTGGCATCCAGCAGCGAGTCGAACGTCCCCGTGTCGAGCCATGCGGTGCCGCGGACCATCACCTCGACGGCGAGGCGCCCGCGGTTGAGGTAGGTCTGATTGACCTCGGTGATCTCGTACTCCCCGCGCGCCGATTTCTTGATGCTCCTTGCGATCTCGACGACATCATTGTCATAGAAGTACAAGCCTGGCACAGCGAAATTGGATTTAGGGGTGGTCGGCTTTTCCTCCAGTGACAGCGCCATGCCGTCGTCGCCGAATTCGACGACGCCATACGCCGACGGGTTAGCCACCCAGTAGGCGAAGATCGCTCCGCCGCTGACGCTTTGGAAGCGGCTCAGGCTGGTACCCAGTCTGGGTCCGTAAAAAATGTTGTCACCCAGGACTAGAGCGACGGTGTCGTTGCCAATGTGGTGGGCACCCACGATGAACGCCTGGGCCAGACCTTCTGGCTGTTCCTGCGTCGCGTAGGTGAGGTTGATGCCGAATTGCGCACCGTCGCCGAGGAGTCGATGGAAACCCGGCGCGTCGTGCGGGGTGGTGATCACCAGGATGTCGCGGATGCCGGCCATCATCAGGGTGGACAGCGGGTAGTAGATCATCGGTTTGTCGTACACCGGCAGCAACTGCTTGCTGACACCGATGGTGATCGGATGGAGGCGAGTGCCCGAGCCACCGGCCAGGATGATCCCGCGCATGTACTGTCCTCCTCTCGTCGATCCCTAATCGATGAGGTCGGCGGCGGTGAGTTCGGTGGCCGCCAGCGCCGACGCCAGATCCTGGTGCCGGAACACCGACGTGATGTGGTCGTGAACCACCCGGAAGGCCGACGCGGCGTCCGTGACGACCCCGGGATTGGCCGGGGTTTTTACCCGTTGTTCGACGACGACGACGCCGTCGTGCACGTACATCCGGCCGAGTTCCGCGCTTGACTTCAGCGCGGCCGCCCATTGTCGAAGCGCCTCATGCCCCTGTGCCGCCCCGTGCGAGTCGCCGATTTCGATGTCGTCACTGGACAAGGTCACCAGGGTGTCCAGGTCGGCTGAGTTCAGGGCGTCGTGCCACGCCAAGACGGTGGCGATCTCCGATGTGCTCATGTTCAGCAAGCTACCGTGTCGCCCCTCTCAGAGGGGCGTTCGGTCCAGCCAGGTCGTCCACACGGAGTCCTCGCCGAACACCTCGATGCCGGTGTCGGCGAGCGGCACCCTGCGCAAGATCGTCAGCAACAGGTCGGTTGCGCCGCCGCGCAGCGCCACGCTGCCCTTGCCGTGCTCGTGGGTCCAGGTGATTTTCCCCTGCTCGACGCGGACGGTCCATTCGCCGGCGTCGCCCAGTCCCGGGTCGGTGGCATGCAGGTGCAGGGTTGCCCCGTCATCGAGCGGCAACGGAGCGCCGTCGTGGCCGGCCTGGACCGCCACCCGCTCTAGCCATTCGGTGATCCCGTCCGCCGCCACGTCGGGCGCGAGGGTGAATGCGCTACTGAGCACCCCGAGTGCGATGGCGGCGTCTGCCCGGTGCACGGCCGGTTCGTGCAGCCGGCGCCGGATCCACCAGTCGGCCGGTCGCGGCCCGAGGAACGTCCACACCGTCGTCGCCGGGCCGGTCGCGTCGACGGCGTCGATCAGTTGCCGGGCGCCGTCGTCCA
>CAIYOH010000235.1 GCA_903927745.1 uncultured Mycobacteriaceae bacterium
AGCGCGTCGTCGATACCGCCGGCCGGGATAGAGGTGGCCTCCAGCGGCCGCGGCGGCTTCTGCATGAGGTCGTCTCGGTACAGCGTGATGTCCAGGGCGCCCCGGCGGACGTCCACGCCGCTGTACTCGGCGATGTTGACGGCCAGCCTCTCGGCCAGAATCACACCGCGCGTCGGGATCCCCAGCAGCACCACCGCCGGCGCGTCGGTCCCATTGTCGAGCGCGGTCTTTTCGATGATCTGGTGCGCGATGCGGGAAATCGTGCGTCCGACGTCGGCGGACGACATCAATTCCCGGGGAAAACCCATGGGAGCCTTGACCTCCTTCTCCGCCTCTCGGGACGGCTCGTTAAAGGATGTCGGTTCGATCGGCAGCGTAACACCCGCGGCCGTCGGCTGGGGTATCGACTCTGCGGTGACGGCGACGAAGTACGAGTGATCCTCGCCCTGGACGCAGAATCGAATCCGCAGGCGCCTGGTAGGTCCGCGCGCAGCGGCGCTGACTCGACGCGAGCGGGCGGCTACCCTGAACCGGGTGAATCGCCCGACCCTCGGCGCCAATGCGACCGCCATCCGTGACGTGTGCGACGCCGGCCTGCTCGCCGGGGCGGTGACCATGGTCTGGCATCGCGGGGACGTGCTGCAGGTCAACGAGATCGGCTACCGCGACGTCGACGCCCGCCTGCCGATGCAGCGGGACACGTTGTTCCGCATCGCGTCCATGACCAAGCCCGTCACGGTCGCGGCCGTGATGAGCCAGGTCGACGAGGGCAAGCTCTCGCTGAAGGACCCGGTCGCGCGCTGGGCGCCGGAGTTGGCGCAGCTCCGGGTGCTCGACGACCCGACCGGCCCCCTCGACAAGACGCATCCGGTGAACCGCAGCATCCTCATCGAGGATCTGCTGACGCACACCAGCGGGCTGGCCTACGGGTTCTCGGTGTCCGGGCCCATTGCGAAGGCCTACATGCGGCTGCCGTTCCAGCAGGGCCCGGACGCCTGGCTGCAGGGACTCGCCGCGCTTCCCCTGGTGCACCAACCCGGCGACAAGGTGACCTACAGCCACGCCATCGACCTGCTGGGCGTCATCGCATCCCGCGTCGATGGGGGTACGCCGTTCCATCGGGTGCTCGACGAGCGGGTCCTGGGCCCGGCGGGCATGACCGACACCGGGTTCTTCGTCACCGAGGAGGCACGGCGCCGGGCGGCGACCATGTACCGGCTCACCGAGGATCACACGTTGCAGCACGGGGTCATGGGCCCGCCGCACATCACGCCCCCGCCCTTCTGCAATGCCGGCGGCGGGCTGTGGTCGACCGCGGACGACTACCTGCGGTTCGTGCGGATGCTGCTGGGCGACGGAACCGTCGACGGCGCGCGGGTGTTGTCGCCGGAGTCGGCCCGTCTCATGCGGACCGACCAGCTCACCACCGAGCAGAAGCGGCACGACTTCCTGGGCGCGCCCTACTGGGTGGGCCGCGGGTTCGGCTTGAACCTCTCGGTGGTCACCGACCCGGCGAAGTCGACTCCCCTGTTCGGGCCGGGCGGGATCGGGACCTTCAGCTGGCCCGGGGCCTACGGGACGTGGTGGCAGGCCGATCCCGGCGCCGACCTCATCCTGTTGTATCTGATCCAGAATCTGCCGGACCTGACCGTCGATGCCGCAACGGCCGTCGCGGGTAACACCTCGCTCGCCACACTCCGCACGGCACAACCGAAGTTCGTCCGTCGCACCTATCACGCGCTCGACCTCTGACACCGTGGGCTCCTACCCACCGGATCGCCTGACCGGGCCGCGGCTGGTGCTGCGCCCGCCCGTCGTCGACGACGCCGGCGCGCTCTTCCAGGGGGTAGCCGGCGACCCCGAGGTGACCAGATACCTCCTGTGGGCGCCGCATCCGAACGTCGCGACGACGCGGCGGGTGATCACCGAGAAGCTCAACGCCCGCGACGACGAGCGCACGTGGGCGATCGAGCTGCGGCACACCGGCCAGGTCATCGGGCTGGCCAGTTGCCGGCGACCGGCGCCGCATTCGGTCGAGATCGGCTACTGCCTGGGTCGACGGTGGTGGGGCACGGGGCTGATGTCGGAGACCCTGGAGATGATGCTGTCCGCCCTCGCCGCCGACCGCCGGGTATTTCGGGTCTGGGCGACATGCAGCGTCGACAACCACCGCTCGGCACGACTCCTCGAGCGCTCGGGCTTCGCGTGCGAGGGCCGGCTGGCGCGCCACGCCGTCTACCCCGGTCTGGGACCCGGGCCCCGGGACAGCCTGCTCTATGCCAAGGTGACGCGCTGATACGGGCGGGCCACGCAATCACGTCGACCCGACCGGTCCCCGACTAAGCCGGCCCCTCCTCGACCGGCTGGGCCCCCGCGACGGCGCGCGCGGCCGCCCGGATCTGCGGGGTCACCAGCATGACCTGACCCAGCACCCCGTTGACGAAGGCCGGCGACTCGTCGGTGGACAGCTCCTTGGCCAGCCGAACCGCCTCGTCCACCGCGACCGGCTCCGGCACGTCGTCGGCGTAGAGCAACTCCCACACCGCCATCCGCAGGATGGCGCGGTCCACGGCCGGCAGGCGGTCCAGGGTCCAGCCCTGCAGGTGCGAGCTGATCAGATCGTCGATGTGCGCGGCGTGCTCCCCCGCCCCACGAGCCGCCTCGGCGGTGTAGGGCTGCGGGGCCTCCACCCCCGATGTGCCCTCGGCCAGCGCGACGCGCAGATCGACCACCTCGGTCGGGCTCAGCCCCCGCGCCTCGGCCTCGAACAACAGGTCGACGGCGCGCTTGCGGGCATGATGCCGGCCCTTGGTGGGTCGTCCGTGTTTGCCGTCAGACATGGTCAGTTGCCGTCAGACATGGTCAGTTGCCGTCAGACATGGTCAGTTGCCGCCGGACATGGTCAAGCGTTGACCCGCCCCAGGTAGTTGCCGTCGCGCGAATCCACCTTCAGCTTGTCGCCGGTGTTGATGAACAGCGGCACCTGGATCTCGGCCCCGGTCTCCAGGGTGGCCGGCTTGGTGCCGGCGCTGGACCGGTCGCCCTGCAGGCCCGGCTCGGTGTGGCTGACCTCCAGTTCGACCGTCACCGGTAGCTCGATGTACAGCGGCGCCCCGTCGTTGAAGGCGATCTGCACCGGCATGCCCTCGAGCAGGAACCGTGCGGCGTCACCGACCAGCGACTCCGCCAGCGGGTGCTGCTCGTAGTCCTGGCTGTCCATGAACACGAAGTCGGTGCCGTCTCGGTAGAGGTAGGTGTGGTCGCGGCGGTCGACGGTGGCGGTCTCCACCTTCACCCCGGCGTTGTAGGTCTTGTCGACCACCTTGCCCGTCAGCACGTTCTTGAGCTTGGTGCGCACGAAGGCCGGGCCCTTGCCGGGTTTGACGTGCTGGAATTCGATGATCTGCCACAGCTGGCCGTCGATAGCCAGCACCAGGCCGTTCTTGAAGTCGGCGGTGGATGCCACGGTCGGTGTCTCTCCTAGCGGGTGGTCAGCGATCCGGGGAACGTGAGCCCTGGGAGATTGCGCTGGTGGGCGCGAATACGTCCCCGCTCACGAACCTCCGTCGGAGCTTACCCGCGCCCGGGCGAGGCGCTACACCGCCGAGTTGTCCGCCGAGGCCAGCAGAGGCGAAGAATTCCGGCGAGTCTCTAGCTGGGTTCCCCCCACCGGCCGTCGCCGTGGTCGCGCTGACGCGTATCCGGTACCGCCTCCACCCCGGGTGAAAACCCAGCCTGCCGCAGCATCCGGCGCAGGTCGACGATCAACTGCGTATCGATGTCTTTTCCGCTCGGCGCCGTGACTACTTCCGTCTCGGGTCCCAGGGTCACGGTGACCTTGCCGTTGTGCTCATGGGTCACGGTTCCGAGGTCTTCGAGCATGGCGAGGACCGGGCGCCACTCGATGTTCCCGCTAGCCGGGTGGTTGAAGATTTTCTCGATCGTCAGGCGATGGTGACTGCTCACGTGCGAACTCACAGGATTTTGTCCTCTCATTGGTGTCCCACGGGCCGAACCCCGTGACTACTCAGGTCACAACGGTGAGCTCCTTGGGGAACTTGGTCAGCAATTCCGGCGTGTTGCCGGCGGTTTCGTCCGGCACGACCAGGGTGTCCTCGATGCGGACACCGCCGCGGCCGGGTAGGTAGACGCCGGGCTCCACGGTCACGACGGAGCCCGCGCGCAGTGTTCCGCAGGACGTTGCGCCGATTCCCGGCGCTTCGTGGATCTGCAGGCCCACGCCATGCCCTAAACCGTGCCCGAAGTGTTCGCCGTAGCCGGCGTCGGCGATCATCTCGCGCGCCGCGGCGTCCACCGCGCGCAGGTCGACGCCCGCCCGCAGCGCCTCCCGTCCGGCGCGCTGCGCGTCGGCGACCAGTTGGTAGATCTCCCGCTGCCAATCGCCGGCCTTGCCGAGCACGAACGTGCGCGTCATGTCGGAGTGGTACCCGGCGACCAGGGCGCCGAAGTCGATCTTGACGAAATCTCCGTCGGCCAGCGCCGCGTCGGTGGGGCGGTGGTGCGGGATCGCGGAGTGCGCGCCGGCGGCCACGATGGTCTCGAACGACACGGCCTCGGCGCCGTGGTCGAACATCAAGCCCTCCAGGTCGCGGGCCACGTCGCGTTCGGTGCGCCCCGGCCGCAGGCCGCCCCGCTCCACCAGGTCGGCGAGCGCAGCGTCGGCCGCTCCGCACGCCAGCCGCAGCAGCGCCAGCTCGCCGGCGTCCTTGACCTCGCGCAACGCCTCGACGATTCCGGCGGCCCGCACCAGCTCGGTGGGCGCGTTCCGGTCCCTGAGCGCAGCGGTCAGCGCGTCGAAGCCGTCGACCGTCACCACGTTGCTTTCGAATCCGAGCCTGCCCGCGCCGGCCGCGGCCGCCACGCCGACGAGGTGGCGTGCCACCGCCCGGTCGATGGCGATCTGCAGCCCAGGCGCCTGCTCGGCCGCCTGCGTGCGGTACCGCCCGTCGGTGGCCAGCACGGCCTCCCGATCGTCGGCGAACACCAGCATCGCGCCATTGGACCCGGTGAAGCCCGACAGATATCGAACGTTGGTGAGGTCGCTGACCAGCAATGCGTCCAGCCCGCCGGCACCGAGTCGAGCTTTCAGAGTGTCTCTCCGCTGGGTATGCGTCACACCACTTGACGTTACTCGCTACGATCTGTCTCCATGAACGACTGGAAGCTGCGCGGATTGGTCTTTGCCGGACTCATGGTGGTCGTCCGTCTCATTCAAGGGGCACTGATCAACACCTTCCAGGCGCAGGCCGGGGTGATCAGCCTGGTGCTGGTGGTGTTATTCGTCATCGGCCCGGTGTTGTGGGGCCTGCTCGACGGCCGGGCCGACGCCCACGCCAACCCCGACCCTGATCGGCGCCGCGACCTGGCGATGACCTGGCTGCTGGCCGGCCTGGTGGCCGGCATCCTCAGCGGCGCGGTCTGCTGGCTCTTCGGGTTGTTCTACACCGGCCTGTACACGGGCGGCCTGGGCAACGAGTTGACGACCTTCGCCTCCTTCACCGCGCTCCTGGTGTTCATTCCGGCCAGCATCGGTGTGACGGTCGGCCGTCTGCGCGTCGACCGCGGAGCGCGTGCCGGGGCGACGTCTGGATCTGACGCGCAGGGGGCCGTCACCGACGTGTTCTCCGCCGCTCGCGAGGACTGACCCGCCACCCCTTCACCACCGCGAGCGCGCGTGTCTGCACGCAGACACGCCGCTAGCGGTGAACAACTGCGCACGCTCGCGCACGGGGCCCGCGCTCAGCCGCCGGCAAGATACCGCAGGGCCAGCAGGTAGCCCCGCACCCCCAGCCCGACGATCACCCCGGTCGCAACCGGGCTGAGGTAGGAGTGGCGCCGAAACTCCTCGCGCGCGTAGACATTCGAGATGTGCACCTCGATCAGCGGAGCTTTGAGTTCGGCACACGCGTCGCGCAGCGCCACCGATGTGTGGGTAAGCGCGCCCGCATTGAGGATCACCGGGTCCCCCGCGTCCGCGGCCTGGTGGATCCACGCGAGCAGTTCAGCCTCGCTGTCGCTCTGCCGGACGACGGCGCGCAGGCCCAGCGCAGCGGCTTCCCGCTCGATCAGTTGGGCGAGCTGGTCGTGGGTCGTGTCGCCATATACGTCGGGTTCGCGCCGGCCCAACCGGCCCAGGTTGGGGCCGTTGATCACCTGGACGGTGGCGCGCGCAGTGCCGGTCATGCGGCATCACCCTCCGCGCGGATTCCCGCGTAGGCCGCCGCCAGCAACGACGGATCCGGTCCGGTGAGGCGGCCCGGCTTGGCCAGGCCGTCGAGCACCACGAACCGCAGCACACCGGCCCGGGATTTCTTGTCGCCGGCCATGAAGTCGAGCAGTTGCGGCAGCGCATCGGCGTCGTAGCTGACCGGCAGGCCCACAGACGACAGGATCGTGCGGTGCCGCTGGGCGGTGGCGTCATCGAGCCGCCCGATCAGCCGGGCGAGCTCAGCGGCGAACACCAAACCCACCGACACCGCGGCGCCGTGCCGCCACCGATAGCGCTCGCGGCGCTCGATGGCATGCCCCAACGTGTGGCCGTAGTTGAGGATTTCGCGCAGCTCAGATTCCTTCTCGTCGGCGGCGACGACCACGGCCTTGACCGCGATCGAGCGCCGGATCAGCTCCGGCAGCACCTCACCCGCCGGATCCATCGCGGCCTGCGGATCCGCCTCGATGAGGTCGAGGATCACCGGATCGGCGATGAAACCCGCCTTGACCACCTCGGCCATGCCGGAGACGAGTTCGTTGTGCGGCAACGTGTTCAGCGTGTCCAAGTCGACGAGGACCGCGCTCGGTTGATGGAAGGCGCCGACCAGGTTCTTCCCCGCATCGGTGTTGATACCGGTTTTGCCGCCCACGGCCGCGTCGACCATGGCGAGCAGAGAGGTAGGGATGTGGACGATGGCGACTCCGCGCAGCCAGGTGGCCGCCGCGAAACCGGCGACATCGGTGGCGGCGCCACCGCCGAGGCTGACCAGGGCGTCTGTGCGCCCGATCCCGATGCGGCCCAGGACTTCCCAGAGGTAACCGACAACGGCAAGGTCCTTGCCTTCCTCGGCGTCCGGGATCTCGATGCGGTGGGCGTCGACCCCGCGGCCGGCCAGGTCGACACGAACGGCCTCGGCGGTCTGCGCCAGCACCGGCTGGTGCACGATCGCGACGCGGTGCCGGCCGGAGAGGAACTCCCCCAACCGGTTGACCACCCCGGCGCCGACCACGACAGGGTAGGGCGGTTCGACGGCCACGCACACGGTGACCGGGTCGGCGATCACGTGGCGGCCCCGCCGGGATCGAGGGCGGGTTCGCCCAGCCGCGACACGATGTGGCGAACCACCGCCCCGGGGTTACGGCGGTTGGTGTTCACGCGGATCGTCGCGACGCGCCGGTAGAGCGGAACCCGTTGGGTCATCAGCTCTTTGAACTTCGCGTAGCGGTCGGCCTCGTCGCCGCCCGCCAGCAGCGGGCGCACGGTGTGACCACCCGTGCGCCGCGCGCCCTCGCCGGCGCTGATCTCCAGGTAGACGACGGTGTGACCGGCGAGCGCCTCGCGCACCCCATGGCTGGTCACCGCGCCCCCGCCCAGCGACACCACACCGTCGTGGTGGGCGAGCGCGTCACGCACCACACCCTCCTCGATGCGGCGGAAGCCCTGCTCCCCATCGGTGGCGAAGATGTCGGCGATGCTGCGGCCGGTCTGCTGCTCGATCGCCGCGTCGGTGTCGAGCATGGTGACGCCGAGCGCCTTGGCCAGCCGCCGCCCGATCGTGGACTTGCCCGCGCCCGGCAAGCCCACCAGCACCGCCCTGGGTGTCATCACGCCTAGCCCGACATGCGCGCGGCCGGGGACTCCCGGTCGGCGATCGCGCGCCGGTAGGAGTCGATGTTGCGCCGGGTCTCGGTCAGCGAATCGCCGCCGAACTTCTCCAGCGCCGCGCGGGCCAGCACCAGCGCAACCATGGTTTCGACCACGACCCCGGCGGCCGGTACCGCGCACACATCCGAGCGCTGGTGGATCGCGACGGCCTCCTCGCCGGTCGCCATGTCGACGGTGGCCAGCGCCCGGGGCACCGTGGAGATGGGCTTCATCGCGGCCCGCACCCGAAGCGGCTGGCCGTTGGTCATGCCGCCCTCGAGGCCGCCGGCACGGTTGGTCGAGCGGACCACACTGTCGGGACCGGGGTACATCTCGTCGTGGGCGCGGCTGCCGCGGCGCCGCGCGGTTTCGAACCCGTCGCCGATCTCGACGCCCTTGATCGCCTGGATGCCCATCACAGCGGCGGCCAACTGGCTGTCCAGCCGGTTGTCCCCGCTGGTGAACGATCCGAGCCCGATCGGCAGCCCCATCGCGACGACCTCCACGACACCGCCGAGGGTGTCGCCGTCCTTCTTAGCCGCCTCGATCTCGGCGATCATCGCCTTCTCGGCCTGCTCCCCGTACGCCCGAACCGGGCTGGCGTCGATGGCAGCGAGGTCCCCGGGCCCCGGCGGCGGGCCGTCGTAGGGCGCCGAGGGGCCGATCGCAATGACGTGGGAGAGCACCTCGACGCCGAGGGCCTGCCGCAGGAACGCGCGCGCGACGGTCCCCGCCGCGACGCGAGCGGCCGTCTCGCGGGCGCTGGCGCGTTCGAGCACCGGCCGGGCGTCGTCGAACCCGAATTTGAGCATGCCGGCGTAGTCGGCGTGACCCGGCCGCGGCCGGGTGAGCGGGGCGTTGCGTGCCGAATCTTCGAGTTCGCCCGGATCGACGGGGTCGGCGGCCATCACGGTTTCCCACTTCGGCCATTCGGTGTTGCCGATCTCGATGGCGATGGGCCCACCGAGGGTGAGCCCGTGGCGGACCCCGGACAGCACGCTCACCTCGTCGCGCTCGAACGCCATGCGCGCCCCGCGCCCGTAGCCCAGGCGCCGACGAGCCAACTGGTCGGCGATCTCGGTGGACGTGACTTGCACGCCGGCGATCATGCCGTCGACCACGGCCACCAATGCTCGGCCGTGCGACTCCCCGGCGGTTATCCAGCGCAACACACCATCATCTTCCCATGCGGCGGTTCGCTAACCCATCAGCGGCAACCCCGCCGCGGTCGCGGTGGATAGGCACATCGCCGGGCCGTGCGGAAGGGTGCGCGCACCGCGCGCCCACCCGACCACACCGCACAGCCCGGTCAGCACCGGCGCGGCCAGGGCGGCGACAAACCACACTTCGACACCGAAGCAGCCAGTCAGCCCCCCGCAGCCGATAGCAAGCTTCACGTCCCCAGCCCCCAAGGCGGCCGGGGCGATCAGGTGCACCAGCAGATACAGCCCCGCCAGCGCCGCCGCCCCGCTCAGCGCGCACAACCCGCGGCCGGCCACGGCGGCACCCAGAACGATGGCTGCGGCGCCGGGCAGCGTCAGCCGGTTCGGCAGCCGACGTTCACGGACGTCGTAGTAGCTCAGCACCGTCAGCCAGGCCAGCACGGCCACCACCGCGATCCGCATGAGCGCCGACGCTAGCCCAATGCCTCCAGAGCGCAAGCCATGGCCTCGCGCGGGGCGGGCAGTCCGGTGAATTGCTCTACCTGTGCATACGCCTGGTGCAGCAGCATCTGCGCGCCGCCGACGATCCGGCCCCCGGCCGCGGCGACGGCGGCGGCCAGCGGGGTCGGCCACGGGTCGTAGATGGCGTCCAACACCAGCGGGATGGGGGCGAGAACCCCGGCGTACCGCGCGGCCACGTCGGCGGGGAGGGTGCTGACCAGTACTGCTGCGGCAGCCACCCGCGCCGCCAACTCGTCGCTGTCCAGGCCGCAGAACCGCGTCGCCACCCCCAGGCGCGCGCCGAGATCCACCAGCCGGGAGGCTTTCTGCGGATCACGCGCGACCACGGTGATGGCGGTGGCGCCCAGTTCGGCGAGCCCCGCGACGGCCGCCGGCGCGGTGCCGCCCGACCCGCACACCATCGCCGGCCCCGACGCCCACCCCGTCGACGCGAGCGCTCCCGCAACCCCGTCGATGTCGGTGTTGTCGGCCCGCCAGCCGGCCGCGCAGCGCACCAGGGTGTTGGCCGAGCCCACCAGGTCGGCGCGCGCGGTGCGCTCGTCGGCGAGCCGCAGGGCGGCGAACTTACCCGGCATGGTCACCGACACGCCGACCCACTCGGGGCCGAAGCCGCCGACCACCGCGGGCAGCTCCAGGGCGCCGCACTCGATGCGCTCGTAGGTCCAGTCGCTCAGGCCCAGCGCGCGGTAGGCCGCCAGGTGCAGTTGCGGGGACTTCGAATGGGCGATCGGCGTGCCGAGAACCCCGGCTTTCCGCGCACGCATCGCCCGGGGCCTCTCAGTGCGAGGAGTCATTGCGAGGAGTCATTGCGAGGAGTCATTGCGAGGAGTCGAGGACACCATTGCGCTTGGCCAGCTCGATATTCGACAGATGCTGCTGATAATCCTTGGTGAACAGCGTCGTTCCCTGCGAGTCGATCGTGACGAAGTACAGCCAGTCCCCGGGCTCGGGATGCTCGGCGGCGTTCACAGCCTCGGCACTCGGGGAGCAGATCGGCGTGGCGGGCAGCCCGGGGGTCACGTAGGTGTTCCACGGCGTCTTCGCGGCGCGGTCGGCGTCGCTGGTGGCCACCTCGCGCCGCTCGAGCGGGTAGTTGACGGTCGAGTCGAATTCCAGCATGCCGCGATCAGAGCGCAGACGGTTGTAAATGACCTGCGCCACCTTCGCAAAATCTTGCGAGTTGGCTTCCTGCTGCAGCAGCGACGCCGCGACCAGGATCTCGTAGGGGGTCATGCCGACGGTCTTCGCGGAGTCCACCAGGCCGGACTTCGCGTACACCGCGGCACCCGTGCTGATGAGGCTGGCCAGGACGTTCTCCCCCGACCCCGCGGGGTCGACGTTGAAGGTCCCCGGCGCGATCAGGCCCTCGATCCGGCGATGGTCCTTGCCGAGTGCGGTCACCGGTTTGACCGCCCAGTCGGGCACCGACAGCGCCGACGGGGTGGCGTTGGTCGCCGCCGAGCGCAGGTCGGCGGCCGAGACGCCGCAGTGGCGGCTGCCGTCGAGTTCCACGCAGCTGGCTTTGGCGATCAGCGTCAAGATGCCCGGGGTCATCTTGTTGGTCTTCATGTCGGTGGTGTCGTCGAGACGCCGGCCCTCGGGGACGACGAGCCGCCCCACGCGATTGCCCGGGTTGGCCAGCAGCGTGACGGCGTCAGCCGACGGGATCTGAGTGCGGACGCGGTAGTAACCGGGCTGGATCGCCGCGATCGCGGCGTTGCCTCGGGCGGCGTCGACGAATGCCGGGACGGTGGCGATCACGCCTCTGTCCTGCAGCGTCTGCCCGACCATCGTGGTCGAGTCGCCGTCCCGGACCTGGATCACGACGTCATGTAAGCCCGCGCCTGTGTAGTCGGTGACGGGCACCGTATTGCGGTGCAGCATCTTGGTGCCGGCGATGACGGCGGCCACCGTGAGCAGCACCGCGAAGGCGATCCGGATGACGAGACGCCGACGTCGACCCTCTCGATCAGCCCGGTTCCTCGTCGTCCGGCTCATCCTGCGCCGGGGCGGTCCGACAAATTCCGGCTCGGCCCGTGGCCGCTCTACGACGTCGGCCTTTTCTGTGTCGCCAACCGGCACTGTGTCGTCAACCGGCACTGTGTCGTCAACCGGCTCTGTGTCGTCAACCATCGCCGGCGTCCTCGTCTGCCTGCCGGTTACGGGCGGCCCGGCGTTCATCGAGCCAACTCTGCAGGATCGCCACGGCGGCCGCCTGGTCTATCACCGCCCGCTGCTCCCTGGACCGCATCCCGGCAGCGCGCAGCGACCGCTGCGCGCTGACTGTGGTGAGGCGCTCGTCGGCGAGCCGCACCGGGGTCGGCGGAACTCGGCGGGCGAGTACTTCGGCGAGTTGGTCGGCTACTTCGATGGCGTCCGCCGCGGCGGGCCCGGTGCGATCGGCCAGCGTGCGCGGCAGACCGACCACGACTTCCACCGCGTCGAGTTCGGCGGCCAGCTCGGCAAGCCGCCGCACGTGCTTGCCGGAGCGGTCGCGGCGCACCGTCTCGATAGGGGTGGCCAGGATGCCGTCGGGGTCGCTGCCCGCCACGCCGATGCGCACGCTCCCCACATCGATGCCGAGGCGCCGGCCGCGCCCCGGGTCCGCGTGGTCCTCGCCCGGCCGATCGGGCAGCCGATGCTGCGTCGAGGACACGTCAACCCACCCGCGCTATCGCGGCGATCTCCGAGCGCACCGCGTCGAGGGCGGCGTCGATGCCGGCCGGGGCCGTACCCGAACCCTGCGCAAGGTCGGCCTTCCCGCCGCCCCGGCCGTCGACCGCCTCGGCCAGCTTTCGCACCAGTTCATCTGCGCGGATTCCCAGATCCTGGGCGGCGGCGTTGGCGGCGACCACGTACGGGACGGACCCACCGTCCGACGACGAACTCTCCGCGATGAGCGCGACGACGGCGGGGCCGCCGCCCAGCTTGCCGCGGATGTCGCCGACCAGGGAACGCAGGTCTGCCGCCGTCATACCCACTGCCATCCGTTGCGCCACGACACGGACAATACCGATCGCCTCCGCGCCGGCCGAGGCGTCGGTTGCCGCCGCCCGCGCGGTGGCCAGCCGGACGCGTTCAAGTTCCTTCTCCGCGACCTTGAGCCGCTCGACCAGTCCGGCCACCCGGGCGGGAACCTCCTCGGACGGCACCTTCAGCGACGACGCCAGAGCGGCCATCAGCGCCCGCTCCTTAGACAGGTGGCGAAACGAGTCCAGGCCGACGTAGGCCTCTACCCGGCGAACGCCGGAACCGACCGAGGATTCGCCCAGGATCGTCACCGGGCCGATCTGCGCCGAGTTGCGAACATGCGTCCCGCCGCACAGTTCCACCGAGAACGGCCCGCCGATCTCCACCACCCGTACTTCGTCGGGGTAACTCTCGCCGAAGAGCGCCATCGCCCCCATCGCCTTGGCTTTGTCGAGTTGCTCGATGGACGTGCGCACCTCGAAGTCGGCCTGGACGGCCTCGTTGGCGACCTCTTCGATCCGCATGCGTTGGTCTTCGGTCAGGGCTCCCTGCCAGTTGAAGTCGAAACGCAGATAGCCCGGGCGGTTCAGCGATCCGGCCTGAACGGCGTTGGGGCCCAGCACCTGACGCAGCGCCGCGTGCACCATGTGGGTGCCGGAATGGCCCTGCGTCGCGCCGCGACGCCATTCCGGGTCGACCGCCACATGGACGGTGTCGCCCTCGACGAACTCCCCGGACTCCACGTTGACCCGGTGCACATGCAGGGTTTTGGCGATCTTCTGCACGTCGGTGACAGCCGCCTTGGCGCTGGCACCCGATCCGGTTCCGCTGATCGTTCCCACGTCGGCTATCTGTCCGCCCGACTCGGCGTACAGCGGGGTGCGGTCGAGCACCAGCTCGACCCGGTCGGAGAAGGCGGCCTCGCCGTGCGCGGCATGCGCGACCACCGGCACCCGCTTGCCGTCCACGAAGATTCCGAGAATTTTTGCCTCGGAGGTCAATTCATCGAAACCGGTGAATTCGGTGGGTCCTTCGTCGACCAGCTCACGGTAGGCCGTCAGGTCAGCGTGCGCCTGTTTGCGGGCGGCCGCATCGGCCTTGGCGCGCTGCCGTTGTTGCATCATCAGCTCGCGGAAGCCGGCCTCGTCGACGGTCAGGCCGGCCTCGGAGGCCATCTCGAGGGTGAGCTCGAACGGGAACCCGTAGGTGTCGTGCAACGTGAACGCGTCCGTGCCGGACACCACCGCGGCGCCGGCGCGCCTGGTGGCGCCGACGACGTCGTCGAACAGTTTCGAACCGGACACCAGGGTGCGGTTGAAGGCGGTCTCCTCGGCGACGCCGATGCGGTTGATCCGGTCGAAATCGTCAACCAGCTCCGGGTAGGAGGGGCCCATCGCGTCGCGCACGGTGGCCATCAGGTCGCCGACGATCGGAGTGTCGATACCGAGCAGCTTGGCCGACCGGATCACCCGGCGCAGCAGCCGGCGCAACACGTAGCCGCGGCCGTCGTTGCCGGGGCTCACCCCGTCGGCGATCAGGACCGCCGCGGTGCGGCTGTGATCGGCGATGATCCGGTAGCGCACATCGTCGGAGGGTGTGCCGCCGGTTCCATACGGGCGCGGGGCGCGGGACTGCACCACGTCGATGACGGGTCGCAGCAGGTCCGTCTCGTAGACGTTGGGCACGTCCTGCAGCACCAGGGCGAGCCGCTCCACACCCATGCCGGTGTCGATATTCTTGCGCGGCAACGGCCCGAGGATCTCGTAGTCCTCCTTCGTCGTTCCCTCGCCGCGCTCGTTCTGCATGAACACCAGGTTCCAGATTTCGAGGTAGCGGTCCTCATTGGCGACCGGGCCACCGTCGACGCCGAAGCCCGGCCCGCGGTCGTAGTAGATCTCCGACGACGGGCCGCATGGCCCGGGAATACCCATCGACCAGTAGTTGTCGGCCATCCCGCGGCGCTGAATCCGCTCCGGCGGCAGACCCGCGATCTCCCGCCACAGCCCCGCCGCCTCGTCGTCATCGAGATACACCGTGGCCCAGAGCCGGTCGGGTTCCAGTCCGTACCCGCCCTCCTCGACTCCGTTGGTCAGCAGCGCCCACGCCAATTCAATGGCCTCGAACTTGAAGTAGTCGCCGAACGAGAAGTTGCCGGCCATCTGGAAAAACGTGTTGTGCCGCGTGGTGATGCCGACCTCGTCGATGTCGGGCGTGCGGATGCACTTCTGGATGCTGGTGGCACGCGAGTAGGTCGGGGTGCGCGCGCCCAGGAAATAGGGCACGAACTGCACCATGCCGGCATTGACGAACAACAGGTTGGGGTCGTCGAGGATCACCGATGCGCTCGGCACCTCGGTGTGACCCGCCGCCACGAAATGATCGAGGAATCTTTTCCTGATCTCGTGTGTCTGCACTGTCCCCTGCTTCTTCTCCGTGCGGGCTTTTTCCGGCCCCGTTTCGACGCTCAGCCTATTCGGCAAGCCTCAGAGAGGCTCCCCTGGGCGCTGCACGCCGGCACCCCCCGGCCGCCGAGCGTCACGCTGGCGGGCCGGCGGGCGCCGAGCGTCACGACAGCGCGACATCCGGCGCCTTCACGTCCGCCGCCCCCGGCGGATGATCGCCCGCAGGCGCTCGAGCCGGCCGCCCATGTCCCGCTCGCCGCCGCGTCCGGTGGGCCGATAGTAATCGGTGCCCACCAGCTCATCCGGTGGATACTGCTGGGCCACCACGCCATCCGGTTCGTTGTGCGGGTATCGGTAGCCCTGCGCGTGACCGAGCCCCGCCGCACCGGAATAGTGACCGTCGCGCAGCTGCGGCGGCACCAGGCCGGCCTTGCCCGACGTGATGTCACCCATCGCCGCCCCCACCGCGGTCGTGACCGCGTTCGACTTCGGGGCGGTGGCCAGGTGGATGGTGACGTGCGCCAGGGTCAGCTGCGCCTCGGGCATACCGATCAGGGCCACCGTCTGTGCCGCGGCGACAGCGACCTGCAGTGAGGTCGGATCGGCCATGCCGATGTCCTCGCTGGCCAGGATCATCAGCCGGCGCGCGAGGAACCGCGGATCCTCGCCGGCGACCAGCATGCGAGCTAGATAGTGCAGCGCGGCATCGACGTCGGAGCCGCGCACCGACTTGATGAAGGCACTAATGACGTCGTAGTGCTGGTCACCGTCGCGGTCGTAGCGCACCGCAGCCTTGTCCAGGGACTGCTCGATCGTCTCGACGGTGACCTCCCCGGCCCCCGGCGACCCGGCTCCTTCTGAGGCCCCTTCGGCGGAGACTTCCAAGGCCCCTTCGGCGGCGACTTCCAAGGCGGTCAGGGCGCGCCGCGCATCCCCGGCGGCGAGCCGCACCAGCAGGTCGATGGCACCGGGCGCCACCGCGATTCGCCCGCCGAGTCCGCGGGGATCGTCGATCGCGCGCTGCACGACGGTGCGGATGTCGTCGCGCGTTAGCGGCTGCAACTGCAGGATCAGCGACCGGGACAGCAGCGGGGCCACCACCGAGAACGACGGGTTCTCGGTGGTCGCCGCTACCAGCAGCACCACCCGGTTCTCCACGGCGGACAGCAGGGCGTCCTGCTGGGTCTTGGAGAACCGGTGCACCTCGTCGATGAACAGCACCGTCTGCTCGCCGGCGAGCAGCGCCCGCCGGGCCGTATCGATCACGGCGCGAACCTCTTTCACACCCGCCGACAACGCCGACAGGGACTCGAAGCGCCGGCCAGTCGCCTGCGAAATCTGGGCGGCCAGGGTCGTCTTGCCGCTGCCCGGCGGGCCGTACAGGATCGCCGAAGCGGCACCCGACCCTTCGACCAGGCGGCGCAGGGGCGATCCGGGAGCTAGCAGGTGACCCTGACCGACGACCTCCTCGAGCGACGCGGGGCGCATCCGGACGGCCAGCGGCGCACCCGCCGCCACGCCCCGACCGCGGGGCGTGTCGACGGGCACATCGAACAGACCGTCGGACACGGCTTCAGGCATACCACGCCGAATCCCGCGTTGCGGGGCGCGGTGGGCGCATCTTTGCTAGGTTTCAGAGAGCGTTCCGGTGAGCGTTCCCGTCAGGGTCCGCGTGCGCGCACGCACGGAAGCCGACCCACAGCGAGGACGGATATGAGCCAGCCCCCCGAGCAACCCGGCATCCCGGCCGATCCCTACGGCTCCCCGCCACCTGGGTACGGCCCGCCGCCGGGCCCCCCGCCCGGCTACGGCCCCCCCGGCCCCCCACCCGGGTACGGCCCCCCGCCTGGGTACGGCCCCCCGCCTGGGTACGGCCCCCCGCCGGGCCCCCCG
>CAIYOH010000236.1 GCA_903927745.1 uncultured Mycobacteriaceae bacterium
CGCTCATGGAGCGCAGGCTCGAGCGCGAGCGTCCGCTATGGGACTGCTGGATCATCGAAGGACTGAGCGACGACCGGTGGGCCGTGCTGACCAAGATCCACCACTGCGTCGCCGTCGGGATCGCGACGGCGCAGATGCTGGCGAAGTTCGCCGACGGCCACGACAAAGGTGACGGCCGCGGCGACGGGGGCGGTTCGTTCGTCACGAGCATCCACGCCACCGCGACGCCGACTAAGGCCGGCAGCCTGATTCGCAACCCGGTCCGCAGCGCAGTGTCGTGGGTGCGGGCCGCCGAACACGCGGTAGTCGGTATGGCCGAGCTGGCCGTGACCCTGGTCGGTCCCGGCCCGCACTCGTCGCTCAACGGGCCCGTCACGACGATGCGGCGCTACAGCGCGGCGCGTGTCCGGCTGGCCGACATGCGCAAGATCGGGCGGGCATTCGGCGTGACACTCAACGATGTTGCGCTGGCAGCGATTACGTCGGGCTACCGCCAGATGCTGCTCGGCCGGGGTGAGCATCCGTCCCGGGATTCTTTGCGCACCTTGGTTCCCGTGTCGGTCCGTTCGGCCGGCGCACTCGACGTGACCGACAACCGGGTGTCGGCGATGCTGCCGCTGTTGCCGGTCGACACCGAGGACGCGGTCGAGCAGTTGCGACTGGTGCACGATCGGCTCGGCCATGCCAAGTCCGGCGGCCAGAGCCAAGGCGGCAGCGCGCTGGTGTCGACCGCCCAGGCCTACCCGTTCCCGGTTTCCGCCTGGGCGGTTCGTGTGCTCTCGCGGCTGCCGCAGCGCGCGGTGGTGGCCCTGGCGACCAACGTTCCGGGCCCGCGGGCCCACCAGACGCTCATGGGCCGTCGGGTGCTGGAGATGCTCCCCATTCCCCCGATCGCGCTGCGGCTGCGCACCGGCATCGCGATGGTCAGCTACGCGGACGCGTTCACCTTCGGTATCACCGCCGACTTCGACGCCGCACCCGACATCGACGCGCTGGCCGCCGGCATCGAGTCGGGGGTCAGGCACCTGGTATCCGCGGCCCGCGCTCGGCAACGCAAGCATCCGGTAGGTTCGGGCCGATAGCGGCGCATCGTGGGATCGGGCGCGGGATCGGGCGCGGGAGAAGGTCAGACATGTCGAGGACAGTGGTGGTTGGCGCCTCCAGCGGACTGGGGCGCTGCATCGGTGTCGGCCTCGCCCAGCGCGGCGACCGGGTGGCGCTGCTCGCCCGGCGCCGCGAGCGCATCGAGGCTGCGGCCCGGGAAGCGGGGGCGGGCGCCGTCGCCATCGGCTGCGACGTCACCGACGAGGCGTCGTGCCGGTCGGCGATCAACGACGCGGCCGCGGCGCTGGGCGGCATCGACAACGTCGTCTACACGCCGGCTGTGGGTCCGATCGTGCGCCTGGTCGACACCGACGCCGAAACCTGGCGGCGGGTGTTCGATACCAACGTCATCGGCGCGTCGCTGGTGACGGCCGCGGCGCTCCCGCACCTGACGGCGTCCACGGGCAAAGCGGTCTACCTGTCCTCCGACGCGGGCACGTTCGGCCCGCCGTGGCCGGGCCTGGGAGCCTACGGCGTGAGCAAGGCGGCCCTCGAGAGGCTCGTCGATGCCTGGCGGGCCGAGCACCCTTCCATCGGCTTCACCTGCCTCGTCGTGGGCGAGTGCGCCGGCGGCGAGGGCGACGCCCAGACGGGCATGAACACCGGCTGGGATATGGACCTCGCCATGAAGGCCGTCCCACTGTGGGCGTCCCGCGGGGTGATGCCCGGCAATGTGATGCCCGTCGAGGACCTCATCGCGGTGGTGCACACGATCCTGCAGACGGCCGCCGCCACGTCGATGCCCGTCGTGGTCGCCCGGGGCGCGCCGGGGGGCCCGGCGGTGCTGGCCGACTGAGTGCGGCCGGCGCGCCCGGCTTAGCGGCGCGCCAGCCGCTCCCGGGCCGTGTCGGTGAGGAAATGCCCGATGGACACCGGCCGGAACGCTCGGGCGGCCGCCGTGAGCGCGTCGCGGGAATCCTGCGATAGCTCGATATCGGCTGCGGCGGCGTTGAACTCGAGTTGCTCGACGCTGGACGCCCCAGGAATGGCGACCACGCCCGGCAGACTGATCAGCCACGCCAACGCCACCTGAGCGGGCTTCGCGCCGACCTGCGCGCCGACGTCGCGCAACGTCTGCAGCAAGGGCTCGATGCGGCGCAGGTTCTCGGTGCCGAACAGCGGGTTGGCGGCGCGGACCCCGCCGGGGCGGTTGTTCAGGCCGTACTTGCCGCCCAGCAACCCCTGGGCCAGCGGGCTGTAGGCGATCACGACGCGGTTCTCCCGCTCGGCGAAGGGCACCAGGTCCTTGAGGGCCCCGGCGTGGGCCAGAGAGAAGTGCACCTGGTTGCTGATCACCGGCCGCCCGAGCGCGGCGTCGGCCTTGCGCCACCGGTCGAGCGAGTAGTTGGACACTCCGGCCGCGCCGATCTGTCCGCCGTCGAGCAGGTCGCGCATCCCCGGCATGATCACCGTGTCCGGGAACAGCGGGTTGGGCTGATGAACCTGATACAGGGGAATCCGGTCGATGCCGAGCCGCCGGGCGCTGCCGCGCTCGCGTTGCTTGACCACCGCGGGGAAGGGCGCGACGGGCATGATCTTGCTGGCGACGGCGACCTCGTCGCGCTGGTCGCCCAGCGCCTCGCCGAGAATCCGTTCGCTCTTCCCGAACCCGTACACCTCGGCCGTGTCGAACAGGGTCACGCCAGTGTCCAGCGCTCGACGCACGATGTCGCGGGCGGCGCCCGAAGCGTAGCGGTCCCCGTAGCCCCACTCGCGGGACCCGAATTGCCAGGTGCCCAGGCCGATCCGGCTGACCCGTCCGACCCCGTCGACATCGAGATATTTCATGTCGCTCACCCTACTGGTGAGATCCGACGGCCGCTGACCGCGGTCACAGCAGCGCGGCGACTTCGGCGGCCGCCCGCCGACCGGACCTGACAGCCCCGTCGAGGAACCCGGTCCACTCGTCGGCGGTTTCGCTGCCGGCCCAGTGGATCGGCCCCACCGGCTCGCGCAGCCACGGCCCGAATCGCGTCCACACCCCCGGCGGCACCGCCGCTGTGGGACCGCCCGGCGCGAATTCCTCTACACCCCAACGATGGTCGGCGTAGTCGATCGGTTCGAGGGCGTCCTTGCCGAACAGCGAGGCGAAGCAGCGCAACGCCTCGCCGCGGCGCTGCTCGGGTGGGAGCGAGTCGAACGCGCGCGCATCCACGAAGCCCATCAAGATGCCGGGCCCGTCGGCGTGCGGGCTGACATCGAAGGTGATGAAGACCGGGCCGGCATCGGAGAGCGCCTGACCGGATAACCCGGCGTTGCGCCAGAAGGGTGTGGGGTAGGCCGCGTACGCCTTGCTCAGGCGCCCCTGCGGCCAGTGTCGGGCGAGTGCCTGGTATTCGCCGGGCAGCGGGGGGCTGAACTCGATCGATGCGCGGTGGGCGGGTGGGACCGCGACGATCACAAAGCCGGCGTCGACCCTGCCGGCGTCGGTCTCGACCGTCACGCCCGAACCGTGCCGTTCGATGCGCCGGACGGGCGCGTTGAGCACCACACGTGGGCCCAGTTCGGCGGCCATCGCTGTCGCGATGTGCTGGGTGCCGCCCGGGAACCGGTCCTGCTGCGCGCCGTCGTGGACGTCGAGCAACCGGTCGAGGCCACCGGCCGCGTGGGTGTAGCGGGCGGCGTGCAGCATCGACACGTCGTCCGGTTCGCATCCCCAGGTGACCCGCGCCACGATGGCCATCAGGTCGTGGGACGAAGCGGAGGCGCGGACCGAGCGCAACCACCCGCCCAGCGAGAGACCGTCGAGTTCGTGCGCGCGGTGCGCCGTCCAGGGGGAGGCCAGCGGGACGCTGCGGGCGATTCTATTGAAAAGCCAACGTAACCTAGCGATGTCGAGCAATCCCGGCAGCGATAGCTTCGGGATGGTGCCCCGGTAGGTGTGTGTCCGTCCGCGCCAGTGGATCACGTTCCTGCCGTCGTGATGGGTCGGCTCGGTCGGGATGTCCAGGTCCTCGGCCAGCGCCAGCAGCGCGTCCTGGGTGGGGCCCACGAAGGCGCCGCCCATGTCGGCGGGAGATCCCGCGACGCTCCCCGTGAACGAGCGTCCACCCACCCGGCCGCGGCCCTCGAACACCATCACGTCACAGCCCTGCCGGGTCAGCTCCCGCGCGGCGGTCAGACCGGCGAATCCGGCACCGACAATGACGACGTCGACGATCCGCAGCCGATTTTCCACCCTGCTGGTCAACCGCTACGGCGCCACGGTCAGCCAGTCGGCGAACCCGGACGGGTCATGGCGGCCCAGCGCCCCGTGCTCGTACAGGCCCCAGCCCTCCATCGGAGGGCCGTCGCCCTCGCGGCACACCGCGCGGCCTACGTGGTCGATCACGCCGAACCCGGAGCGCCCGACGATCGCCGGGTCGGTCATGTCGTAGGTGAGCCGCTCGGTGAACTTCTCGCCCTTCCATGTGCCGTGCAGCCAGTCCGAGTCGCCGCCGTAGCCCCCGCCGACGTGAATGGGGACTTCCAGTCTGGACTCCACGTCCAAGTGGACCGGGGTGCCGCCCGCGGTGGTGGCCTCGATGGTCGCGCCGGTCGGGATTCGCGTGCCCGAGCGGTAGTGGATTGTCACCCGCGGCCAGCCGAGCTGCTCGATGCGGCCGTCGCGCCACACCCGGGTGCAGTCGTTGAGCGAGCGGAACCCGTCGGGCGCCTCCTGGATGATCAGGACGATCGCGAAATCGTCGAAGGCCATCGGCACGTACAGCCACCACATACCCTCGAAGGGCGGGTCGGCGGGACGGCCCGCGGGCTCGGGCTCGCCGATGGGCCGGATACCCCACGACCGGTCGCGGCTGCCGATCCACACCGCAGGGTCGACGGCGATCTCGTCGCCGTCGATGACGATGTGACCGGTCCAGCTGCCCAGCTGAGCGAACCGCTGGGCATCCAGCGTCACCCGGGTTCCGGATCGCATGACATGCGGCTGCTCCTGGACGACATCGAACAAGCCCTTCCAGGTGAGATCGGCGGCGATACCCTCGGTCTCGTCGAGGACCAGGCGCAGCGTGCGAAGCGGTTCGATGACCTCGATCCGGTAGCCGTTGACGTTCTGGTTGAGCCGGTCGGAGTCGATGGCGTCGCACAGGTGCACCGCGGTCTGGGTGGTGCCGCGCCTAATGAGGACGAACGCGTCCTTGACGCCCAGGTTCGGGTAGTAGCCGATACCGCTGATCAGGAAGATGTTGCCGGTGCGGTCGTGGGCGTTGAAATAGGAGCGGTCGTAGAAGTTGCGGTCCGAGGGACCCGGCCACGCGATCGGCCGCGGGATCTGGTGCACCGGGAACTCGTCGAGCGGTCCAAGCATTACAGGTCCTCTCCGATGAGTGTCCTCATCAGTCCGGCGTGGTAGAACAGCGTCTCGACATCGTCGGGCTTCTCCATTTCGCCGAAGTGCACCCGCCGGGCGCCGGTGCGCATGAAGACGATGGCCCACATGACGCCCGAATAGACGTAAAACCAATTCAGGTCGCCGATCTCGACGCCGGTGAGCCGCTGATAGGTGGTGCGGACATCGTCCTCCCGCATCACGTCCGGCAGGCCTGGCAGCGTGGCGAGGCCGGCGAGTTCCTGAAACACCTTGTGCGCGTAAATCATCCACGCGATGTCCAGTTCACGCGGACCTAGGGCCACCATTTCCCAGTCCAACACGGCGATCGGCTGAAAATCGCGGTACAAGACGTTGCCCACCCGCGCGTCGCCCCACAGCAGCACCGGCTCGGCCGCCGCCGCGGCGCGCGGCCAGTGTTCCTCCAGCCAGTCGAAAGTTTTTTCCAACAGGGGCGAGCGGCCGATGTCGGGTACCGCGAACTCATACCAGGATCGCAACCAGTTGGCGTGGCGGCGCAGGGCGGTGTCGCCGTGATCGCCCTGGCCGTCGTGGGCCAGAAAAGCGAACGTCGTGTGCGCGTCGGGAATCGAGTGCAGCGTGGCGAGTACGCCGACGGTGGCGTCCTGGAGTTCGCGGCGGCGCTCGGCGGGGGCGTCAGAGAACCAGTTGCCGCCGAACGTATAGGGCATCATGTCGGGCGGCACCACGCCGTCGACGTAGTCCATCACGAAAAACGGCGTGCCCAGGACGTGGCCGGTGTTCTCCAGCCAGCGCACGCGTGGGACGGGGACATCGGTGAGTTCGCCGACCTTCCGGATGACCTCGAATTGGTGGTCGAGCCGGTAGGTCGGGAACACCTGGACGTCCTCGGGGGCCGGCGCGACGCGGGCCACCAGTTTCTGTTCCTGCTGCCGCCCCTGCTCGTGCCACCGGGCGGTCAGGATGATGGTCTCCGACGACATGCCCGTGGTGTCCACGCCGCTTTCCACGGTCACCTCGGGCCGCGCCCCGTCGGGCAGGACGGTCGATAGCCACTGTGACATGGCCGCCGGCAGGGTCGTGACGTCGCGACTGGAGCGCTGGAGTCGGTCGATCTCGTTGATCGTCGGTTCACGTTCATCAGGCACGGGCCATTACGATACCGTAGGTAGCGTTATGAAGACAGACCCGTCCGCCCTCGACGGCGGTCCTGGTGCCGGCCGCCCCCGCGATCCGCGTATCGACTCAGCCATCCTGTCGGCGACCGCGGAACTGCTTGTGCGCGGGGGGTATTCGAATCTGAGTCTGGCCGCGGTGGCCGGGCGCGCGGGCACCACGAAGTCTGCGCTGTACCGCCGGTGGTCGAGCAAGGCAGAACTGGTGCACGAGGCGGCCTTCCCGGCGGCGCCCACCGCACTGCAGGCGCCCGCCGGGGATATCGCCGCCGATCTCCGGACGATGATCGAGGCCACTCGCGACGTCTTCACCACGCCGGTGGTGCGTGCCGCGTTGCCGGGTCTGGTCGCCGACATGACGGCTGATCCCGCACTGAACGCCCGGGTGATGGCGCGCTTCACCGACCTGTTCGCCGCGGTGCGGGCGCGGCTGCGGGAGGCCGTTGACCGCGGCGAAGCGTACGCGGACGTGGACCCGGACCGGTTGATCGAGATGATAGGAGGGGCGACGATGCTGCGCATGCTGCTGCGCCCGGACGAACCACTGGACGACGCGTGGGTGGAGCGGACCACCGCGATCGTCGTGCACGGGGTGCGGCGATGACCGGGCGGCTCGCGGGACGGGCCGCGATCGTCACCGGTGCCAGTCGCGGCCTGGGCCGGGCGATCGCGCTGGCACTCGCGGCCGAGGGCGCGGCGGTGGCCGTCGCCGGGCGCACCGAAGAGGTGTGGGACGAGAGGTTGCCCGGGACCATCGGCGAGACGGTCGCCGACATCGACGCGGCGGGCGGGCGCGCGGTGGCGATCCGGGCCGACCTGACCGACCGTGCGGACATCGCGCGACTGGTCGATGTGGCCCGGGATGCGCTGGGTCCGATCACTCTCCTGGTCAACAATGCGGCCTTCACCGCCCCCGGCCGCCCGCCGGCGCCCGGCGCCGAGGTGCCTGCCAAACCCCCTGCCACACCATCGGTTACGCCGGCTGCCGGCAAGCCCGGTTGGCCCGGCTTCGTCAGCATCCCCCTTGCCGCGTACCGCCGGCACTTCGAGATCGCGGTGTTCGCCGCCTACGAGTTGATGCAGTTGGTGTGCCCCGACATGATCGAAGCCGGCGGCGGGGCGATCGTCAACATCAGCTCGGTCGCGTCGCGGCTGCCGGGCGACGGGCCCTACCCGGACCGCGAAGGCGGGGTCCTGCCCGGCTACGGCGGATCCAAAGCCGCCCTCGAGCATCTCACGCAGTGCGCCGCCTACGACCTCGCCGACCATCGCGTCGCGGTGAACGCGCTGTCGCCGTCACTGGCGATCATGACACCGGGTCTGGCGTACTACGCCCGGGAGTTCACCGAGACGGCATCCGCCGACGAATTCGCTAGGGCGGCCGTGGAACTGGCGCTGGTCGATCCGGGTGTGGTCACCGGGCGGACCATCGGCCATCTGCAGGTGTTAGACGGCAGCTTCCGGCCTTTCGCCCTCGACTGATCGGGCCCGGCGCCGACTGCTACGGGGCGACCGCCACCCCGATCGGGGTACTGCCGACGGTGATCGTGGCGATCACGATGTTGCTGGGGTTGATCACCAACGTCTTGCCCGGGATGTCGCCGCCGTCGGTGATATAGACGTAGCCGGCGTTGGCGCCGGTGGGGCTGACTGCCACCCCTTGCGGGCTGACGCCGGTGGTGATGGTGGCGGTCAAGGTGCCGAGGGAATTGAACACCGACACGGAGTTGCTGCTGCTGTTGGTGACGTAGGTGTAGCCGGCGTTGGCGCCGGTGGGGCTGAACGCCACCCCGGAGGGGTTGGCGCCGACGTTCAACGTGGTGACCGGGGTGAATGTCGGTGCGTTCAGGGGGCCACCAGGTGCCAGGACCGAGACCGTGCCGGCGTTGACACTGTTGACGACGTAGATGTCGCCGGCGAAGGTGCTGCGGGGGTTGACCCCCACCCCGGTCGGGTTGGTGAAGCCGGTGATCGTGGTCAGCACGGTGTTGCCGGTGCCGATCACCGACACCGTGCCGGAGACGCTGTTGGTGACGTACACGTCGCCGGCGTAGGTGCCGGTGGGGCTGACCGCCACCCCATTCGGCCCAGTGCCGACGCTGATGGTGGTCAGCACGGTGTTGTTGGTGCCGATCACCGACACCGTGTTACCGGTGCCCGAGCCGCTGTTGGTGACGTAGACGTCGCCGGCGTTGGGGCCGGTGGGGCTGATCGCCACCGCCGTCGGGTTGGTGCCGACGGCGATGGTGGCGATCACAACGTTGTTGGGGCCGATCACCGACACCGTGCCGCTGCCGTTGTTGGTGATGTAGACGTCGCCGGCGTTGGCGCCGATGGGGCTGATCGCCACCCCCGTCGGGCTGTTGCCGACGGCGAAGTTGGCGAGCACGGTGCCCGAGGGGCTGATCAGCGACACCGTGTTGCTGCCGGTGTTGGCGACGTAGACGTCGCCGGGGGCCTGCGCGCCGATGCCGCCGGCCCCGCCCGCGCCCCCCACCCCACCGGAGCCGACCGACCCGAAAGGCCCGCTGCCGGCGGAGCCCGCAGTTCCCGCGTTACCGGCGCCGCTGGTGCCGCCGGCCCCGCCGACCCCGCCGGCCCC
>CAIYOH010000237.1 GCA_903927745.1 uncultured Mycobacteriaceae bacterium
GAGGCCGCTGAGGAGGCCGCTGACGAGGCCGCTGAGGAGCTCGTCGATGAGCCTGTCGCTGAGCAGGTTGCCGAGCCCGTCGATGAGCAGTTCGACGAGCCCGTCGATGAACCCGTCGAAGAACCCGCAGACGAGCCCGCTAGCGGGCCCGTCGCGGAGCAGGTCGATGAGCCCGCTGGCCAGCAGGTCGACGAGCCCGCTGAGGAGCCACTCGCCGTAGAGCCATCCGCCGAGCGGCCGGCCACCCCTCGGTCGCGGCGCAATCTGCAGCCCCGGGCAACCAGGCGCGGCCTGTTGCTGACCGCACTGGGTGGGTTGCTGATCGCGGGACTGGTGACCGCTGTGCCGGTCAAGGGCACTGGGCCGGGGTGGCTGACCAGTTATCTGGAGGGCACCAAGGCGGCTCGCACCCGCAGCGCGGCGGTTCTTAACCGCGCCGGCAGCGGTGAGTGCCTCATGTGGCCCGCGACCAATCCGGAGTCGGCGAGCGTCGTCAACTGCACGGACGACCACAAGTTCGAGGTCGCCGAACCCGTCGACCTGAGCGCCTTCCCCGGCTCCGAGTACGGGCTCAAGGCCGCTCCGCCGTCACCTGCCCGCATCCAGCAGATCACCCAGGAGCAGTGCGACTCCGCGGTCCGCACCTATCTGGGGCCCAAGTTCGATCCCAACAGCAAGTTCACCGTCAGCCTGCTGTGGCCCGGTGACCGGGCCTGGCGCCAGGCGGGCGACCGCCGCGTACTGTGCGGCCTGCAACTGCCCGGCGCGAACAACCAGCAGGACGCCTTCAAGGGCAAGGTCGCCGACATCGACCAGTCGAAGGTGTGGCCGGCCGGGACCTGCCTGGGCATCGACCCGGCAACCAATCAGCCCACCGATATCCCTGTTGACTGCGCGGCTCCGCACTCCGTGGAGGTCACCGGCACGGTCAGCCTGGCCGAGAAGTTCCCCGGTGCCGTGCCCGCCGAACCCGACCAGGACGGGTTCATCAAGGATTCGTGCACCACGATGACGGATCAGTACCTGGCGCCGATCAAGTTGCGCGCCACCACCCTGACGCTGATCTACCCCACCGTGCAGCTGGGGAGCTGGGCGGCGGGTAGCCGCGAGGTGGCCTGCAGCATCGGCGCCACCCTGGGCAACGGTGGCTGGGCGACGCTGCTCAATGGTGCCAAGGGCCAGTTGCTGATCAACGGTCAGCCGCCGGTGCCGCCGCCAGACATCCCCGAGGAGCGAATGGCGACCCTGCCGGCGCCGGGACAATAGCGGGGTGGCCGTGCGGATGGACCCGCAGCGGTTCGACGAGCTGGTGTCCGACGCACTCGACCTGATCCCGCCCGAGCTGGCGGCGGCCATGGACAACGTCGTCGTCCTGGTCGAGGACCGCCACCCGCGCGACGCCGACCTCCTGGGGCTCTATGAGGGCGTGGCGCTGACTGAGCGGGACTCGGAATATGCCGGATACCTACCCGACACGATCACGATCTACCGCGAGACGCTACTGGAGGCGTGCGACTCCGATGCCGACGTGGTCGACGAGGTCGCCATCACCGTGATCCACGAGATCGCCCACCATTTCGGCATCGACGACGACCGGCTGCACGAGCTTGGCTGGTCGTGACGAATCCGCCCCACCGCCGGCCGGATCGTGGGTGAATCCGCCGTCAGCCCATCGGATCGGCGGCAGGCCGCACCGCGTCCGCGACGTGGCCGGCGGGACCCCCGGGACCACCGGAACCGGTAGTCGTCCGCGACACCTCAGCGCTCAGCGGTGGGGTGACCGACCCCCACCGCGCACAACTCCAGCGACCCCCGGCGGTCGGCGTGAGCACCACCGATTCGGTGTTGTCGAGATGGTTGTCGAGCGCGAACTCTCCGTCCACGCCTGCCAGCACCGCGGACGCCAATCGGATCGCCGCGCCGTGGCTGACGACGACGATGTCGCCCCCAGAGTCGTCGTCCACGTAGCGGCCGCGCAGCTCGGTGAGTGCCGGCAGGTAACGGCCAAGGACGTCGTGGCCGGTCTCCCCGCCCGGGAGCGCAACGTCTAACTCCCCGAGGTGCCACAGCCGGTACACCTCACGGAACTCCGCGACCGCGGCGTCATCGTTGCGGTTTTCCAGTCGCCCGACCTGCACCTCGTGAATGCCGTCGATCACCACCGCGGCCACGCCGAGTTCGGCGCCGATCACCTCGGCCGTCTGCGACGCGCGGGTGGCCACCGAGTGCGCCAGCAACACCGGGCGCCCGGCACCGCGGGCAAACGCCCGCGCCTGGTCGCGGCCCAGCGGTGTCAGCGCGGCACCGGGCGGGCGGGTGTCCAGCCTGCGCTCGACGTTGCCGTGGGACTGCCCGTGACGCACCAACACCAGTCGCCCGCTCACGGGCCGGCACCCTGGTCGGGCGCGCCGTCTCGCGGCCACGACCCCAGGTATCGCACATCGGAACAACGACACTGCAGCGCGGTCAGTGCCTCGGCGACGGGGCCGTCGTCGATGTGGCCGACGCAGTCGGCGAAGAACACGTAGGTGCCGAGCCCGGTCCGGGTGGGCCGGGACTCGATCCGGGTGAGGTCGATGCCGCGGTTGCCGAACTCGGCGAGCGCGGCCACCAGCGCGCCCGGGCTGTTGTCGACCCGCAAGACCACCGAGGTCCGGTCGGCTCCGGTGCGGGCCGGCGGCGGGCCCGGCGGCCCGATGAGGACGAACCGGGTGCGGGCGTTGGGTTCGTCGACGACCCCCTCGGCCAGGACGGGCAACCCCCACCGCGCCGCGGCCGACGGGGAAGTCACCGCCGCGTCGGCTTTCCCGTCGGCCACCTGGCGCGCGGCATCGGCGTTGGAGTAGGCCGGCCGAAGTTCCGCGTCCGGTAGGTGGGCCGCCAGCCACCGGCGTACCTGGGCCGCGGCCACGGGGAAGGCCGCCAGGGTCCGGACGTCTGCGGCGCCGACGCCGGGCGTGGTCACGATACTGAACGCCACATCCAGCATCGTCTCGGCGAAGATCTGCACCGGTGATCCCATGGCGAGGCTGTCCAGGGTGGGCATCACCGAGCCGTCGATCGAGTTCTCGATCGGGACGCAGGCGTAGTCGGCGGCACCGTCGCGCACGGCGTCCAGCGCCGCGGGTGTGCTGTCGATCGGCAGCAACTGCGTCTGGCCGGGCTCGTGGTCGGGGACCAGGCCGGCGGCCGTGATCTGTGTCAGCGCCGCCTCGGTGAAGGTCCCCTCGGGACCCAGGTAAGCGATTCGGACCACACCTCACCCTAACCTCAATTTTTCGCGCCACTGCGGCTTCCCTGGGGCTGGCGGGTCTTTCGGATTGATGGGACGGGGTGTCGGGGTGGTCAGGGGAAGGGCGTCGATGCGTAGCCGGGTTTGGCGGGCGGCGCGGGTGCTGCGGTCGGCGACGTGCAGGACTCAAGGTTGACCATGATCAATATTCTCGGCTGTCCCACAATGGATTTCGCACCAAGGTCCTAAGACATTGGTCACCGACGTAACAGTGCGACCCCAAGGTTGTCGACATCCTCGATGTTCCTTGTGACCAGCGGTACGCCCAGGGTCAGAGCGGTGGCGGCGATCATGATGTCCATAGCTCTGCCGCGGGGACTGCGTCCTTGCCGCCTGAGTCGCCCGCACAGAAGGCCGTAGTGGTGGGCAGTCCCATCGGTGAATGCGATCCCCTGGCCGTAGATGGACTGGATCAGCGTCAAGCGATGCTGCCGCGAGAGTCGCGCATCGTCGTCGGGGGCGGTGTGGACACCGAAATGCAGTTCTGCATAACTCACCGAGCTGATCTGACACGCTAACCCAGACAAATCGGCGTCCTCGGCGACGAGAATGCTGGTGTCGAGGATTGCCCGGCTAGGACCAAGGGTCGTCAACTATGTCGTCCTCACGGGCGTTGCATAAATCGGTCTCCCAGCCGGTGTCGACCGGTGCGGCGTAAATGCGCTGGGCCCGGTCGGAATCGACCCACGCCGGGGCCTCCAACGGCACAATGCGCGCCACGGCGCGGCCATTGACGGAGACCGTCACCTCGGCACCGGCCTCGACAGCCCGCAGAACGGGCGCTGGGTTTTGTCGCAGTTCTCGCATTCCAACGGTGTCCATGCGCTCATCGTACCCAATGTAGATCATGATCTACCACTCTGCTTGGAGTGCTACCCATCGGACGACTGAGGAGTGCACCAACGGCCACGGGGTCCATCACAGTTCAGAACCTGCGCGCGGCGGGGAACATCTCTTGCGCCGCCCGCGGTTCTAGTTTAGTTTAGGCTTACCTAACTAAGGGAGGACCGGTGTTGCCGCCAACTCACGCCGCGCCGACCACCGCGGAGCGCATCCGGAGCGTCTGCGCGAGCGCCGCCGGCGCGCTGGTGGCGGTCGACAACGTCAGGCCCGTAACCGCGGCGATAGCGCACTTGCTCGATGACGGATCCTTCGCCCTGGCCCTGCCCGTCGACTGCGCGGGCGCGCCCGCCCACCTGGCTGCCGGACCCCAGACACTGCTGGAGCTCACCGACTATGCGCCGCTCGCGCTGCGCGAACCGGTTCGTGCGGTGGTGTGGGTGCGCGGCCGTCTGACGCGGGTGCCCCCGGAGGCGGTGATCCCGACGCTGGACCGGATCGCCAGCGAGCGCCCCGACCCCGCGCTGCTGCAGGTCGAGACCCCGAGGTCGGTGCGTCGCGGCGGCGAGCTTCGCTACGCGCTGCTGCGGCTTGACGTGGTGTCGGTGGTGGCCGCCGACACCGCAGGGGCCGAGCCCGTCGGTCTGGCGGAGCTACTGACCGCCCGGCCCGACCCGTTCTGCGAGATTGAGTCAACCCTGTTGCGGCACCTGGATACCGCGCATCCTGACGTCATGTCGCGGATCGTGTCCCGGCTGCCCGCACCGCTGCGCCGCGGCCGGGTCCGCCCCCTGGGGATCGACCGCTGCGGCATGCGGTTTCGCGTCGAACGCGCCGACGGCGACCAAGACGTCCGGTTGCCGTTCCACACGCCGGTGAGCGACATGGCCGGGCTGAACCGGGCCGTTCGCGTCCTGATGGGGTGCCCCTTCCTCAACGGACTGCGCCCCCGCACTAAGCCCCCGCACTAAGCCCCCGCCCCGAGCCCTTGCTTAAGGTTGGCGGGGTGGACGGCGAATCATTCCGGCCATCCCGCCGCCGGCCCCCGGCCGGTTCCGCCCCCCCGCCGCGGCCGGTCGCGCCGAGGGCCCGCCGCACACGCGGCGTGCGCC
>CAIYOH010000238.1 GCA_903927745.1 uncultured Mycobacteriaceae bacterium
CAGGAACTCTTCGACCCGCTGTCGTGCGTCGTCGTGCCCCATCCGGTTCTTGGCGATCTTGCCGAGCTCCACGTGCTGCAGACCGACGCCCCACTCGAACAGCAACGCGAGCACGGTGTTGTACACGAGGTTGAGCGCGTTGAAGGGCAGCCATCTCTGGTCGCGGGTCACGCGCAGCACGCCATAGCCGACGTCGTCGTCCATCCCGAGGATGTTCGTGTACTTGTGGTGCAGGAAGTTGTGGGTGTACCGCCAGTGTTGGGAGGACCCGCTCATGTCCCATTCCCACGTCGAGGAGTGGATCTCCGGGTCGTTCATCCAGTCCCATTGGCCGTGCATGACGTTGTGGCCGATCTCCATGTTCTCGATGATCTTGGCCACGCCCAGGGTCACGGCCCCCGCCCACCAAGCCGAACGCCGTGAACTGGCCGCGAGCAGCAGGCGGCCGGCCACCTCCAGCGCGCGCTGCGCCGCGATGGCGCGGTGAATGTAGCGGGCGTCGCGCGACCCACGGGAGTCCTCGATGTCCTGGCGGATGGCGTCCAGCTCAACGGCCAAACTCTCGATGTCGGACTCGGTGAGATGGGTAAATGCTTCGACGTCGGTGATCGCCATTGTTACCTTCTTCTTCGTGCGTTCGTGGTGCTATGCCCAACCTACGTCATCGTAACTTACGAAACCGTAGGTTAG
Organism: uncultured Mycobacteriaceae bacterium; assembly: GCA_903927745.1. Classification (GTDB taxonomy): domain Bacteria; phylum Actinomycetota; class Actinomycetes; order Mycobacteriales; family Mycobacteriaceae; genus Mycobacterium. The sequence goes on from CAIYOH010000238.1 coordinate 691, forward strand.
CTCTGAGAAGTTTCTAAATGTCCAGTGCGCAATCGCCCGAGGCGGCCGACACACACGTCTGGATCCTCGACCCCGGTTCGTGCTCCCGCCCGTTGCGCAGATCGCGGACGCGGCCGTCGACCAGGCTGACCACGCACGACTGGCAAATGCCCATCCGGCAGCCGAACGGCATCTGCACGCCGGCGGCCTCCCCCGCCTCCATCAGCGATGTCGCGGCGTCGGCGACAGCGACGCGCCCACTGCGCACGAACGTGACCGTCCCGCCTGCTCCCGCGGCCGCCACCTTCGGCGCCGCGAACCGCTCCACGTGCAACCGGTCGCCGACACCGGCCGACGACCATGCCGTTTCTGCCCGGGCGAGCATGCCCTCCGGCCCGCAGGCCCAGGTCTGACGTTCGCGCCAGTCCGGCACCACGCCGTCCAGTGCCCCGGGGTCCATCCGGCCCTGGGTTTGGGTCTCCCGCAGCAGCAATCGGTACCCCGGCTGCTCAGCGGCCAGCTCGGCCAGCTCGGCGCCGAACATGACGTCGGCCCGGGTGGGCGCCGAATGCACATGAACGATGTCGCCGATTTGGTTGCGGCGCACCAAGGTCCTCAGCATTGACATCACCGGCGTGATCCCGGACCCCGCAGTGAGAAACAGAATCGATGGCGGCGCCGGATCGGGCAGGACGAAGTCGCCCTGCGGTGCGGCCAGTCGGACGATGGTCCCGGGAGCGACACCGTCCACCAGGTGCGTGGACAGGAAGCCCTCGGGCATCGCTTTGACCGTGATGGTCACGGTGCGCGACGATCCAGTCCTGGGCCCTCCGGTGGCCGGGCTCGACGTCAGCGAATACGACCGCCAGCGCCAGCGGCCGTCGATCAGCAGCCCGATCCCCATGTACTGACCCGGCCGGTACGCGAAGTTGAATCCCCAGCCCGGCTTGATGACCAGGGTCGCGGAATCCTCCGTCTCCCGGCGAACCGAGAGGATGCGGCCCCGTAATTCCCGCGCCGACCACAGCGGGTTGGCCAGGCGCAGGTAGTCGTCGGGTAGCAGCGGCGACGTGATGCGCGTGGCGATCCTGCGCAGCGCATACCAACCCGGATGCAGGTCAACCCCAGGACGAGCGGTCTCGCCGATCCCCGCCTCCGACGCTACGAATTCCATGCTCATCGACCACCTCTCTGAAGCTACGATACCGTAAGTTACGGTACCGTAGATCAGCAATGTGGCGGCCGGTTCATCGCACGTGCCCAGCTACAACAGCTCCACCAAGAAGGGCAGCTCCTGGTTCGCGTACCAGGCCAGATCGTGGTCCAAGGCGTCGCCCACCGCGAGCTCTGCGTCCTCATCGCCCAGGTCGGCGGCGTCGATGACCTGGATCGCCTTCGCCACGGCCGGTTCGGCCGCGGCAATATCGACGTACGCGGCGATCACGTCCTCGATCGCGACGGGCCCACCGATCCTGACGACGGCGTCGTCGAGGTCGGGACGGTACGTGACGTCCACTGCCTCGGCGACCAGCACCGCCCGCCGTGGCGGCGGGTTGCCGGCGCCGACTCCGGCGGACTGCGTGGTGTCGTCGGCGTCCGCGAGCAGGCGCAGCGAGGCCCGCGCGGCCTCGCCCAGCGCCACCTCGGTGAGTTCGTCGTCGTCGCCCTCGGCGTATGCCTCGCGCAGCCTCGGGGTCACCGCGAATGCGGTGCCGCTGACGGGCCACAACGATCCGTCGGCGACGAGTTGTTGCAACATCGCCAACGTGGCTGGGATGTACACCCGCATCAACGCCGCATCATTTCCCCATCAGCACCGCTGCGTAGTCGTCGACGTAGGTCGACAGCTCACGCGATGGGCGCACGTAGTTGCCGCTGTCGATCGGATGCTTGGGCAAGGTGACCTTGGGTGAGTCCACCTCCTGGTAGTCGATCGTGGACAGCAGGTGCGCCATCATATTCAGCCGCGCGTTCTTCTTGAGGTCAGATTCCACGACGTACCACGGGCTCACCGGGGTGTCGGTGTGCACCATCATCTCGTCCTTGGCTCGGGAATAGTCCTCCCAGCGGTACACCGATTCCGTGTCCATCGTGCTGAGTTTCCATTGCCGTACGGGATCAGTGAGCCGCGCACGGAACCGCCGCAACTGTTCGTCTTCCGACACCGAAAACCAATACTTGCGCAACAAGATCCCATCGTCGATCAGCATCTGCTCGAATATGGGCGTCTGCCGCAGAAACAGCACATGTTCTTGCGCGGTGCAGAATCCCATGACTTTCTCGATGCCGGCGCGGTTGTACCAGGACCGATCAAACAGCACGATCTCGCCCTTGGCGGGCAAGTGGGCGATATAGCGCTGGTAGTACCACTGCCCGCGTTCGCGTTCCGTCGGCACCGGCAACGCCGCGATCTGGACGACCCGCGGGCTCAGGTATTCCGTGATCCGCTTGATCGCCCCGCCCTTGCCCGCGGCGTCCCGACCTTCGAAGATGACCACCACGCGCGCCCCGGAATGTCGCACCCACTCCTGAAGCCTCACGAACTCCGTTTGCAGCCGAAATAATTCAGTCCGGTAGACGGCGTCGGAAACCTTGTTCGCACCCGCCGCGGCCGATTTCTTCTTCTTCGACCGTGCCGACGCTTCATTACTTGTGCCTTGGCTCACCGGTAAATCATAGATCCACGCCGTGGTTGCCACCCAGACTACGAGCGCGACGCCTCCACAAGCTCCTCGAGCGACTGGCCCAGCAGTCCCGGCAACAGGTCGACGTCGCTCATCGCCTCCCGGTCAGCGTTGATCCCGAAATACAGCATGCCGTTGTAGGACGTGACACCGATGGCGAGCGCCTGGTTGTGCAGCAGTGGCGGTACCGAGTAGGTCTCGAGCAACTTGGTGCCGGCGACGTATTTCTGCGACTGAGCCCCGGGCGCATTGGTGATCAGCAGGTTGAACGTCCGCTTGGAGAAGCTGGTGGCGACGCGGATACCCATGGCGTGCAACGTGGGTGGGGCGAAACCCGACAGAGTGGCAATGGTCCGGGCGTCGACCAGGCTGGCGGCGGTGGGGTTGGACTCGGTGGCATGGGCGATCTGCGACAACCGCACCACAGCGTTGGGCTCCGCCACCGGCAGGTCGACAAGGAACGGCACCACCTGGCTGATGGTCGGGCCGGGACCCGTCGCGTCCAGTTGGGCCTCGGCGTAGACCGGCAGCGGCGCCATCGCCCGGACCGTGGCGGTCGGTGACACCGCCTCCCCGCGTGACATCAGCCAGTTTCCCAGGGCGCCGGTGATCACCGCGAGTACCACGTCGTTGACGTCGCAGTCGTAGCGCGCCCGCACGGCGCGGTAGTCCTCGAGGCGGCCGCGGGCGACCGTGAACCGGCGGTGCCGCGACACGGGGGCATTGAGCGGGCTGCTGGGCGCGGTGCCGCGGGCGAGGGTGCGCGCGTAGTCGAGGACCCGGCGACCGGCGTCGACGAGCTCGCCGTGGTCGGTCACTAGTGCGGCGATCGCAGACCCAGCCTCCTGCAGCTGAGCGCCCGGCGCACCCAGCCAGTCACCGACCGCCCCCAGCGCCAACCGCACGGTGCCGGGATCGCGTTCGGGTACCCAGATGTCCTCGGGGAACGCCGGGCCCCGCCGTGCGCGGTCGGCGATGACGTGGTTGATCTCCAGGGCGCTCAGGCCGTTGATCAGGGCCTGGTGGGACTTGGTGTAGAGGGCCACCCGGTTGTTGGCCAGGCCTTCGATCAGGTACATCTCCCACAGTGGACGCGACGTGTCCAACGGCCGCGCCGACAGCCGTGCGACGAGGCCGTGCAGCTGCTCGTCGCTGCCCGGCGACGGCAGAGCCGCGCGCCGCACGTGGTAGGCGATGTCGAAGTCGCTGTCGTCGACCCAGACGGGCCGCGCCGGGCCGAGGCGCACCTGACGGACCTTCTGCCGGTACCGAGGTACCTGCGGCAGCCGCTGTTCGACGGCGGCCAGCAGCGTCTCGTAATTCAACCCGGCGCGCGGGCGCGCAAGGATCGACAACGACCCGACGTACATCGGGGTGGACGTGTTCTCCAACCGGAAGAACGACGCGTCCGCCGAGGACAACCGGGTCACCATGACGGCGCCGTCCTCCTGTTCGTCGCGTGACGTCCACCCGCCCCACCGCTTACGGTAATCGCGCACCCCGGCGCGAATACGCGCGCGCCGCAGTTGTGCCATTCTGAGGTCCGTCTGCACCTCTCCAGCAGGCTCGAAGTGGGATCCCTCGAGCTGGAGAGTGCGCTGTGACAATCGAGACAATCGAGACAATCGAGAC
>CAIYOH010000239.1 GCA_903927745.1 uncultured Mycobacteriaceae bacterium
CGTCGAGGGGCCAGCCGTGGGAGACCAGCCGCTCGCGCACCCGCTCGATGTCGTCCGGCGACGGCAGTTCGTCGGTGAGCCGGGTGATCAGGACGGCGATGTCGGTGTCGTCGACGTCGCCCAGACTCGTGGTGCCGCTGATGTTGTTGCGCCGCATGACCTCATGGGCCACGGCCTTGATGTCGTCGTGGCTCAGCCGAGTGGTCAACAGCGCCAGCACCGCGAAGGTGTCGGTGGGCGGGATGCCCTCGGGATAGCCCGCCCGCAGCCAGGACACGATCGATGTCAGGAATTGGTTCATGGTGCTATCACTCCCATTCGGGGGGGGGGCAACCGGGACGCGATCCAACTCGTGCGCGGCGGCACTGCGGTGTTACTTCGGAGTGGCTCCCAGAAAGCTCTGGCCCGTCTGGTGGGCGATGAAGTCGCGCGAGACATACAGGAGGGCGACGAGGATCACGACCACCACGACCGCGTAGATCGTCCAGGCGACCGCCACCAGCGCCGGGTTCTTGTGCGCTGTCCCGCCTTCGACAGCGAGGTTGCCACTGCCGAGGGCCTGGAACCGCAATCCGAGAGCGAAGAGCCCCGGCAGCGCGGCGCCAGCCAACATGCTGAACAGCAGAATCTTCAGGGCGGCCTCGTAGTTGAACCAGTCGCTTGCGTGGCTCATGAGGCGCTCCCTGCACTCAGCTTCTCGCCCGCGCCGGCGTTGGCCGCGGTCTCGTCGTCGAGACCGGCGGTCAGGCTGCCTTCCCACTCGGCGTTGACGTTGTTGTGGTCGACCTTGACCTTGCGGGACTGGATGTAGATGGCGGTGGCGACCGCGATCAGCAATCCGAAGCCGGTGATCGCGCCGGGGTATCCCCCGATGGAGTGCACCACCAGGTAGGTGACCGCCCCGACCAGTCCGGCCAGGGGCAGCGTCACCAGCCAGGCGACCACCATGCGGCCGGCCACACCCCAGCGCACCTCGCCGCCCGGCTTGCCCAGGCCGCTGCCCAGCACCGAGCCGGTGCAGACCTGCGTCGTCGACAGCGCGTACCCGAAGTGGGTGGACATGAGAATGACGGCGGCCGAGGACGATTCGGCGGCCATGCCCTGCGGTGATTTGATCTCGACCAGACCCTTGCCCAGGGTGCGGATGATCCGCCAGCCTCCCAGGTAGGTGCCCAGCGCCATCGACAGCGCGCAGGCGACGATCACCCACAGCGGCGGCGCCGCGTCGTTCTTACTCACCGATCCGTAGGACATCAGCGCCAGGAAGATGATGCCCATCGTCTTCTGGGCGTCGCCGGTGCCGTGCGCCAGCGATACCAGGGAAGCCGAGCCCCACTGGCCGTACCGGAACCCGGCCTCCGTGCGCTCGTTGGAGATGCCGCGCGTGATCCGGTAGACCAGCCAGGTCGCGATCGCCCCGACGAGGATGGCCAGGATCGCGGCGACGACGGCCGGAATCAATACCTTGGACACGACGCCCTTCCAGATCACCCCGTGGCCGCCGACCGCAGCGATCGTGGCACCGACGATCCCGCCGACCAGCGCGTGCGACGAGCTGGACGGGATGCCGAGGAGCCAGGTCATCAGGTTCCAGACGACGCCGCCGACCAAGCCGGCGAACACCAGTTCCAGCGTCACGATGTGCCCGTCGATGAGGCCCTTGGCGATGGTGGCCGCGACGGTGGTGGACATGAAGGCCCCCACCAGGTTGAGCACGGCGGACAGGGCCACGGCCGCTTTGGGCTTCAGCGCCCCGCTGGCGATCGAGGTCGCCATAGCGTTGCCGGTGTCGTGGAATCCGTTGGTGAAGTCGAATCCCAGTGCCGTGATGATGACAATGGCCAGCAAGAACAGTTCTATGTTCACGGTGCCTGATTCTGGTGGTTGAGGTGTTGAGTTGTCGAATCCACGAACGGGCTAATTGCGTCTCGACATCCAATGTTAGCCAGCAATTAACTGGGCGTTTCGGCCAGGTCCCCCCGGGTGTCGCGCCGCAGCGGGTGGTCTCCCGGAATCTCGAGGAAAATCAGTGTGACGCCGTCGGGGTCGGTCACGTGCATCTCGTGCAGGCCCCACGGCTCGAGGCGCGCCTCCCGGGTGATCGTCACCCCGCGGCCCCGCAGCTCGGCCTCGGTGGCCCGGACGTCGCGGACCTGGAGCCACAGCGCGCCGGGAAAGGGGCCCCGAGAGTGGTCCGGGGCGCCGAAG
>CAIYOH010000240.1 GCA_903927745.1 uncultured Mycobacteriaceae bacterium
ACACCTCATCAGCAGCCGCCGGCACCACCCGCTGAGCCGCGAACGCCGCCTCCGCCGCCCCACCCACCTGCGACCCGATCCCCGCCAACGCCCGCGCCGCCGCCTCCACCACACCCGGCGACACAAACACGAACGACACGGCAGCTCCCGACACCTGGGCGGAAATAAAGGCGAAATGGAATGTATCAGTGCTGAGCCGGAAGGTGTGGCGAATGCACAGTCTTTATGCTCGACTTTTGCGACGGTGCCCCGCGGGCACCGCGGTGCCGGGAGGGGGGCCATGACGTCTGTCGAGCCGACCGTCGAGCCGACCGTCGACACGATCGGTGAGTCGGTCGTCCAGCCGGCCGTCGAGCCGATCATCGTCGTGCTGGGTATGTGGTGCGGGGGCACCTCGGCGGTCGCGGGCGTGCTGCACCGCCTGGGCGTGTTCATGGCGTCGGAATTCGACTGGGCGGGTCGCGAACCGCACGACATCTGGGAGGACTTACGGCTGGCGCACATCTGCCGCGACGCTTTTGACTTCACCGACCCCTGCGGGCAACTGCGCGCCGACCCCGTTGTCTTCGAGCGCAAACTTCGCCGCTGGGCCGATGAGCATCGCGCAAGCGCTCGCGCCGCGGGCGCCCGGCCCGGCGTCAAGAATCCGCATCTGAGCATCGTGGTGGATTCCCTCCGCACGGCATGGGGCCCGATCGTGCCGGTCGTGGTCGACCGGCCCGTCGGCAAGGTGGTGGCGTCGCTCACCAGATGCGGATGGTGGAAGGACGAGGACGAGCGGACCGAGGTCACCAAGCACACGTTCGCCGCGCGCGACCGCGCGCTCGGCGACGCCCCGATGATCCGGGTCGACTTCGAGGAGTTGCGCGCCGAACCCGTCGCCGCCATCGCCCGCCTCGTCGGCGAGCTGGGCCTGACGGTGACCCAAGCGCAACTGGATGCGGCCGCCGACATGATCCTGCGACCCGACGACCCGCTGTGCTCCGTTGCGTCGCGCGCCAGCGAGCAGGAACATGCGCGAGATGTGTTGCGGGCCAAGGTCGAAGCCGACCCCGACGATGGGCAGCTGCGGTTCTTCCTGGCTGAGAATTACTTCACGGCAGGTGATCTTGTCAACGCACACCAGTGTTATGTGCGGGCGATCACGACGTGCAAGTGGGACGAAGAGGTCTACTTCGGCATGTACCGGATCGCCGAGTCGCTGGCGGGCCTCGGGGCATCGTGGTCCGACACCCAGGACGCCTACCTGCGGGCCTGGGAGTTCCGGCCGACCCGAGCAGAGGCGGTGTACATGATCGCCCGCCGGTACCGGGAGGCGCAGCGCTACTGGCTGTCCTACGTGTTCGCCAAGCTCGCCGCCGAAATCCCTTTCCCCGAAGACGATTTCCTATCCTTCGGCCAGGACATCTACGCGTGGCGCGCCGCCGACGAACAGGCGACATCGGCGGCCCTGATCGGCAGGCTCGCTGAGGCGTTCACCCTGTGGCGGCGCGTGTTGGCCCGGCCCGACATCCCCGACGACGACCGCCGGCGGATCGCGATCAACCGCGACGCCTGCGCGCCGGCGATGATCACCGCCGCGTCCACCTATCCCGAGGCGGTGGTGCGGTCCCTGCTGGCGGGCCCACGCGACAGCGAGGTCACGGTGACCCTGGTCGCCGGACCCGACCGCGAGAGTACCGAGGCAACGCTGAACTCGTTCCTGACGTGCTTCCTCGACGTGTCGCGGGCCGGTCGCGTCCTGCTGGTCGACGCCGGCCTGCCGGCCGACGATCGCGCGGCGCTGACGCAGCGGTACGGGTTTGTCGAGTTCACCCACCCCGGGCCCACGGACGAACCGGCAGCGGTGCTCGCGCACCTCCGCGCGCAGATCCACGGGCGGTACTGGCTGCACGTCGGCCAGGGCTGGCGGTTTTTCGCACCCGAGAACCTCATCACCCGCCTCACTGCGGTCCTCGACGACGAGCCGCACGTCGTGCAGGTGGGAATCAACTTCGGCGACGCGGCCACGCTGACCAATGCCAACGCGGCCGAGGCGACGGTGCGCCGCTCACCCGCCTCCGGCCGCTACGTGCTGACCGATGCGGTGGCCCGCGGCCCGGCGATGTTCGACGCCCTGCGCCTGGACAGTGCGGGCGGAATAGACGGACTCGCGACGCGGGCCGCCGCCGGACTGCGCACCGCCAGCCTCGACGAGGTGCTCTGCGTCGGCGCGGGCTGACGCCGGACGGGTGCTAGCCTCGGCTGGCGCGGTTCACCGCGGAGACCACCGCACGCAGCGACGCCGTGGTGATCGACGGCGCGATGCCCACACCCCACACGGTGCGGCTGACACGCGGCTGCGGCCCGGGTGCGAGCACCGAAGCCTCCACGTACGCCGCCGCCTGCGCGTCCCCGCCGGCGCTCATCGCGTGCTCGGAGTAGTCCAGGACCTCGACGTCGATACCCACGCGGGACAGGGCGTCGACGAACGCGTCCAGGGGGCCGTTGCCGGCGCCGCTGATCTCGGTCTCGACCCCGTCGATCTTGACGGTGGCGGCGATGCTGGTGGTGCCGCCGTCCTCCTCGGAGGCCTCGACCCGCTGTCGGATCCGCTCGAGCGGCCGCACCGGCGCCAGGTACTCCTCGGCGAACGCCTCCCACATCGCCTTCGGAGAGACTTCGCCCCCCGCGCCCCCCGCTTCCCCTGTGCCCTCTGCGATCTTCTGAATCGCCTGGGAGAACTCAATCTGCAGGCGGCGCGGCAGCACCAGGCCGTGGTCGGCCTTCATGATGTAGGCGACCCCACCCTTGCCGGACTGCGAGTTGACCCGGATGACGGCCTCGTAGCTGCGCCCGACGTCCTTGGGGTCGATCGGCAGATACGGCACCTGCCACAGGATGTCCTCGACGTCGCTGTCCGCTGCGTCCGCGTCCCGCTTCATCTGGTCGAGGCCCTTGTTGATGGCGTCCTGATGGCTGCCCGAGAACGCGGTGTACACCAGATCGCCGCCGTAGGGGTGACGTTCGTGCACCGGCAGTTGGTTGCAGTACTCCACCGTGCGCCGGATCTCGTCGATGTTGGAGAAGTCGATCTGTGGGTCGACGCCGCGGGCAAAAAGGTTGAGGCCCAGTGTCACCAGGCACACGTTTCCAGTGCGCTCCCCGTTGCCGAACAGGCAGCCCTCAATCCTGTCGGCGCCCGCCTGGTAGCCCAATTCGGCTGCGGCGACGGCCGTTCCGCGATCGTTGTGCGGATGCAGACTCAGGATCACCGACTCCCGGTTGGCCAGGTTGCGGCTCATCCACTCGATCGAGTCGGCGTAGACGTTGGGAGTGGCCATCTCCACGGTGGCCGGTAAATTGACGATCAGCGGGTTGTCCGGGGTCGGCGCGATGACCTCGGCGACGGCGTCGCACACCTGCTTGGCGTACCCGAGTTCGGTTCCTGTGTAGGACTCCGGCGAGTATTCGAACCGCCACCGCGTGCCCGGGTATTTGGCGGCCTCGTCGACGCACCTACGGGCGCCCTCGGTGGCGATTGCTTGCACCTCGGCCCGGTCGGCGCGAAACACCACGCGGCGCTGCAGGATCGACGTCGAGTTGTAGAAGTGCACGATCGCCCGCGGCGCCCCCTCGCAGGCCACGAAGGTGCGTTCGATCAGCTCGGGCCGGCACTGGGTGAGCACCTGGATCGTGACGTCGTCGGGAATGGCGCCGTCGGTGATGATCTCGCGGACGAAGTCGAAATCGGTCTGGCTGGCCGACGGAAAGCCGACCTCGATCTCCTTGTAGCCCATACGCACCAGCAGGTCGAACATGCGTCGCTTGCGGGCGGGACTCATCGGGTCGATCAGTGCCTGGTTTCCGTCCCGCAGGTCGACCGCGCACCACATTGGTGCGCCGGTGATGACGCGGTCGGGCCAGGTGCGGTCGGCCAGCCGGACGGACTCGACCTCCTCGGTGAACGGCCGGTACCGCGCGACCGGCATCGACGAACCGCGCTGCGGGTTCCACGCCGGCTGCCCCGGCCCGGGAGGGCCGGCGGGTGTGACGATGGTGTGCGCCGACTTGTAAGCGTCAGGTGAATCGGGAATGGCCACGATGTTTGCTCCGGGGTGTCAGGGGGACCTCAGACCGGCGCATCGCGAACACCCGCGACGGGAGGCCGGTCTGGATCAGGCCCCGCCGCGGCGTCCGAGGAGGAACACCCGCTGCACGGGCTGTACTCTACCGCACGCGGTGATCGTGACGTTAATCCGGATGCGACGGCACGTATTCTGAAGTGGACTAACACCCGGACTCGTAAGCCCGCGACAAGACAGGGATCGAAACAGTGGCGCTCGTCGTGCAGAAGTACGGCGGATCGTCGGTCGCCGACGCCGACCGGATTCGCCGCGTTGCCGAGCGCATCGTCGCCACCAAGGCGCAGGGCAACGACGTCGTCGTGGTCGTGTCGGCGATGGGTGACACCACCGACGACCTGATGGACCTGGCCCAGCAGGTGTGCCCGTCGCCGCCGCCCCGGGAGCTGGACATGCTGCTCACCGCCGGCGAGCGAATCTCGAATGCTCTGGTGGCTATGGCGATCGAGTCACTCGGCGCGCAGGCACGCTCGTTCACCGGCTCGCAGGCCGGCGTGATCACCACAGGGACCCATGGCAACGCGAAGATCATCGAGGTCACCCCGGGCCGGCTGCGGGCCGCGCTCGAGGAGGGTCGCATCGTGTTGGTCGCCGGATTCCAGGGCGTCAGCCAGGGCACCCGCGACGTCACCACGTTGGGCCGCGGCGGCTCGGACACCACCGCGGTGGCGCTGGCCGCGGCACTGGGCGCCGATGTCTGCGAGATCTACACCGACGTCGACGGCATCTTCAGCGCAGACCCCAGAATCGTGCCCAACGCCCGCAAGCTCGACACGGTCACATTCGAGGAGATGCTCGAGATGGCGGCCTGCGGCGCGAAGGTGCTGATGCTGCGCTGCGTCGAATACGCGCGCCGCTACAACATTCCCGTGCACGTCCGCTCGTCGTATTCGGACAAGCAGGGCACCGTCGTCGTCGGATCGATCAAGGACACGCCCATGGAAGACCCCATCCTCACCGGAGTCGCGCACGACCGTAGCGAGGCCAAGGTGACCGTCGTCGGGATCCCCGACATCCCCGGCTACGCGGCCAAGGTGTTCCGCGCCGTCGCCGACGCCGACGTCAACATCGACATGGTGTTGCAGAACGTCTCCAAGGTGGAGGACGGCAGGACCGACATCACGTTCACCTGCTCCCGCGACAGCGGGCCCACCGCGGTCGCCAAGCTCGACGGGCTCAAAGACGAGATCGGGTACATGCAACTGCTCTACGACGACCGCATCGGCAAGGTGTCTCTGATCGGTGCGGGCATGCGCAGCCACCCCGGGGTCACCGCGACCTTCTGCGAGGCGCTGGCGGCCGTGGGCGTCAATATCGAATTGATCTCCACCTCCGAGATCCGCATCTCGGTGCTGTGCCGCGACACCGAACTCGACAAGGCCGTGGTCGCGTTGCACGAGGCGTTCGGGCTGGGCGGCGACGAGGCGGCGACGGTGTACGGCGGGACGGGACGCTAGGTGGTGGCCGCGGGCTTGTCCATCGGGGTCGTGGGCGCCACCGGCCAGGTGGGTCAGGTGATGCGCGCGCTGCTCGAGGAGCGTGACTTCCCGGCCGACACCGTGCGGTTCTTCGCCTCCGCCCGCTCCCGGGGCCGCACGCTGAACTTCCGCGGCCGCGACATCGAGGTCGAGGACGCTGAGACCGCCGACCCCGCCGGGCTCGACATCGCCCTGTTCTCGGCCGGTTCGGCGATGTCGCGGGTGCAGGCGCCGCGCTTCGCTGCGGCCGGCGTGACCGTCGTCGACAACTCGTCGGCGTGGCGCAAGGACCCGGACGTGCCACTGGTGGTGTCCGAGGTGAACTTCGCCCGCGACGTCGGCGCCCGGCCGCGGACCCTCACGAAGGGCATCATCGCCAACCCCAACTGCACCACCATGGCCGCGATGCCCGTGCTCGCCGTGCTGCACGGCGAGGCGCAACTGCGGCGCTTGGTGGTGTCGAGCTATCAGGCGGTGTCCGGCAGCGGGCTCGCGGGCGTGCAGGAACTACTCACCCAGGCCCGCGCCGTGATCGGCGACGCGGAGCGGTTGGTCTACGACGGCGACGCGTGCGGGTACCCGCCGCCGAAGACCTACGCCGCCCCGATCGCCTTCAACGTGGTGCCGCTGGCCGGGTCGCTGGTGGACGACGACTCCGGGGAGACCGACGAGGACCAGAAGCTGCGCTTCGAGAGCCGCAAGATCCTCGGCATCCCCGACCTGCAGGTCAGCGGCACCTGTGTGCGAGTGCCGGTGTTCACCGGGCACTCGCTGTCGATCAACGCCGAATTTGCCCGCCCGCTGTCGCCGCAGCGCGCCCGCGAACTGCTCGACGGCGCGCCCGGTGTCAAGGTGGTCGACGTGCCGACACCGCTGGCGGCCGCCGGCGGCGACGAGTCACTGGTCGGACGCATCCGCCGCGATCCCGGGGTGCCCGACGGGCGCGGTCTGGCGTTGTTCATCTCAGGCGACAACCTGCGCAAAGGGGCCGCGCTCAACACGATCCAGATCGCCGAGTTGCTGGCCGCCGAGCTTTAGCCCACGAACTGTGATCCAAAGCCCGGTCCAATGACGGGCACATGAGGCGTCAAGGGACCTATACTCGTCCCACAGGTGAAAATCGGCTCCCAGAGCACGAGCGGGCGAGCTCAACCGCTGGCCGCGGATTCACTCCAGACGACGGGAAACACATGGTTGCACTGCGGCCGAAGTACGAGGAACTGCAGTCGATATACGACATCTCAAACGAGTTCTTCGAGCTGTTCCTGGGCCCGACGATGGGCTACACCTGCGGGTACTTCGAACGCGACGACATGACCACCGACGAAGCGCAGAACGCCAAGTTCGATCTCGCGCTGGGCAAGCTGAACCTGGAACCGGGAATGACGCTGCTCGACGTCGGGTGCGGCTGGGGTGGCGGCATGCAGCGGGCGATCGAGAAGTACGACGTCAACGTCATCGGCCTGACCCTCAGCGAACGCCAGCAGGAGTATGCGGTGGCCAAGCTGGCCAAAGTCCCCACCACCCGCAAGGTTGAGGTGCGACTGCAGGGCTGGGAGGAGTTCGACGAGAAGGTCGACCGGATTGTGTCGATCGGCGCGTTCGAGCACTTCGGCCACGACAGGTACGACGCATTCCTGGCCAAGTCCTACGAAGCGCTGCCGTCGGACGGGACGATGCTGTTGCACACCATCACCGGCTTGAAGCTGGCCGACTCCGAGAAGCTCGGCCTGAAGCTGACGTTCGAAATGGCCCGGTTCGCCAAATTCATCATGACCGAGATCTTCCCGGGTGGCCGATTGCCGTCGGTGCCGATGGTCGAGGAGAAAGCGACGGCAGCCGGCTTCACCGTTGCCCGGGTCCACAAGATCGGACCGCACTACGTGCGCACCCTCCAACTCTGGGCCGAGGCGCTGCAGGCTCACCGGGACGAGGCCATCGCGGCCCAGTCGCAAGAGGTCTACGACCGCTATGACAAGTACCTCAACGGCTGCATACCCCTGTTCCGCGAGGGCTACCTCAACCTCGGTCAGTTCACGCTGCAGAAGTAGTCGCGCTCACAGCCACTACATAAGCAGCGCTCAGCAGAAGCTTGTGTTCGCCCACGCATCATGGGTCTCATGACTCAAACACCTGAAACACCTGAAACCCTCACCGTTGGGATAGCAACGGCTCCGGCGCCCGCACCAGAGGCGGCGCCCCATCGGACCCCCAGGGTCTTCCAGGCCGCGGCGTGGGTCGCCATCGTCGCCGGCATCGTCTTCATCGTCTCCGCGATCTTCTTCACCGGTTACACGGTCGGCCGGCACTCCGGCCACCACGGCTGGCAGCACGGTCACAAGCACCACGCGATGATGCATCACCACCGGATGGATGGCCCCGGTGGCCCCGGTGGCCCCGGTGAAACCACGGGACCAGGCGGTCCCGGGGCGATCGCCCCGGGCGGCGGACCCGCTCCGGTGAAACCCAGCGCCCGCGTCGGCCAGTTGCCGCCCTCGGCCCTGCACTCCGCGGCAGGCCAGTCACCGTCCGTCAGCGTTCTCACGAGCTAGTTCTCACGAGCTAGTTTTCGCGGGGTGGGAGGACCCCGTCCCTGTCGTCACCACTGCGGCCCGACGCTCACGTGAGCGTCGGGCCGCCTTCGTGCGGCAAGATAGACGGCATGACCGACGCACCTGAACCATCGCCCGCCCCGCCGCCACCCCAGCAGGAGCCGTGGAAGCCGCCGACACTGTATGTGGTCGCGGCGTGGGTGGTGATCGTCGCCGGGATCGTCTTCATCGTGTCGATGGTCTTCTGGACCGGCGCCATGGTGTTCGGGTTCGATCGCGACGGCGAACACCCCCGCCATCACCACGGCATGATGTGGTCACCCGACGGCCGGGGCGGCCCGGGCGGTCCGGGCGGTCCCGGGCAGTTCGGTCCCGGCCCGGGCGGTCCCGGTGGCCCGGGTCCGATGGTCGCCCCGCTCGGCCCGCCGCCTCCGCCGCCTCCGCCGCCACCGATCCCTCCCGGCCCTCCCGGCCCGCCGGCTCCCGCCGAGCACCGGTCCTAGAGTTCGCCGCGAACGTCTAGTTGTTGCCGGCCCTGGTCGCACACAGGCCCCACAACTCGACGTTCGACACGTCGACGTCCGGCGGGCCTGGCATGATCGGGTTCATGGGCAATGCCGGGCCGGCGGTCAACATGCTGGCCGGGACCGAACTCCACGACTCCTCGGCCGCCGCGCGGTACATCGCCGACACGTGCCTGGCCGATGGCCCGCTGGGCCCCGTCGGTCTGGAGGTGGAGGCCCACTGCCACGATCCGGCCGACCCGCACCGTCGGCCCACCTGGCCGGAGATCTCCGAGGCCCTCGGGTCGGTGCCCGCCCTGCCGGGCGGCAGCCGGATCACCACGGAACCGGGCGGCGCCGTCGAGCTCTCCGGTCCGCCGGCCCGGGGCGTCGCCGCCGCCGCAGAGGCGATGCACCGCGACCAGGCCGTGCTGCGGTCTGCCCTCGCCGACGCCGGGCTGGGGCTGGTTCTCCTCGGCGCCGATCCGCTGCGGGAACCCCAGCGGATCAACCCGGGCGCGCGGTACGGGGCCATGGAACGATTCTTCGCGTCCAGCCACTCGGGCGAGGCCGGCGCCGCGATGATGACGTCCACCGCGTCGATCCAGGTCAACGTCGACGCCGGTCCGCGCGACGGGTGGGCCGCGCGGGTACGGCTCGCGCACGCCCTGGGGCCGACGATGATCGCCATCGCGGCGAACTCCCCGATGCTGCGCGGCGAGTTCACCGGCTGGGTCTCGACGCGGCAGCGGGTCTGGGGCCGGATGGATTCCGCGCGGTGCGGGCCCGTCCTGGGCGCCAGCGGCGACGACCCGGCCACCGACTGGGCGCACTACGCGCTCAAGGCGCCCGTGATGATGGTGCGCAACCCCGGCACTCCTGGCACCCCCGAGATCACGGCCGTCACGCAGTGGGTGCCGTTCGTCGACTGGGCCGACGGCCGGGTGCCGCTGGGGGGGCGCCGTCCGACTGTCGACGACCTCGAGTATCACCTGACCACGCTGTTCCCGCCTGTCCGTCCCCGGCGGTGGCTGGAAATCCGCTACCTGGACAGCGTCGGAGACGACTGGTGGCCCGCGGTCGTCTTCACCCTGGTGGCCCTGCTCGACGACCCGGTCGCCGCCGGTATCGCCGCCGAGGCCGTCGAACCGGTGGCCACCGCCTGGGACACCGCGGCCCGCGTCGGTCTGCGGGACCGGCGGCTGCGCGAGGCGGCCACCCGGTGTGTCGCCGCGGCCACCGACCGGGCGCCCGCGGAACTCGCCGGCGCGATGCACCGGCTGCTCGACAATGTCGAACGGGGCCGCTGCCCGGGGGACGACTTCTCCGACGCGGTGATCGAGCACGGCTTAGCCGCCACGGTCGCGCGACTGGCGCGGGGAAGCGCGTGACGTCCCGGGCAAGGCTCGCCGACGATCTCACGCGGGCGCGCAACCGCACGCTGCGTCTGGTCGACGTCGACGACGAGGAACTGTGCCGGCAGTTCGACCCGTTGATGAGCCCGCTGGTGTGGGATCTCGCCCACATCGGCCAGCAGGAGGAACTGTGGTTGCTGCGCGGCGGCGACCCGGACCTGCCCGGGATGCTGCCACCGAACGTCGACGGGCTCTACGACGCGTTCGTGCACTCCCGCGCCAGCCGGGTCGACCTACCGCTCCTGACGCCCGCGCAGGCGCGGTCGTACTGCCACACCGTGCGCGGCGCCGCACTGGACGCCCTCGATGCGCTCCCCGACGATGACGCCGGCTTCGTGTTCGCGATGGTGGCCAGCCACGAAAACCAGCACGACGAGACCATGCTGCAGGCGTTGAACCTGCGCGTCGGCGCGCCGATATTGCCCGTTAGCGCGCCCCTGCCGCGTGGCCGCCCCGGCGTCGCGGGCACGTCGGTGCTGGTGCCCGCCGGGCCGTTCGTGCTGGGCGTGGATGCCGTCACCGAACCGGACTCGTTGGATAACGAGCGACCCGCGCACGTCGTCAACCTGCCCGCGTTCCGCATCGGCCGGGTGCCGGTGACCAACGGCGAGTGGCGGCACTTCATCGACGACGGCGGCTACAGCGAGCCCCGGTGGTGGTCGGAGCGTGGCTGGCGGCACCGCCAGAGTGCCGGTCTCACCGCCCCGCAGTTCTGGAATGCCGACGGCGCCACGCGCACCCGGTTCGGTTATGTCGAGGACATTCCCACCGACGAGCCGGTGCAGCACGTCTCCTACTTCGAGGCGCAGGCCTACGCGGCCTGGGCGGGTGCCCGACTGCCCACCGAAGCCGAGTGGGAGAAGGCCTGCGCGTGGGATCCGGCGACCGGCACGCGCCGCCGCTACCCGTGGGGGGAGCAGCCGCCGTCCGATTATGGGGGGGCGTGGGCGAACCTGGGCGGCGCCGCGCTACGGCCGGCGCCTGTCGGGGCCTACCCGGGCGGCGCCTCGGCCTGCGGCGCCGAGCAGATGCTGGGTGACGTGTGGGAGTGGACTTCGTCTCCGCTGCGGCCCTGGCCGGGGTTCGTCCCGATGATCTACGAACGCTATTCGCAGCCGTTCTTCTTCGGCGACTATCGCGTGCTCCGCGGCGGTTCGTGGGCGGTGGAGGCGGGCATCCTGCGGCCCAGCTTCCGCAACTGGGACCACCCGTACCGTCGGCAGATCTTCTCCGGTGTCCGGCTGGCCTGGGATGCGCAGGATGCCGCCTGATGTGCCGTCATCTCGGTTGGCTCGGCGCCGAGGTCGGAGTCTCCGCGCTGGTGTGGGATCCCCCGCACGGCCTGCGGGTGCAGTCGTACGCCCCGCGTCGGCAGAAGCACTGCCTGCTCAACGCCGACGGGTGGGGCGTCGGCTTCTTCGACGGGACGGTGCCCCGCCGGTGGCGCAGCCAGGCGCCGCTGTGGGGCGATGCGTCGTTCGACTCTGTCGCACCGGCGCTGCGCAGCCACTGCGTGGTGGCCGCGGTGCGCTCGGCCACTGTCGGCATGCCGATCGACATCAGTGCGACAGCGCCATTCACCGACGGGAGGTGGTTGCTGTCGCACAACGGTGTCGTCGACCGGGCCGTGCTACCGATGACCCTCCACGCCGAATCCCTCTGCGACAGCGCAATGCTCGCGGCACACATCTTCGCGCGTGGGCTCGACTCCCTGGGTGACACCATCGCGGACGTGGCGAGGGCCGACCCCCATGCCCGGCTCAACGTGCTGGCCGCCGACGGCTCGCGGCTGCTCGCGACGGCCTGGGGTGACACGTTGTCCATCCTGCGTCGCGAGGACGGTGTGGTGGTGGCCAGTGAGCCCTACGACAACGACCCCGACTGGGAGGATGTGCCCGACCGCCACCTCGTCGACGTCACCGCAGCCGGTGTGAGAATCACTCCGCTGGATCCCCCGAGAGGACCTTGATGACGCTGTCGCTGTCCAACCACCTCGGCGCCGACTCGGCGTATCGGGCGCTGAGCCGCGATGTGGTCGAGGGCTTGCAGTCGACGCCGAAGTCGTTGCCGCCCAAGTGGTTCTATGACGCGGTCGGCAGCGATCTGTTCGACCAGATCACCCGGCTGCCCGAGTACTACCCGACTCGCGCCGAGGCCGAGATCCTGCGCGCGCGGGCGGCCGACATCGCCTCGGCCAGCGGGGCTGACACCCTGGTCGAACTGGGCAGCGGAACGTCGGAGAAGACCCGAATGCTGCTCGACGCGCTGCGCGACCGCGGATCGCTGCGCAGGTTCGCGCCGTTCGACGTGGACGCCACCGTCCTGGCCGCGGCGTCGAAAGCCATCCAGCGGGACTACCCGGGCGTGGAAATCGCCGCCGTCTGCGGCGATTTCGAGGAACACCTGGCCGAGATCCCGGGCGGAGGCTGTCGCCTGTTCGCCTTCTTGGGGTCGACGATCGGCAACCTCACGCCCACGCCGCGGGCGCGGTTCCTGTCCGCGCTGGCCGCGCAGATGCGTCCCGGGGACAGCCTCTTGCTGGGCACCGACCTGGTCAAGGACGTCGATCGGCTGGTGCTCGCCTACGATGACGCCGCCGGGGTGACGGCGGCGTTCAACCGGAACGTGCTCGCGGTGATCAACCGGCAACTCGACGCCGACTTCGACGTCGACGCCTACCGCCACGTCGCGCGCTGGAATGCACGCGAGGAGTGGATCGAGATGTGGCTGCGCGCCGACGCGCCCCAGCGGGTGCGGGTGGGGGCGCTGGGGTTGACCGTCGATTTCGCCGCGGGCGAGGAGATGCTCACCGAGGTGTCGTGCAAGTTCCGCCCGGACGGGGTGGAGGCCGAGCTGGCGGCCGTCGGGCTGCGGCGCACCCACTGGTGGACTGACGCGGCGGGGGACTTCGGGGTGTCGCTGGCCGTGAAGTGACGGCCGGCGAGCCTCAGGCCGCTTTGTGCGCCGTCAGCAGGTAGGCCGGCAACTTCATCCGGCCCTTCTCGTCGCGGTCGTGGGGCGGTCCCTCGGGCGACCCGTCGCCGAAGGCGTTGATGTTCGCGTGGATGTAGGCGGGCTTGATCTCGTCGATCTCCCAGTATTTGCCGACTGCGGCCCGCAGCTCGTCCTCGTCGACCACGTTGGGCCTGGCCGTCCAGTCGGCGGGAAACGCGCGCTTGGCGAACACCAGCACGAAGTAGCTCGCCCCCGGGGCCGCCGCGCGGTGGACCGCGCTCAGGTAGCCGTCGCGGCCCTCCACCGGCAGCGAATGGAACAGCGTCGAGTCGACCACGGTGGTGAATCGGCCGGCCGATCCCGGTGGGTATGCCACCGTTATCGTCGTAATCCCTATCATCCGTCATGTAGTCGAGTAAACCGGACGCAGAGCGTCCTTGCTCGAAAAACTCACGATAGTCATCGTTTTCTTTCCACCCCTCTAGGCGGCCAGCAAG
>CAIYOH010000241.1 GCA_903927745.1 uncultured Mycobacteriaceae bacterium
CACCCTTTCCCCACCCCCTGATGACGAGCCTGCGGGCCTAGGGGTTCGCTCGCACGCCGCACCTGGGAGTTTAGTCCGCTCCGCGGCGCCCGGCACGGAGATCAGCGTCACCTGGACTCCTACCTGCGCCGCTACCCCAGCCGGGCCCTCAAGCTTTCGCAGACCGCCACCACGGCCGTGAGCTGCTCCGCGACCCGGCTCGGAGCGGTGCCGCCCCGGCAGTCGCGCGAAGACACTGAACCCTCGATGGTGAGCACCTCCCGGACCCGCGGCGTGAGTTCGGGGCTGATCGCGACGAGCTCGTCGTCGGTCAGCTCGTCGAGCCCCACGCCACGCCGCTCGGCGGCGCGCACGGCGGCGCCGGCGGCCTCGTGCGCGGACCGGAACGGCACCCCTTGCCGGACCAACCATTCGGCCACGTCGGTGGCGAGCGTGTAGCCGACGGGGGCCAGCGCCGCCATCCGCTCGACGTTGAATGTCAGGCTCGCCACCAGTCCCGCCATCGCCGGCAGCAGCAGCTCAAGTTGGGCCGCGGAGTCGAACACCGGCTCCTTGTCCTCCTGCAGGTCGCGGTTGTAGGCCAGCGGCTGGGCCTTCAGCGTCGCCAGCAGCCCGGCGAGGTTGCCGATCAACCGTCCGGACTTGCCGCGGGCCAGTTCGGCGATGTCGGGGTTCTTTTTCTGCGGCATGATCGAGCTGCCGGTGGACCACGAGTCGTGCAGCGTCACGTAGCCGAATTCCGTGGTGCTCCAGAGGATGATGTCCTCGGCCAGCCTGGACAGGTCGACGGCGGTCATGGCGAACACGAATGCGGCCTCAGCGGCGAAGTCCCGGGCGGAGGTCGCGTCGATGGAGTTGTCCGCGGCGGCGCTAAACCCCAACTCGGCGGCGATACTGTCGGGGTCCAGTCCCAGCGACGACCCGGCGAGCGCTCCCGAGCCGTACGGGCAGACCGCGGCGCGCCGGTCGAAGTCGATGATGCGGTCGACGTCGCGCAGCAGTGGGTGCGCGTGCGCGAGCAGGTGATGGGCCAGCAGGATCGGCTGGGCCGCCTGCAGGTGCGTCTTGCCGGGCATGATCGCCGTCGGATGCGCGGCAGCCTGGGAGACCAGCGCCGCGATGAGGTCGAGCGCCCCGGCCGCGATGCGCCGCACCGCGTCGCGCAGCCACATCCGTAGCAGGGTGGCGATCTGGTCGTTGCGGGACCGGCCGGCCCGCAGCCGTCCGCCCAGGTCGGGCCCGACCCTGTCGATCAGCCCGCGCTCCAGCGCGGCGTGCACGTCCTCGTCGCCGGCCAGCGGGCCGAAGCTGCCGTCGGCGACGTCGGCGGCCAGGCTGTCCAGCCCGGCCAGCAACCCGTCGCGCTCATCCTCGGTGAGCAGCCCGGCGCAGAACAGGACCCCGGCGTGGGCTCGCGACGCCACGATGTCGTACGGGGCCAGCACCCAGTCGAAGTGCGTGGACCTGCTCAGCGCGGCGAGCGCCTCGGATGAGCCGCCGGCGAACCGCCCGCCCCACAGCGAGCCTTCATGAGTGGTCATTCTTCTCCCGCGAGCAGACACAGAATCGCACGCGGATCGGCGTGGCGGTGCGATTCTGTGTCTGCTCGTGCGGGCAAGGTGACCATCACTGGAGGTCCCGGCTGCGGTCCCGGCGGGCGGCGATCTTCGACGAGAGGCCGTGCACGTAGACGAAGCCCTTCGCCTTGGACTGGTCGAAGCTGTCGCCCTCGTCGTAGGTGGCCAGGTTGAAGTCGTAGAGCGACTCGGCGCTGCGCCGCCCGTTCACCGCGATGTGCCCGCCGTGCAACACCAGCCGGACCTCCCCGGACACGTGTTCCTGGGTGGTGGCGACGAAGGTGTCCAGCGCGGACTTCAGCGGCGAGTACCACAAGCCGTCGTAGACAAGTTCGGCCCAGCGCTGGTCGGTGTGCCGCTTGAACCGGGCCAGTTCGCGCTCGAGGGTGACGTGCTCGAGTTCGGTGTGCGCGGTGATCAGCACCATCGCGCCGGGCGCCTCGTAGATCTCGCGGCTCTTGATGCCCACCAGCCGGTCCTCCACCACGTCGAGCCGCCCAACGCCCTGCGCGCCGGCGCGGCGGTTGAGCTCCTCGATGGCCTGCAACATCGACACCGGCTTACCGTCGATCGACACCGGTACCCCACGCTCGAACCCGACGATCACCTCGTCCGGCGTACTCCAGTTCAGCGTGGGGTCCTCGGTGTAGGCGTAGACGTCCTTGGTGGGGGCGTTCCACAGGTGTTCGAGGAAGCCGGTTTCCACCGCGCGGCCCCACACGTTCTGGTCGATCGAGAACGGCGAGCGTTTGCTGACGTTGATCGGAATGGCGTTCTCCTCGGCGAACGCGATCGCCTTCTCGCGCGTCCACGCGTAGTCGCGGACCGGCGCCAGCACCTCCAGATCGGGAGCCAGCGAGGCGAATCCGACCTCGAAGCGCACCTGGTCGTTGCCCTTGCCAGTGCAGCCGTGCGCGACGATGCCGCCGCCGTACTCGCGGGCCGCAGCCACCAGGTGCTTGACGATCAGCGGCCGACTGATCGCCGACACCAGCGGGTAGCGGTCCATGTACAGGGCGTTGTTGAGCACGGTCGGCAGACAGTAGCCCTCGGCGAACTCGTCGCGCGCGTCGACCACCACGGCGTCCACGGCGCCGCAGTCCAGTGCGCGCTGCCGGACCAGTTCCATGTCCTCGCCGCCCTGGCCGAGGTCGATCGCCACGGCCACCACCTCGCGGCCGGTCTCCTTACCGATCCAGCTGATGGCCACCGACGTGTCCAGACCGCCGGAATAGGCCAGGATGACACGTTCTGACATGTTCCGATCTCCTTACGCTGTGGTGAGTAGTTCGACGGTCCTGGCCAACTCGGCGCCGGTCATCGGCTCGCGGGCGGCCACGAAGACGGTGTCGTCACCGGCGATGGTGCCGACCACGTACGGTAGCGCCGCGCGGTCGATAGCGCTGGCCAGGTAGTGCGCCGCGCCGGGGGGCGTGCGCAGCACCGCGAGGTTGGAGCTGGCGTCGGTGGACACCAGGAGCTCGCTGAGCAATCGCGACAGCCGCGCGGTGCCGCCGGACACCCCGCGCACCGGGCTGCCGTCCTCGGGGACGATGTAGACGCCGGCGCCACCGTCGGCGCCGCGCAGCTTCACCGCGCCGAGCTCCTCGAGATCGCGCGACAGCGTGGCCTGGGTGACGTCGATCCCGTCGCCGGACAGCAACGCCGCGAGCTCGCTCTGGCTGCGCACCGACGCCGACGACAGGATCGCCACGATCCGCGCCTGCCGGCCGGCCCGGGTGGTCTCGGGTACGGCCTTCGCGCCGCTGCGCATCATTCCCCCTCCAGCAGCCACACCAGCAGCGCCTTCTGCGCGTGCAGCCGATTCTCGGCCTCGTCCCACACCGCGCTGGCCGGGCCGTCCATCACCTCGTCGGTGATCTCCTGGCCGCGATGCGCCGGAAGACAATGCAGCACCATCGCTTCCGGGTCGGCCAGCCCCAGCAGGTGGTCGTTGACCTGGAACGGGCGAAACGGCTGCACGCGGTCGAGCCCGTCGTCCTCCTGGCCCATCGACGTCCAGGTGTCGGTCACCAGGACATCGGCGCCCGACGCGGCGGCATCGGCGTCGGCGGTGACGGTAACTGAGCCGCCGGTGGCCTGGGCGCGCGCCTCGGCCGCCGCCAGCAGCGCCGGGTGGGGCCCGAAGCCGCCCGGCGCGGCGACGGTGACGTGCAGGCCCGCGGTCGCCCCGCCGAGCATCAGCGAGTGGGCCATGTTGTTGGCGCCGTCGCCGAAGTAGGCCAGCCGCAGGCCCGCCAGCGATCCCTTGCGTTCGGCGACGGTCTGCAGGTCGGCGAGCACCTGGCAGGGGTGAAACTCGTCGGAGAGTGCGTTGATCACCGGCACGGTCGAGGTCGAGGCCATCGCCTCGAGCCGGTCCTGCCCGAACGTCCGCCATACGATGGCGTCGACGTAGCGGGACAGCACCCGGGCGGTGTCCTCCAGTGTTTCGTCGCGGCCCAGTTGGGTGTTGCGGCCGTCGACGACGACGGCGTGCCCGCCGAGCTGGGCGATCCCCAGTTCGAAGGAGAACCGGGTGCGAGTCGAGTTCTTGTCGAAGATGACCGCGACCCCGCGGGGCCCGTCGAGGGGTCGCCGGGAGAACGGGTCCTTCTTGAGGTCGGCGGCCAGCGCGAGGATCTCTGCCTGTTCGCCGGGCGCCAGGTCGTCGTCGCGCAGAAAGTGTCTAATCACAGGACTTCTCGGCGATATCGAGGATGCCCGGCAGCGCAGCAATGAAGCCGTCGATCTGTCCGCGGGTGATGATCAGCGGCGGCGCGAGCCGGATGACATCGGGTGCCACGGCATTGACCAGGAACCCGGCGTCGCGCGCCGCGGCCTCGGCCTGCTTGGCCCGCGGAGCGGTGAGCGCGATGCCCCAGAGCAGTCCGCGACCGCGCACGTGGTCGATCAGCGGGTGGCCGAGGGCGTCGACGCCGTGGCGCACAACGGCACCCATCGCCGCGGCGTGATGGACCAAATCCTCGGTCGCCATCACCCGCAACACCGCCAGCGCCGCCGCGGCGCAGACCGGGTTGCCGCCGAAGGTGCTGCCGTGCATCCCGGGTGTCAACAGATCGGCGGCCGACCCAACGGCCAGGCATGCGCCGATGGGCAGTCCACCGCCCAGTCCCTTGGCCATGGTCACCACATCCGGGGTGATGCCGTCGTGCTGATGGGCGAAAAAGGTTCCGGTGCGGCCCATTCCGGTCTGCACCTCGTCGAACACCAGCAGGGCGCCGTGTCGCGCGGTGATGTCCCGCGCGGATGCCAGATACCCCTCGGGCGGCACGACGACACCACCCTCGCCCATGATCGGTTCGAGGAACACCGCGGCGGTGTCCCCGTCGACCGCCGCGGCCAGCGCGTCGGTGTCGCCGTACGGCACATGCGTGACGCAGCCCGGCAGCGGCTCGAAGGGGGCTTGCTTGGCCGGTTGCCCGGTGAGTGCGAGAGACCCCATCGTCCGGCCGTGGAAGGCTCCCTGCGCAGCAACGATTTTCGTTCGCCCGGTGAGCCGGGAGAGCTTGAAGGCCGCCTCGTTTGCCTCGGCGCCCGAGTTGCAGAAAAACACCCGCGCCGAAGCGCCCAACAGCGTCACCAGTTCCTCGGCCAACGCGACCCCGGGTTCGGTGGCATACAGGTTGGAGGTGTGGCCGAGCGTAGACATCTGGCGCGTCACCGCGTCGATGACGGCGGGGTGACTGTGGCCCAGCACGTTGACCGCGATGCCGCCGAGCAGGTCGAGGTAAGTATTGCCGTCCACATCGGTCACCACCGCACCGTCACCGCCGGCCAGCGCAACCGGTGGCGTGCCGTAGTTGTTCATCATCACGGCTTCCCAGCGCCGCTGCAGCGACCGGTCGTGGCTCATGCTTTCACCACCTTGGTGCCCGTTCCGGCGTCGGTGAACAGCTCGGCCAGGACGCAGTGTTCGACCCGTCCGTCGATGACGTGCGCGCTCGGGACTCCCCCGGCGACCGCCCGAAGGCAGGCTTCGATTTTGGGAATCATCCCCGACTCGAGCGTGGGCAGTAGGTGCGCCAAGGTCGCGGAGTCGATCTCGCTGACCAGCGAGCCGCGGTCTGGCCAGCGGGTGTAGAGGCCTTCGACGTCGGTGAGCATGAGCAACTTCTCGGCCCCCAGCGCTTCGGCCAGCGCCGCCGCGGCGGTGTCGGCGTTGATGTTGTGCACCACGCCCTCGGCATCGGGCGCCAGCGTCGAGACAACCGGGATGCGGCCCGCCGCGATGAGGTCGCGCACCACGGCGGCGTCGACCTTGTCGACGTCCCCGACCAGTCCGATATCGGTGGCCACCCCGTCGACGGTGACGGTGCGGCGCACAGCGGTGAACAGGTGGGCGTCCTCGCCGGTGATCCCGACGGCGTACGGGCCGTGGGCGTTGATCAGGTTCACCAGGTCACGACCCACCTGACCGAACAGCACCATCCGCGCCACGTCGAGCACTTCCGGTGTGGTGACCCGGAAGCCACCCTTGAAGTCGCCCGCGATGCCGAGCCGGCGCAGCATCGCGGTGATCTGCGGCCCTCCGCCGTGCACGACGACGGGATGGATACCGCAGGTGCGCAGGAACACCATGTCGGCGGCGAAGGCGTGGCGCAGCGCATCCTCAGTCATGGCGTTGCCGCCGTATTTGACGACGACGATGGTGCCGTGTAACTCCTTGAGCCAGGGCAGGGCCTGGGCCAGCACGCGCGCTTTCGCGGCGGTGGGCAGCGTTTCGGCAGTTCCGGTCATGAACTGTAGGCCGAGTTCTCTTCGACGTAGCCGTGCGACAGGTCGGTCGTCCGGATCGCAGCGCAGCCGTCGCCGACGCGCAGGTCCACGGTGATGTCGATATCGACCGCCGACAGGTCCACCTCACGCGCGCCGGGAGCACCCACCCCGTCGATACACACTGGGAAACCGTTGAATGACACGGTGATTCGATCGGGCTCCAGAGCAATGGGCGCCATGCCGACAGCGGCCAGGACGCGACCCCAGTTCGGGTCGGACCCGAACACGGCCGTCTTGACCAAACTGTCGCGCGCGATCATCCGCGCAGCGGCGACGGCGTCGTCCTCGGAGGCCGCACCCGTCACCGTGACGGTGACCCGTTTGGTGACGCCTTCGGCGTCGGCCTGCATCTGAG
>CAIYOH010000242.1 GCA_903927745.1 uncultured Mycobacteriaceae bacterium
GCAGACGCGCCTGCGTACCCTGCAGCGACTGCTTGCGGCTGGTGCCTTCGGCCGCCTGCGCCTCAAAGCGCGTGGGGTCGAGCATCGCCAGCGCCTGGCCTTCAGCCACCTGCTGGCCTTCGCGCACCAGCAGTTCGCGCAGGATGCCGCCTTCCAGGCTGGCGATGATCTGCTCGCGGCCGTCCGGCACGATGCGGCCGTTGGCCCGGGCGATGATGTCGACCTGGGCAAAGCCGGCCCAGGTCAACGCCACGGCGATGGCGGCCAGCAGCAGGTAGACGGCCCACAGCGCCGCCGGCGCCGGCTCGATGACCTGGGCCGCGTTGACGGCGCTGAGATAGGGCAGGTCGCGCTGCTGCAGTGCGGCGACGGGCCGCGGGCCGCGCTTGAAGATCGACGTCAGGTTCATCGGGCGACGGTCAGACGCTGGCTTCGCGCTCGACGGTGCGCGCCGTCGGGTGCAGGTGCAGATTGCTCGGCGGCGCGGTGGCGGCCTGTTGCGCAGGCTGCGGCGGCGCGGCCGGGCGCTGGCCGCTCAGGGCCGCCAGCACCTGGGCTTTCGGGCCGTCCATGACCACGCGGCCGGCGTCGACCACGACCACCCGCGTGACCAGTTCCAGCACCGCCGGGCGGTGCGTCACCATCACCAGCGTGCAGTCGCCGCAGGCTTCCTTCAGCTGGCGCAGGAAGGCCACCTCGCTTTGCGCGTCCATGCTGCTGGTGGGTTCGTCCATCAGCAGCACCTGGGGCTTGGTCACCAGGCAACGCGCCAGCGCCACCAGCTGGCGCTGGCCGCCCGACAGCAGCGCGCCCGACTCGCCCACCGGCAGTTCCCAGCCCTGCGGGTGTTGCGCCACCAGGCGGTCCAGCCCGGTCAGCCGCGCCACGTCGCCCAGGCGGGAAGGGTCGGCGCCCTGTCGGTGTTCGGTGGCGGCGGCGCCGGCGGGGCCGCCGGGGCTGGCTATGGCAGCGGCGGTGCTGGCGGGGCCGGTGGTAATGCGGGTGTGTTGTCCCTGCTCGGCAACGGCGGGGCCGGGGGATCCGGCGGGTGGACCTTCGGCAACGGCCCGGGTAACGGTGGGGCCGGGGGTAGCGCGGGCCTGCTGGGTAACGGCGGCGCCGGCGGTACCGGCGGCCTCGGCGATTTCAATATCGGCGGCTCGGGTGGCGCTGGTGGTGTCGGGGGCCTGCTGGCCGGTAACGGCGGTAACGGCGGCACCGGCGGATACGGTGGCACCATCGGGGGCTTCGGTGGGGCCGGCGGGTACGCAGGCCGGGCGGCGTTGTTCGGCAACGGCGGCGCCGGCGGCCAGGGCGGGCTCGCCTACAGTACCGGCGGCAACGGCGGGGCCGGTGGTGGCGCGGGGTTCTTCGGCAACGGCGGCGCCGGTGGTGCCGGCACGGGTAGCCTTTACGTCGGTGGTGCCGGCGGGACGGGTGGTAACGCGGGCGTGTGGGGTGCCGGCGGCGCCGGCGGCCAGGGCGGAACCGGATACACATACACCGGGGGTGTCGGCGGGTCCGGCGGTTCTGGCGGCGTGTTGATCGGCCACGGCGGCTCCGGCGGCTCCGGCGGCTACAGCACGAATAACACGGCGGGTGACGGTGGTAGCGGCGGGAACGCCGGGCCATTCGGCATGGGCGGTGACGGCGGAGCCGGCGGCGACACTACTAATACTGGCGGCAACGGCGGAGCCGGCGGTAACGGCATCCTGATCGGTGTCGGCGGCAATGGCGGCAACGCCGGCGCCGGCGGGACCATCGCCGGTATCGCTGGCATAGGGGGTCTCGGCGGCCTGCTCGGCATCGCCGGAAACAACGGGTTGACGTAGCGGCTGATGTAGGCGGTGCGACAGGCAGGCGAGCCGACGGGTCAGCCCGTCCGGTTCACAATCCTGGCGAGCG
The DNA here is from genome assembly GCA_903927745.1 of uncultured Mycobacteriaceae bacterium. GTDB lineage: Bacteria > Actinomycetota > Actinomycetes > Mycobacteriales > Mycobacteriaceae > Mycobacterium. The sequence continues at coordinate 1,906 of CAIYOH010000242.1, forward strand.
CGTCGCTCATGTGTGCGCCCACCTTCGCGATGTAGGGCTCGTCGATGGCCTGGATGTGTTCGCCGCCGATCGGCACCACCTCCAGGTCGGACACGAACTCACCCCAGCCCCCGTCGGGCTTGCGGACGGCGTAGCGCGGCTCGAAGGTGATCGCGTCGTCGTGGTAGCGGTCGGCCATGTAGAGCGTGACGTGCCCGTCGTAGGGCTCGATCTTCGCGGAGTCGATCGCCCTGTTGTCCAGGTATGACGTGCGCTGGTGCTCGATGATCCCGGCGGGGATCTGCACGCCGCTCTGACCGACCGCGTCGAGCACGAATCGGATCTGGCCGTCGTCGTCGAGTTCCTCGAGCTGCTCGTAGGGGATCGCGGGGACGATGACGTTGAAGGTCTTCTCCGCGAACCGGGCGTAGCGGTCCCAGCGCTTGCGGATCTCGTCCTTGGTCTGCGGCACGTCCTCGCTGGCGCGGACGGCGTCGATCAGCCCGACCCACTCGACGTTCTTGCCGAGCCGGGCGAGCCCGATCGCGCACGCGTACGCGAGCACCCCGCCCAGCGACCAGCCCGCCAGAATGTAGGGCCCGTCGCCCTGCATCTCGATCAGCTTCGGCACGTACTGGGCTGCGCGCTCCTCGATCGAGCCCTCGACCCGTTCGAGGCCGTACACCGGGGTGTCGGCCGGCAGCCGCTTGAGCAGCGGCTCGTACACCACCGTCGATCCGCCGGCCGGGTGGAAGACAAACACCGGCGGTTTCGAGGTATCTCCATCGCCCTCCGGCCGCGCCCGCAGCGTGCGCACGAACCCGTCGATCTGGCCGGACTCGAGGTAGTTGCGCACCTTGTCGGCGAGGGCCTCGATGTTCTCCGACCCCAGCACGTCCTCGGTGGTGATCGGGCCCTCGGCACGCTCGGACAGGCGCTGCGCCATGGTGGCGGCGGCGTCGTCGTCGAGGCGCGGCAGCGGGTTGAAGATGCCGCCCGGGGACTTCCCGGTGACAATCGCCCACGTGGCGAACGTGACCCGCTCGGCGGCGTCGCGCGGCGGTACGTCGGAGTTGAGCGCCGCGGCGACGGCCTCTTGGCTGAGCGCGCCGGCCGCGGCCGCCGCGGGCGTGCGCGCCGGGGCTGCCGGGCCAGAGGGATTGGTGGGCGGGGGCGGTAGCGGCAGATCGGCGGCCGGTGCAGCCGGGGCCGCCGTGGCCACGGCAGCCGCTGCGGCCAAGTCCTGGGCGATCTCCTCGGCGGTCTGCGCCCGCTGGTGTTCGTGCAGTTGCTCGACGGCGCCGCGGTTCTCGATCGCGTACTCGATCAGCTTCTCGACGTTGTAGAGGTTGGCGTCGCGCACCGCCGTCAGCTGGATCGGCGGCAGGTCGAAGTCGTACTCGACGCGGTTCTTGATGCGCACCGCCATCAGCGAGTCCAGGCCCAGCTCGACCAGCGGCACCTCCCACGGCAGGTCCTCGGGCTCGTAGCCCATCGCCGAGCCGACGATCGCGCCGAGCCGCTGCGCGATGCTCTCGCCGGAATCCGGCGACCACTTCTGGATACCGGTCGGCATGTAGCGGTTGGTGAGGCTGTCGGTGAGGGTGCCCGCCTCGGGTTCCGCGTTGGACTCAGGGAGGGTCGCCATGAGGGACTCCGTGAGTGCCTCATGGCTGGCGTCGGCCGCCGGAACCGCCCCCGGCAACACCGCTTCCGTGCCCGACTGGGCGACCAGCGCGTCGTACACCAGGGTGAAGGACTCGTCGACGCGGGAGTGCACCTGCACCGAGGCGCCGCCCAGATGCCGGGTCAGCGTGGTCACCAGCCGGGCTCCTTCGCCGGGCACCGCGTGCTGCTCGGCGGCCGCGACCCGCGCGCCCGGAAGCACCTCGGCCGCAACGGATTTTACCAGTGACACCAGGTCCGTCAGCCCGCGCGGCGTGTACTCCCACACGTGGCGGCCGTCGGGCAGCGGGATGTGGCTGCCCGGCATGAGGAATGAGTTGGAGGCGCTCGCCAGGTGCGCGTCGAGCCAGTGCTCTTTGCGCTTGAACCGGGTCGGCGGGATGTTGGCGTAGCTCTCGGGATCGAAGGGCCCGACGGGCCCGCCGCCGGAACTCCGCGGGAACAGCGTCCAGATGTCGAGGTCGTGACCGTAGACATACAGCTGCGCCATGGTCGAGACCATCGACTCGACCTCGTCCTGCTTACGGGCCAGCGTTGGGATCAGCTGGGCGTCGTGCAAACCGCCGCTGGCCGTGGTCAACCCCACCTGCATCAGCGCCACCGGGTTGGGCGCCAACTCCAGGAACGTCGTGTGCCCGCTGTCGACGGCGTTGCGGATGCCGTGGGTGAAGTAGACGCTGTGGCGCAGGCCCTTCTTCCAGTAGTCGACGTCGTGGATCGGCTCGGCGCCGGGCTTGACGTAACTGCCCTCGTGAACGGTGGAATAGAGCCCTACCGTCGGCGTCATCGGTGTGATGCCCTGCAATTCCGCGGCGAGCTCGCCCAGCAGCGGATCCATCTGCGTGGTGTGGCTGGCGCCCTTGGTGGCGAACTTGCGGGCGAACTTCCCCTCCGCCTCCGCGCGGGCGATGATCGCGTCGACCTGCTCGGGTGGGCCGCCGATGACAGTCTGGGTAGGGGCGGCGTAAACGCACACCTCGAGGCCGGGGAAGTCGGCGAACACCGTCGCGATCTCGTCGGCGGAGTACTCCACGAGCGCCATCAGCCGGATGTATTCGCCGAACAGCATGGCCTCGCCTTCGCCCATCAGGTGTGAGCGCGAGCAGATGGTCCGGGTGGCATCCCGCAGCGACAGCCCGCCGCTGAAGTAGGCGCACGCGGCCTCGCCGAGCGACTGCCCGATCACCGCGCCCGGCTTGGCGCCGTGGTGGCGCAGCAGCTCGCCCAGCGCGATCTGGATCGCGAAGATCGTCACCTGGGTGGTCTCGATCCCGTAGTCCTGCTCGTCATCGAGGATCAGTTCGACCACCGAGTAGCCCAGCTCATCCTGGACCAGGGCGTCGACGTGATCGATCCATTCCGCGAACACCGGGTTGCGCAGGTACAGGCTCTTGCCCATCTTGCGATGCTGCGCGCCGAACCCCGCCAGCACCCACACCGCGCCGCTGGTCACCGGGCCGTCGACGCTGAACACCCCGGGACGCTGCTTACCCTCGGCCACCGCCCGCAGGCCGGCAATGGCCTCGTCGTGGTCGTGGGCCAGCACCACCGCGCGCGACCGGCCGTGATTGCGCCGCGACAGCGACCGGCCGATCGACTCCAGCGACGACGCCCGGCCCTCGGGGCTGTCTATCCAATCGGCCAGCTCGGCGGCGGCCGCCTTCTTGCGCGAGGTGAGGAACGCCGACACCACCAGCGGGATCACCGGCGGCGGCAGTTCTTGTGCCGCAAGCTCTTCGAGCGCCAGCTCTTTGAGCCGCAGTGCCTCGTCGGTGAGGCCGGGCAGGTCGGGCTCGTTGTCGTCTTCGGAGCCGTAAGCGGCGTAGGTGCCGTGGGCCTCATGGTCGTCGTCGTCGGTGATGATCTCGCCGTACTCGTCGAACCTCAGCGCGTGGGCCCCGACGCCCGAGTCCACCTGCGCCTGCGACGGGTCCGGGGCGGGCGCCTCGGCCGCCACCGGCTCACGCTCGATCACGTCGCGCGGCAACACCTCCCGCACCACCACGTGCGCGTTGGCCCCGCCGAACCCGAAGCTGGACACCCCGGCCAGCGCGTAGCCGCCGTAGCGCGGCCAGTCGGTGGGCGTGTCGATCACCTTGAGGTGCATCGCGTCGAAGTCGATGTACGGGCTGGGGCCCGCGAAGTTGATCGACGGCGGCAGCTTGTTGTGGTGCAGCGCCAGCACCACCTTGGCCATGCTGGCCGCGCCGGCCGCCGACTCCAGGTGGCCCACATTGGTTTTCACCGCACCCAGCAGCGCCGGACGGTCGGCCGCACGGCCCCGGCCGACGACGCGGCCCAGCGCCTCGGCCTCGATCGGGTCGCCCAGGACGGTCCCGGTGCCGTGCGCCTCGATGTAGTCGACGTTGCGCGGGTCGATGCCGGCGTCCTTGTAGGCGCGGCGCAGGACGTCGGCTTGGGCGTCCTGGTTGGGCGCGATCAGGCCGTTGGATCGCCCGTCGTGGTTGACGGCGCTGCCGGCGATCACGGCCAGGATCTGGTCGCCATCGCGGCGTGCGTCGTCGACCCGCTTGAGCAACAGCATGCCGGCGCCCTCGGAGCGGGTGTAGCCGTCGGCGTCGGACGAGAACGACTTGATCCGGCCGTCCGGGGACAGCACCTGGCCGATCTCGTCGAAGCCCAGCGTCACCACGGGCGTGATCAACGCGTTCACCCCGCCGGCGACCGCGACGTCGGCCTCGCCGTTGCGCAGCGCCTGCACGGCCTGGTGGATCGCCACCAGCGAGCTCGAGCAGGCGGTGTCGATCGCGATGGACGGGCCGCGGAAGTCGTAGAAGTACGACACCCGGTTGGCGATGATCGAGGTGGCGGTGCCGGTGATCGCGTACGGGTGGGCGACGGCCGGGTCGGCCACGGCCAGGAAGCTGTAGTCGTTGTTCGAGACGCCGACGAACACTCCGACGGGCTTGCCGCGCAGGCTGGAGGCCGGGATGCGGGCCTGCTCCAGCGCCTCCCACGTGAGCTCCAGCGCCATCCGCTGCTGCGGGTCGATGTTGTCGGCCTCGGTCTTGGCCACCGCGAAGAACTCCGAGTCGAAACCCTTGATGTCGGACAGGTAGCCACCGCGGGTGCGGGCCTTGCTGATCCGTTCGGCGAGCCGGGGCTCCTCGAGTAATTCCGACCAGCGGCCCTCGGGTAGTTCAGTGATGGCGTCGCGGCCCTCCATCAGCGCCTGCCAGGTCTGCTCGGGGGTGTTCATGTCGCCGGGCAGGCGGGTGGCCAGGCCCACGATCGCGATGTCGACCCGCTCGGCGGGCGCGGGGCGCGACCAGTCGATCACGTCGGTACCGTAGTCCCCGCCCGCGGGCTCGGGTTCGCCCTCGACGATCCGCGTCGCCAGCGATTCGATGGTCGGATGCTGGAAGGCCACCGCGATCGACAGCGTGATACCGGTCATGTCCTCAATGTCGGCGGCCATCGCGACGGCGTCGCGTGACGACAAGCCCAGCTCCACCATCGGGACCGACTCATCGATCTCGTCCGGCGACCGGTCGACGGCCCCGCCCACCCACTCGCGCAGCCACCGGCGCATCTCGGGCACCGTCAACTCGGGTGTGACGACGGCGGGGAGGGCGTCGGGTTCGTCGGCCCGGTCGAGTTCGTTGTCAGCCATGGTTGCGTCGGGATTCAGTCCGAGTTGCTGGCGAACGCGTCGGGGGAACTGACGCCGCTGCGCAGGCTGCCGTCCATGTAGGCGGTGCGGCAGGCGCGGTGCCCGATCTTGCCGCTGGAGGTGCGCGGAATCGCACCCGCCTGCACCAGCAGCAGGTCGCGCACGGTCACCCCGTGGCGCACGGCGATGGCCGCCCGGATGTCGTCGGCGATGGGCTGGTAGTCGAGCTTGTGCGTGCCGGCGGCGCGCTCGGCGACGATCACCAACTGCTCGGAGCCGTCGTCGGCGTCGTAGGTGAGGCCGGTGTGCGGGTTGTCGAACACCTCCTGCGGCAGCTGGTTGGCCGGGACAGAGAAGGCGGCCACGTAGCCGGTGCGCAGCGCCCGGCTGGCTTCCTGCGCCGAGTACTCGAGGTCCTGCGGGTAGTGGTTGCGGCCGTCGATGATCACCAGATCCTTGATGCGGCCGACGATATAAAGGTGGCCTTTGTGGAAGGTGCCGAAGTCACCGGTGCGTACCCACAGCGCGTCGTCCTCGGCGCCCTCGGCGTGCGATGGGCTGACCCGCGACTTGAGGATGTTGCGGAAGACGTCGTTGGTCTCCTCCTCCTTACCCCAGTAGCCGGTGCCGAGATTGTTGCCGTGCAACCAGATTTCGCCGATGTGACCGTCGGGCAGCTCGCTGGCGGTCTCGGGATCGACGATCGTCGCCCACTCGTCGACGCCGACGACGCCGGCGGAGACCTGTGCGACGGCGTTGGGCGCGCCCGGTGTCACCTCCACGAACCGCTGGTTGTTGAGTTCCTCGCGGTCGACCGAGATGATGGTGGGCGTCTCGGCCATCGGGGTGGTGGAGACGAACAGCGTCGCCTCGGCCAGGCCGTAGGACGGTTTGACAGCCGTGTCACGCAGACCGTAGGGCGCGAACGCCTCGTAGAACTTGCGCATCGACGCCGGGGAGACGGGCTCGCTGCCGTTGAGGATCGCCTTGACGTTGCTCAGGTCCAGCGGCGGCTCACCGTCCTTGGGTACGCCGCGCATGGCGGCGTGCTCGAACGCGAAGTTCGGTGCGACGGTGATCACTTCGGAGTCCGGAGCGTCCTCGGGCTTGCGGGCCATCTCCCGGATCCACCGGCCGGGGCGTCGCACGAATGCGGCCGGCGTCATGAACGTGAAGTTATGGCCGAGCACCGGCGCCAGCAGCGCCGTGATGAGCCCCATGTCGTGGAAGAACGGCAGCCACGACAGTCCGCGGTCGACGTCGCGGCCCTCGAGGCTGTGCAGTACCTGCAACACGTTGGTGGGCAGGTTCGTGTGGGTGATCTGCACGCCGGTCGGTGTGCGCGTGGAACCCGAGGTGTACTGCAGGTAGGCGATCGTGCCCTTGTGGCACTCGGGCTCCTGCCAGGTGGAGGCGACTTCGTCGGGCACCGCGTCGACGGCGATCACGCGGGGCCGCTCCTTGGCCGAGCGCGCGCGGATGAATTTGCGGACGCCCTCGGCGGCATCGGTGGTGGTCAGGATGGTGGTCGGCTCGCAGTCGTCGAGGACGGCGTGCAGGCGCCCGACGTGCCCCGGCTCGGCCGGGTCGAACAACGGCACCGCGATCCGGCCCGCGTACAGCGCGCCGAAGAACGCGATCAAGTAGTGGAGGTTTTGCGGACACAGGATGGCGATGCGGTCGCCGGGCGCGGTGACCTGCTGCAGTCGGGCGCCCATAGCCCGGTTGCGGGCTCCGAAGTCCGACCACGAGATGTCGCGCGCCACACCGTCACGTTCGGTGGAGTAGTCGAGGAACCGGTACGCCAACTTGTCGCCGCGCACCTTCGCCCACTTCTCGACATGGCGGACCAGGTTCGTGTTGTCTGGGAACCGGATCCTCCCATCCATGATGAATGGGTTGTGGTACGCCATACCGCTCTCCTGTCAGACCAGTTCCGGGGCAGCCTAGGCCCGACTACTCTTAAAATACTCTTAATGTTAGCGGGAGGGCTCGCGGCACGCCAAATCACCCAAATGACAAGGTACCGCCGATCGCGCCCGCCGCCCCGCTGCCGGCCTGATGTGTCCGGACCCGTGTCCGTTCGCGATCACCGGTGCTGGGGGTGTGGCGCGTTCTCGATCAGCCCGTTGGCCCAGTTCAGCGTCCAGTCGGTGGCCGGTTGGCCGTCCATGCTCCAGCACTGCGTCGTCGCGTACAGGGCGTGCACCGGCTGGCCGGCGCCGCCGGCGAGCGTGTTCAGGGTGCTCGGCAACTGGGTCACGCTGAACGCCTCGTTCGGGGAGGCGCAGATCAGGTCGCCCGGCGCGCAGATCTCGTCGGTCTTGTCGTTGAGCGCGCCGAAACCGCCCGGCCGCGGGCCGGTCATGGTCAGCCCGAGGCCCGCCAGCACCGGCACCTCGTGCAGAGTGACCTCGGCGCCCTGGCCCGGGGTGCTGGGCCCGATGTCGTTGCCCACCTGAGGCTGGCGCCGGCCGTCGGCAATCAACATCACGCCGAGCACCAGGTCGTCGTCGACAGGTCCGCGGCCGTTCCCGATATCGCTGGCGATATCGCCGGCGATCACTGCGCCCTGGGAGAAGCCCACCAGCACGTAGCTCGTCAACGGGCACCGGGTGTTCATGTCGGTCAATTCCCCCACCGCCGCCCGCGTGCCCTCGGCCCGGCTGTCGTTGTAGGACATCTGGGTGTCCCCGGCGACGACCGGATTGCGGAACTGCGCCGTGTAGGGAACGGTGAACGTCTGCACCCGCGACGACGGGAACTGCTGGGAAATCGGGCCGGTGACCTTGCGCAGCAACGCATTCGGGAACTGCTCCGGGTTCAGGGGGTCGTCCTGCGGCGAGGACTCCCAGGTTCCGGGCACGGCGAGCAGCAACACGTCCGGGCAGGACGCGTCCTGGGCCGCGGGTCGCGGCTTGTGCGGGTTGGTGGCCGATGTTGGTGTCGGCAGCACGCCGGGCGGCACCGCGCTGCGGTGCGCCTCGGGCCTGCGCAGCAGGATCACCGCGGCGACGATCACGAGCCCGACGACGCCGGCGACGGTAATCGCGGCTAGCCAGGCCAGAATCCGGTGGCGTTTGCGCCTGGCGTTGGTGGCGGCACCGGCCGTCTTGGCGCGGCCGCGTGCTGAAGGTTGCCGTCCCATCAGCCCCACGGTACCGGCCGATCCGTGTCACCGGTTTTTGTCGTACCCGGTTGCCATGATGTGGGTATGTCGTTGGCCGTTGAGTCTCCCGAGGCGTCGCCTGTGGCGTCCCCTGTGGCGTCCCCTGTGGCGCCGGCCGATGCCTTGGGGGTGCTGTTCGAGGAGTTGGCGGAGTTGGCCGGTCAGCGCAACGCCATCGATGGGCGGATCGTGGAGATCGCCGCGCGGATCGAGCGCGAGGAGTTGTGCGGGGTCACCGGGGCGCGGTCGGTGGCGGCGTTGGTGGCCTGGAAGCTGGGGTTGTCCTCGACCACCGCGCACACCATCACCACGGTGGCGCGCCGGCTTGAAGAGTTCCCGCGGTGCGCGGCCGGGATGCGCCAGGGCCGGCTGTCACTGGATCAACTCGGGGTGATCGCCGCGGGCGCGGGGGCGGGCTCGGATGCCCACTATGAGCAGTTGGCGGGTGTTGCGACGGTCAACCAGTTGCGCACCGCGGTCCGGTTGGAGCCGCGCCCTGATCCCGATCCGGCACCCGCGCCGCCGGCGTCGATCACGTCGACCAGCGGGCCGGGGTACAGCCGGTGGCGGATCACGCTGCCGCCGGTGGAGGCCGCGGCGTTTCAGGCTGCACTGGATTCGCACCGCGAGGCCCTGATCGGGCAGTGGACACGCGACCGCGACACCGCGAAGCAACCCGCAGGCCAATCCGCCCCGGAGACGGCCGCGCCGATGCCGGGCACCCTGGAGGCGTTCCTGCACCTGGTGGCGGCCGGCTGGGACGCTGAGGCGACCGCCCGCCCGCACGCGCAGCGCACCACGGTGGTGGTGCACCTGGATGTGGCCGCGCACACGGCAGCGCTGCACCTAGGTCCACTGCTGTCCGACGCCGATCGCCGGTACCTGACTTGTGACGCCACCTGCGAGGCGTGGTTTGAGCGCGACGGGGAGGTCATCGGGGCTGGGCGGGCCACCCGCACGGTCTCCCGCCGGTTGCGCCGAGCCCTGGAACACCGCGACACCACCTGCACCGTCCCCGGCTGTGGGGCGACCCGGGGGTTGCACGCCCACCACATCCGGCACTGGGAGGACGGCGGCCCCACCGACCTGCCCAACCTGATCCTGCTGTGCCCGTATCACCACCGCGCCCATCACCGCGGCGCGATCACCATCACCGGCACCGCCACCACATTGACCGTCACCGACACCGACGGACGGGCCCTGGGCTCGGGATCGCTGGCCCGCCCACCCACATGCCCCCCACCCGACGTGCCACCCTGCACCGGGCCCCTCGGCGAACGCGCCGACTGGTGGTGGTACCAACCCTTCCAACCACAACCACCACCAGGCAACGACACCAACTAGCCAGCTGGCTCAGCTAACGAATCGCCGCGGCGATGTCACCCGCCATGGCGCCGAGCTGGCCAGACCACGAACCCCAGCCGTTGTCGCCGCCGCCGGGCAGGTCGAAGTGGCCGTTGTGGCCGCCGACGAAGCGGTACTGCTGGTAAAACTCGCGGGAGCTGCCCATCGCGGCCACCGCCTGGCCGATCACAGCGGCGGGATCGCTGGCGCTGTCGTTGGTCGGGCTGTACACCCACAGGCGGGTGTTGTTCTGCGCCAGCAGCGCGGCGTGCACGTACGGGTCGTGCCACTTCCACCGGCCGAGCTGGGGGGCGCCCCACATGCCGTTGCCGTCGACGCCGCCGAACTGCTGCAGGCCACCGAGGATCGCGCCGTTGTAGTTGGTACTCGACGGGTACAGGAAACCCGACAGCGAGCCGGCGTAGCCGAAGCGGTCGGGGTGGAAGGCGGCGAGCGCCATCGCGGCGTAGCCGCCCTGGGCGGCGCCGACGACGCCGTGCCCACCGGGCGCCAGGCCCTTGTTGGCGGCCAGCCAGTTGGGCAGTTCCGCGGACAGGAAGGTGTCCCACTGCTTGCTGCCGTCGGACTCCCAGTTGGTGTACATGCTGTAGGCGCCGCCGGCGGGCGCCACTACCGAGAGGCCCTTGCCGGCCAGCGTGTTCATTCCGTTGCCCACCGTGACCCAGTTGCTGACGTCGGGCGCGGCGTCGAAGGGATCCAGCAGATAGACGGCGTGCGGACCGCCGGACAGGAACGCCACGGGGATGTCGCGGCCCATCGCGGCGGAGGGCACCATCAGGCTTTCGTAGCCGGCCGCCCGGGCCTTGCCGGCAACGCCCCCCGTGACCACCGCACCGTTCAGGCCGATCGCCAGCGCCACCGCCAGCAACACCCGCAACGCTCTGGTCTGCGCCCTCATCAGCAAGCCTCCATCGTCTCCGGTCGTCTCCGGTCGTCTCCTCGCTGCGAGAACACTAGCCAGCGCCGCGAAACCGCCTCGCGGCAGGGTAGTGAACTCCGCCACACAACAACCAACGGCGGCGACCCCAGGGGTCGCCGCCGTCGATGAGCGTTGCCAGCCGGCCGGGGCCAGCCGGTGGTTAGGTGCCCGTGCCCGTGGCCGTCGCCGGACCATTGCCGGGCGTCGCGCCCAGCGTCTGCTGAAGGTCGGGCTTCATGGCCTGCAACTGCGCGCCCCAGTACGGCCAGTCGTGCGTGCCGTTGGCGTCAAAGTTCCACACCGCGTTGTGACCACCGGCGGCGTTGTAAGCGTCCTGGAACTTCAGGTTGCTGGTGCGCACGAAGCCCTCCAGGAACTTCGCGGGCAGGTTGTCGCCACCGAGGTCCGACGGCTTGCCGTTACCGCAGTACACCCAGATGCGGGTGTTGTTGGCAACCAGCCGACCGACCTGCAGCGACGGGTCGTTGCGGGCCCAGGCCGGGTCTTCCTTGGGGCCCCACATATCCGCCGGCTTGTAGCCACCGGCGTCACCCATGGACAGGCCGATCAGCGACGGGCCCATGCCCTGCGACGGGTCCATCAGCGCTGACAACGAGCCCGCGTAGATGAACTGGTCGGGGTGGTAGGCCGCCAGGATCAGCGCCGACGAGCCCGCCATCGACAGACCGACCGCCGCGGCGCCCGTGGGCTTCACCTGCTTCTGTGACGACAGGTAGCCGGGCAGTTCGCTGGTGAGGAACGTCTCCCACTTGTAGGTGGTGCATCCGGCCTTGCCGCAGGCGGGCTTGTACCAGTCGGAGTAAAAGCTGGACTGCCCGCCGACCGGCATGGCGACCGCGATGCCCGACTGCAGGTACCACTCGAACACGGGAGTGTTGATGTCCCAGCCGTTGTAGTCGTCCTGGGCGCGCATCCCGTCGAGCAGGTAGAGAGCGGGCGCGTTGGCGCCACCGCTTTGGAACTGGACCTTGATGTCGCGGCCCATCGCGGCGGAGGGGACCTGCAGGTACTCGACCGGCAGGCCCGGGCGCGAGAACGCCCCCGCGGTAGCGGAGCCGCCTGCGACGCCGATCAGGCCTGGCAGCAGGACCGCAGCAGCGGCCCCCACTACGAGCTGACGGGGCATGTGTGCCATGGCGCCGCGCAACCTGTCTACAAGTGTCATCCTTGCTTCCTCATCCTTTCGACCGTGATACCCCCGGGCCGAACGAGGTCGAACGGGTCGGCCGGGGTGGGACTGCATGCGCAAGGCGCCTCAGTGCCCCAGCAGTCAACCACATTGTTGACTGTTTGCTCTCATTGAGCAGGTCAGGCGGAGACGCCCGAGGTCCTCATCATAGCCCCTCGGGCTCATTCCCGCGGTGGTGGTGGGATGGTGTCGGGAACGGGAAGCCCGCACCTGGCTAGCTCGTAGAGCGGGACGCGGTCGATTCGGTACCTGGTGAACTCGTAGGCATGCACGACGTTGGAGACGAACCGGTGCAGCGTCATCGGCGCCCGCACCGACGACAGCATCGTCTGGGTCTCGGGGCATTTCAGGGCTGCCTGCGCCTGGACGATCCAGTTCTCGTCCAGGTAGCCCGGGATGTACGGGGGCTTCGTCACCCAGGGCCCCTCGGCGATAGCCCAGTCGGGGACCAGGTTCTTGTCGTGCCCGATGCGGCCGTGCTGCACCCGCTCGGTGTGCTGGGCGATCGGATTCGCCAGGCCGATCTGGTCGATCACCCTGACGTCGAGTCCGACGTTCATGCCGACCATTCCCAAGTTCGTGAAAAACACGGTATACGGGGGCTTTTCGACGGGCTTGCCGTCCGGTGGCGGCGGCAGCGGCGGCACCACGTCCCACTGGTTGTAGTTGCCGGACGGCAGCAGCAACGCCCCCTCGGGCATGTTCTGGATCGCCACGAGGATGGCCGCCACCCGCGGATAGCCCAGGTAGTCGGCGGCCGTCAGCGGATGCGCGTGGCCGGTCGCCTGCGCGTAGAAACGGCGCTCGTCGACGATCCCCGAGTAGGTGACGCGGGTGGCGTCGTCGCCCATCCCCGGCGAGTTCGCCGCCCACAGCGACCAGCCGGCGACCCCCAGCCAGAGCGCGCCGGCCGCACCGGTCGCCCAGTACCCCGTCTCCCGCGAGTAGTCCGCGCCGTCGGGCACGAGCAAGGGAACGACGGCCACGGGGGCGAGCAGGCAGAACATGGGCGCCAGGAGCACCCGCCCGTGCATGAAGTCGCCACCCTGGCGGATCCAGTAAAGGGCTTGCAGCAGCCCGCTGAACAGGATGAACACCACCACGGCCGGCGGGCTCTGCACCGCGCGGGCCGCCCGGCCCCCCGGGCCGTAGTCGTCGGCCAGCGCCGGGCGCACAAGCGACGGCCGGCGGCGCGCGGCCAGCACCAGCGCCCCCAGCGCCGCCAGGGCCACCAGCGGCACCCACACCGCATACGGCGCGTCGAAGTTGGCCAGGTAGGTCACGCCCTGCCCCCACTTATCCCCGGCGGCGTCCTTAGCCAGGGCCGTGCCGGGCACCAGCAGCCCGTAGTAGCCCATGCGGAAGATCTGGTACGCCACCGGCAGCAGCCCGCCCGCCGCCACGATCAGCCCGCGGCGGCGCCAGGTGCGCGCCGCGATCAGCATCATGACGAGCGCCAGCCCGCCCATGAGGGCCAGTTCGGGGCGGACCAGGACGCTGAACCCGGCGACGAAGGCTAGGGCTCCGGTGGACGCCCGGCCCTGCGGGTGGCCCCGCGCGGTCTGCGACCAGCGCACCATCATCCACCACAGCAGGCCCAGGTACGTCAGTGTCAGGCCGCCTTCCAGGCCGGACGTGGCGAAGTCGCGCGCAGGAGGCAGGGCGATGTAGACCAGCGCCCCGGCGGGCAGCAGCACGGCCCGGCGGCCCCGCAGGCCGGGCGCGTACAACCGGCCGGCCCCCAGCATGAGCAACGCCACGCCCAGCACCGAGAGCACCAGGGCCAGCGCCAAGGCCACGTACTCCATGCGCATCGGCCCGCCGACCCAGGTTCCCGCGTACATCAAGTAGGTCCACGCCGTGGAGGTGTTCGCCTCCACCCGCTCGCCCTGGTTGAACACCGGCCCGTTGCCGGCCTGCAGGTTGCGCAGCGTGCGCAGCACGATCAGACCGTCGTCGGCGATCCAGCGCCGCTGCCAGGCGCCCCACGCGAATAGCCCGGCGACCACCGCCACCCCCACCCACAGACTCACCCGGACGGCGGCGCCGTACGAGACATCCGGGCTGCGCCCGATCGCCGGCGGGCTACCCGAAGGCAACGGCGGCTCCAACCGTTGCGATCCAGGCAAGTCCTAGTATCTGCAGCACCCGGTCGCCCAGCGCGATGTCCTCCGGCTCCCCCGCCAGCCCACCGTCGACGTCGACGGCGTAGCGCAGGATCGCGATGGTGAACGGCACCATCGACACCGCGAACCAGGACCCCGCGTGGCCGTCGCGCTCGAAGGCCCACAGCCCGTAACACACCACCACCGCGGTGGCCGACATCGTCCAGACGAACCGCAGATAGGTGCTGGTGTAGCTCTCCAACGACTTGCGGATCGACGCGCCGGTGCGCTCGGCGAGTTGCAGCTCGGCGTAGCGCTTGCCGGCCACCATGAACAGCGAACCGAACGCCATGATCAGTAAAAACCATTGGGACAGTGGGATTTTGGTGGCTACGCCCCCGGCGATCGCCCGAATCAGGTACGCCGACGACACGATGCAGATGTCCATCACGGCCTGGTGCTTGAGGCCGAAGCAGTACCCCAGTTGCATCGCCAGATAGATCGCGATCACCAGCGCCAGGTGTGGTGTCACGAGAAAGCCGATCGCCAGCGAGCACGCCGCCAGCACCGACGCCGTGGCGTAGGCCAGCCACTCGGGCACCACGCCGGCCGCGATCGGGCGGAAGCGTTTGGTGGGGTGCTCCCGGTCGGACTCGACGTCGCGTGCGTCGTTGACGAGGTAGATCGACGACGCCGCCAGGCAGAACACCACGAAGCCCAGCGACGCCTTAATCAGCACCTGCGCGTAGTTGTAGTGGACTGGTCCCCCCAGCGCCGCCAGCGGCGCGGCGAGCACCAGCACGTTCTTCACCCACTGCCGCGGGCGCATCGCCCGCACGACCCCGACGATCGGGTTGCTCGGCGGGCCGGTCATCACGCCGTCGCCGTTGCCCGTATCACCGTCACCCATGCGCTGTTCCCCCTGCGATCGTGTCGATCCGGACGGCGACGGCGGCGACAACGGCACCGAGGGCGGCGCCGATGGCGACGTCGCTGGGATAGTGAACGCCCAGCACGATTCGTGACAGCGCCATCGGGGGGACCAGGACCGCCGCGCCCAGTCCCGCGGGCAGCCCGGCGGCGCGGCTGAGCAGGATCGCCGCGGCCGTGGTGGACGTGGCGTGCGCGGAGGGGAAGCTGAGCGGGCTGGGCGTGCCGACCTTGACCGCGATGGCCGGGTGATGCGGGCGTCGCCGCCGCACGACCCGCTTGACCGCCATGGCGGCGACGTGCGAGGCGAGCGTGCCGGCCCCGGCCACCAGCCAGGCGCGCCGACGCGCCGGCTGCAGCGCCGCGCCCAACGCCGCCGCCGCGAGCCAGCCGATGCTGTGCTCCCCGAAGTACGACAGCCCGCGCGCCACAGTCACCACGCCGGGGAGGTCGGCCAGCGCCGCCTGCGCGGCCACCAACACTGCCACCTCACCGCTGGGGGGGCCGTTGGGGGACACACCGTCAGACACGTTGGCGCTCCGCGTCGCCGGGGGACAGCAGCACCATCTCCCACGTCTGCGGGCTGGACAGCACGGGCAGGGCCGCCCGGTAGGTCCGGCGCAGCTCGTCGAAGCGGCGCGCCAGTTGGCGCTGGCGGCGCAGCGAGGCCAGGAGCAGCGACACCATCTTGGATCGGTCGCGCTGGCGGTAGACCACGCCGCAGCCGTCGGCGGTGGTGACGGTGGCCCCGTCGACCAGGCACAGCCGGAACCAGCGCGCGTCCTGAGTCGCCACGTTGTACTGCGGGCGCTCGTGATGGGCCGGGTCGGCGGCGGTCATGTTGTGCATGACGCCGCGGACCAGCCGGAAGCCGAGCGACAGCGGGTTGCCCGGCGGCTTCATCGCCTGGCTCTGGTGCACCGGCGCCGGCAGCGCGCTAGCCGCCGGCAGCACCACCGCGTCCGGGTACTCCTTGCGGATGCGGTGCACCTCCGGCAGCGCCGACTCCAGGATCGAGAAGATATGCTCGGGGCCGGCCAGGAAATCGTCCATCGCCTTGTTCTGAATCGCGACGGTCGAGTATTCCAGGCAGACAAGATGTTTCAGCGTCGCCTTCAAGTGGCTGCGAACCAACCCGGCGACGTCACCGTCCCAGTGCATAGCCGCCACCACCAGCCGGTTGCGCAGGTGGAAATAGGCCTGCCAATCGATCGCGTCGTCCTTGTCGCTCCAGGCCATGTGCCAGACCGCTGCACCGGGCAGCGTGACGGTCGGGTACCCGTGCTCGGCCGCCCGCAAGCCATAGTCGGCGTCGTCCCACTTGATGAACAGCGGCAACGGCTGGCCCAGTTCCTCGGCGACCTGCCGCGGGATCATGCACGTCCACCATCCGTTGTAGTCGACGTCGATCCGCCGGTGCAGCAACTTGCTCTCGTCCTCGTCGTCGTTCAGCGGGTATTCGGCGAAGTCGTGGTCGTACTCGGTGTGTGGCGCGGCCGTCCACATGAAGTTGGCGCGGTTGACCACCTCGCCCATGATGTGCAGGTGCGACGGCTCCTGCAGGTTGAGCATCTGCCCGCCCACCAGCATCGGGGTCTTGGCGAAGCGGTTCATCGCCAGCACCCGCAGGATCGAGTCCGGCTCGATGCGGATGTCGTCGTCCATGAACAGGATCTGTTGGCAGTCAGTGCTTTTCAGGGCCTCGTACATCACCCGGCTGTAGCCGCCGGAGCCGCCGAGGTTGGGCTGGTCGTGGATCGACAGCCGATCGCCCAGCCGGGCGGCCGCGGCCGGGAAGTCGGGATGGTCGCGCACCTTCCGCACGCCTTGGTCGGGCACGATCACCGCCCCGATCACCGCGTCGACCAACGGGTCGGCGGTGAGTTCGGCCAGCGCGTTGGCGCAGTCCGCGGGGCGGTTGAAGGTGGGGATGCCGACGGCGATCTTGGCGGCGATCGGTGCGGGCTCGGTGGCGTACCAGCCGCCGCTGTCCAGGGTGACCGCGGTGTCGGTGGTGATGTCGAACCAGATCCAGCCGCCGTCCTCGAACGGCTGCAGGCTGACCTCGATCTCGAGCACCTGCGGCTGGGCTGGGTTCTGATCGGGGGACTGAGCGGGGGACTGATCGCCGGCGCCGAACTGGCGGCCCTCCACGAAGATCCGCGCTCCGGTGGCCTTGGTCCGGTAGACGTCGACGCGCCCGGAGCCGCTCAGCTCGACCCGCAGCACCACCGTCTGGCAGATGCTCCAGCGGCGCCAATAGCTGGCCGGGAAGGCGTTGAAGTACGTCGCGAACGACACCTCGGACTCCGGGCCGATCTGCAGCGACGTGCGGCTCGCCGCGTGTGCGCGGCGCGCGTTGGTGGCCGACTCCTCGAGGTAGAGCTTGCGCACGTCGAGGGGCTCACCCGGCCGGGGCAGGATGATCCTGGACAGCAGGCTGACGGCGCGGGTCATGGGCGCGGCCCTTCCTCGGCCAGCGCCTCGCCGTCGCGCAGGTGCGGCACCAGGACATTGTCGTACAGGGTCAGCGCACTGGCGATGGCCATGTGCATATCCAGATATTGGTAGGTCCCCAGCCGGCCACCGAAAAGGACTTTCGCCGAGGCGGTTTCGGCCTTCGCCCGCGCCCGGTACGCGGCCAGCAGGGAGCGGTCGGTTTCGGTGTTGATCGGGTAGTAGGGCTCGTCGTCGTCGGCGGCGAACCGGGAGTACTCCCGCATGATGACGGTCTTGTCAGCCGGGTAGTCGCGCTCTGGGTGGAAGTGGCGGAACTCGTGGATGCGGGTGTAGGGCACTTCGGGGTCGTTGTAGTTCATCACCGGCGTGCCCTGGAAGTCCCCGATAGGCAGGACTTCCACCTCGAAGTCGAGGGTGCGCCAGCCCAGGCGGCCTTCGGCGTAGTCGAAGTAGCGGTCCAGCGGGCCGGTGTACACCACGGGGGCGTCCGGGCTGGCCGCGCGCAACTGGTCGCGGACGTCGAACCAGTCGGTGTCCAGCCGCACCTCGATGCGGTCGTCGGCGGCCATGTTCTGCAGCCACGCGGTGTACCCGTGTACGGGCAGGCCCTCGTAGGTATCGCTGAAGTAGCGGTTGTCGAAGGTGTAGCGCACGGGCAGCCGGGTGATGTGGGCGGCCGGCAACTCCTTGGGGTCGGTCTGCCACTGCTTGGCGGTGTACCCCTTGACGAACGCCTCGTAGAGCGGCCGTCCGATCAGCGAGATCGCCTTCTCCTCCAGGTTCTGCGCGTCGGCGGTGTCGATCTCGGCGGACTGCTCGGCGATCAGTGTCCGGGCCGCCTGGGGACTGAAGTACCTGCCGAAGAACTGCGACACCAGACCCAATCCCATGGGGAACTGGTAGGCCTGCCCGTCGTGCATCGCGAACACGCGGTGCTGGTAGTCGGTGAACTCGGTGAATTGGCGAGCGTAGTCCCACACGCGCTCGTTCGAGGTGTGGAACAGGTGCGCGCCGTAACGGTGCACCTCGATGCCGGTGTGCGGGTCGGCTTCGGAGTAGGCGTTGCCGCCGATGTGCGGCCGCCGGTCGACAACGAGGACGCGCTTGCCGAGCTGGGTGGCCACGCGCTCGGCGATGGTCAGACCGAAGAATCCGGAGCCGACGACGAGTAGGTCGAAACGATCTTTCATCGTCTGCCTACGTTATCCGACCGCGGGGGCCTAACCCGCGTGGCGAGCCTGGGGAGTCGCCGTCGAGGGGCGATCACGGGCCGGGGTGCAATTGGCTCACGATTCGATGTCACCACTCCAGTAACAGCTTTCCCGCTCGTAACATCATCTGTGGGTGGATCTTGCCGAGCACGACAGGCAGGGCACGCCGACAGATCACATCAGTGAATTGTTGAGAGATAGAGGAGACTTCCATGCCGAACCGCCGCCGACGCAAGCTTTCCACAGCCATGAGCGCGGTTGCCGCAGTGGCCGTGGCGAGTCCATGCGCGTACTTCCTGGTTTACGAATCGACCGCGGGCAGCCAGCCCGTCGAGCACCACGAGTTCAAGCAGGCCGCCCAGATCAGCGACCTGCCCGGTGAGCTGATTGGGGCTCTCTCGCAGGGCCTCGCGCAGTTCGGGATCAACGTACCCGCGGTGCCCGCCCTGGGCGGCGGCGCTGCCACCGGCGCGTCCGGCCTGACCAGCCCGGGTCTGGGTACTTCCACCCTGGGCACCACGGGCACCCCCGGCTTGACCAGCCCCGGCTTGACCAGCCCGGACCTGACCAGCCCGGGCCTGACTACGCCCGGCTTGACTACGCCCGGCTTGACTACGCCCGGCTTGACTACGCCCGGCTTGACCACGCCCGGCTTGACGACGCCCGGTCTGACGACGCCCGGTCTGACCACGCCGGGTGCGCTTCCCGCGGCGGGTGTGCAATCCCCGGTGGCGGGCCTCAACCCGGCTCTGACCAGCCCGCTGGGGGCGACGCCGGGCGCTGGCGTTCCGGTTCCGGCGCCGTCCGCGCTGGGGCCGGGTGCCGACGGCACCTACCCGATCCTCGGTGACCCCTCGACGCTCGGTGCCGCGGCCCCGAGTGCCGGCAGCGGCAGCAGCGGTGGGATCGTCAACGACGTGATGCAGGCCGCCAACCAGTTGGGCGCTGGCCAGGCGATCGACCTGCTCAAGGGCCTCATCATGCCGGCGATCACGCAGGGGATACACCCCGGTGCCGCGGGTGCGGTGGGTGCCGTGCCGGGTGCGGCGGGTGCCGTGCCGGGCGCCGCCGGTGCCCTGCCGGGCGCTGCGGCAGCCCTGCCGGC
>CAIYOH010000243.1 GCA_903927745.1 uncultured Mycobacteriaceae bacterium
ATCCTCGTCGACACCGCGCGCGACGAACTCGTTGAACCTCGCGACGGTGGCCTCCAGGTTCGCGGCCGGCACATCGATCTGCGCGGCGAGATCGGCCAGCGTGTCAGCGGTCCGCCACAGCCGCGCCGCCACGTACTTCGCCGGCTCGTCCATCGACACATTCGGCGCCTTCACCGGCGGGATCGGGCCGCCCGAGTCGTCGTAGATCATCCAGTACGGCAGCGTCACCGAACCGTCGCGCATCGCGGCGAGCACGTCCCGCCCCAACCGGTCGTAGGCCTGCGACTCGTTGGTAAACCGGTGGCCCGCGTCGTTGACGAAAATCCCACCGGTGAACCACAGCGCGAAGGCAGACCGCCCGTCGGGATGGGTCAGGCCGGGCGACCACCACGCCTGATCCATCAGATCGACGTCGGCACCCACCGCGATGGCGGCCAGGTGGGCTAGACCGCGATTGCCCCACGGCCCCATAGTGTCTCGCGACTCACCGGGCACACCGTAACGGGCACGCATCTCGTCGTTGTGCTCGAAGCCACCCGCCGCCAGCACGACGCCACGGCGTGTACGAATGGTGTGGCGCTGCCCGCCGGACTCGACGACGGCTCCGGTCACCGCACGGTCCGGGCCATCCGAGACCACTAGTTCGACCAGCGCTGTATCGAGCCGGGCGGCGCTGCCCGGGTACCGGCCCGCCGCCGTCAGCAGCCGGGCGATCAGCGCGCGCCCGCCGACGAAATAGTCGCCCGGCACGTCGGCGCCCAATCGGTCCACATCAAGGGGGCCGCGAACCAGGTCGCGCAGGTCGGGTGCCGCCGCGACCTTCAGCGGTTTGGCCGCGATGTGCCGCATGCCGTCGCCGCGGGCCTTGGGGGCCTTCCCGAAATAGTCGGGCCAGGGCAGCAGCGAGAACTTCAGCAGCTCATCCTGTTCGAGGTAGTCGATGAGCGGTGCCCCGCTGCGCACGTAGGTCTCTTGCAGCTCGCGCGGGGTGCGGTCGCCGACCACCGCCGTGTAGTACTGCAGAGCGTCCTCGATGGTGTCCTGGTCGTCGGCTCGGCCGACGGCGCGTTGCAGAACGGCGTTGCACGGGAACCACATTCCCCCGCCCCCCGAATACGCGGTGGTGCCGCCGAACTTGTCGGTGGCTTCCACCAGGACGACGTCCAGGCCCTCCCGGGCCGCGGTGTACGCAGCGGTCACCCCGCCCGCTCCCGAGCCGACGACCAGGACGTCGGTGTCCTCTGTCGTCATGTGCAGCAGCTGGGGTCCAGCGCGGCGCACAGCGCGTGCAACGCGTCGGGCCGCACCCGGTGGAACATGTTCGTCCCCCGCCGTTCGGAGACCACCAGACCGGCTTTGCGCAACTGGGTGAGGTGGTGACTCACGGTCGACTCGGTCAGGTTCAGTACCGCGGCCAGGTCGCCGGAGATCTCCTCGCCGCTGGGTGAGCTGAACAGGTACGAGACGATCTTGACCCGTACCGGTTCGGCCAGCGCCTTGAGGCGCACCGCGACCTGCAGGGCGTCGTCGTCGCTCATCGGGCCCGAGGCCACCGGGGCGCAGCACACCGGGCCGGTGGTGTCGATCACCGGCAATGCTTTCGGCATG
>CAIYOH010000244.1 GCA_903927745.1 uncultured Mycobacteriaceae bacterium
CGGACCCCACCAGTCCATCATCTGCTTCTTGATCTCCACCGGGCACGGCGCGGCGGCGTGCATCGCCCGCTGGAGGCTGGACACGTCGTACGACGCGCGCACCTTCTCGGGCAGCTTGAGCATGCGGGTGAACATCACCGGCACGAACTGGCCGTGGGTGACGCGGTGGCGGGCGATGGCGTCGAGGCAGCCTTCCGCGTCGAACTTCTCCAGCACCACCGTCGTGACGCCGCCGGCCTGCGCGCTCATCGACCACACCGACGGTGCGGTGTGGTAGAGCGGTGCCGGGCTGAGGTACACCGAGTCCGGGTTCATCCAGAACCCGATCAGCGCCGACATCATGCCCGGGGCCTCGACCGGCGGGACGTGCGGAAGGTCGCGTTTGATGCCCTTGGGCCGGCCCGTCGTCCCCGATGAGTACTGCAGCAGGTCACCCTCCCACTCGTCGTCGATCGGCGTATCCGGTTGTCCCGCGACGCATTCGGGATAGCGCTGCCAGCCCGCCAGGCCGGCCTCGCCCGGATCGCAGGCGATCAGCCGCAGTTCGGGCAGGCCGCGGGGCAGGTGCTCACTCAAGCCCGCACACGTAGTGCGCAGCGCGGCCGAGCCGATGATCGCCTTGGCGGCGCTGTTGTCGACGATGTAGGCGGCCTCCGCGGCGGTCAGGTGCGAGTTGATCGGCACGTAGTACAGGCCGCTGCGGCGCGCTGCCCACATGACCGCGTGGTAGTGCTCGTTGTTCTCCATGAGGATCGCGACGGCGTCGCCCTCGCGCAGGCCGGCATCACGGAAGTAGTGCGCCAGTTGGTTGGCACGCGCCTCCAACTCGTCGAAGGTGACCACCGTGCCGGCCGGGTGGACGACCACCGCAGGCTTTCCGGTGCCGCAGTGCTGGCGAATCTGCATGCGGCCGACTGTACCGCCGCAGGTGTGTGCTGATGAGTCGTGTCGGTAGAGTCCGGTCTCTGGTGAATAACGACAATTGGCCGCTAATGCGCCGCGAGCCGGAGTTCGCGGAGGTCCACGCTGCCCTCACCGAGCACGCGGGTACCGCCGGCGTCGTGGTCGTCGGCCAGGCCGGAGTCGGGAAGACCACGCTGGCCCGCAACGTCACCGATTCGCTGCC
Source organism: uncultured Mycobacteriaceae bacterium (assembly GCA_903927745.1). Taxonomy (GTDB): domain Bacteria; phylum Actinomycetota; class Actinomycetes; order Mycobacteriales; family Mycobacteriaceae; genus Mycobacterium. The sequence continues at coordinate 1,127 of CAIYOH010000244.1, forward strand.
CAGTCGGGTGCGGTGGGTGGCGGGAACGACATCGTCGCGCAGCATTCCCCTGGGCGCGTTCACCTACCTTGTCGGGTCCTCGACCAGTCGCCACCCGGCGGCGTATCTGGCGGCCGCCCATGACGCGCTGACCGCCGAACCGGGCCTGGTGCTCGGAGTCGACGACGCGCATCTGCTCGACGACCTCTCCGCCACCCTGGTGCACCAGTTGGCGCTGGAGCGATCGGTGCCGATGGTGGCCAATATCAGGGCCGACCAGCCGGTGCCCGATGCCGTCACCTCGCTGTGGAAGGACCGCTATCTTCGGCGCGTCGAGCTGCGGCCCTTCACCCAGGAGCAGTGCCTGGAGCTGGTCGAACGGGCGCTCGGTGGGCGGGTCGAAACGCTGAGCGCCGACGTGATGTGGCGGGACTCCGGCGGCAACGCGCTGTTTCTGCGCAATCTGGTCGAGGGGGCGCTGGAATCCGGCACGTTGCGGCAGGTCCGCGGGATCTGGCAACTCCGGGGACCCGCCCCGGTGCGTGACGAACTGGCCGCGTTGGTGGACGAGCGTATCGAAGCGCTGCCCGACGACGTGGTTCATGCGCTGGGGCTACTGGCATTCTGCGAACCACTCGACCTGGACACGCTGATCGAACTGGCCGGCGCCGCCGCCGTCGAACAGGCCGAGACGCACGGCCTGATCCGCATCACCGACGACCGCGGGGTCAAGGAGGCGCAGTTCACTCAACTGCTGTTGAGCAATGTGATGCATCGCCGCCTCGGGGTTGCCGCCGCCCGCCGATTGCGCGGTGAACTGGTGCAGGCGTTGTCGGCCACACCGATCCGGGGACCCGGCGAACGGATCCGGCTGGCCGAGTTGATGCTCGACAGCGACACACCCCCCGCCGTGGACGTGTTGGTGTCTGCCGCCGACGATGCGATCGCGCTGACCAACGTGACTCTGGGCGAGCGCCTGGCCCGCGCGGCCGTCGATCGTGGCGCCGGGCTGGCCGCCGGCCAGCTGTTGGCCAGATCGCTGGCGTGGCAGGGCAGACCCCGGGAGGCCGCCCGCCTCCTGACAGCGTATGACCCCGAAACGATGTCCGAGGTGGAACTTCTCGGCTGGGGTGTCGCGCGCATCGCCAACCTTCAACTGTCGGCGGGTGACGTCGACGCCGCCGCCCAGGTGCTGGAGCTGCTGCGCCGCCGCGTGCACGATCCCCAGCTCAGGCTGATGCTCGACGGCGTCGAATCGGCGTCGCTGATGATCGCGGGCCGGCTGGATGAGGCCGCTGAGCTGTCCCGCCGCGTGCTGGCCGATCCGGCGGCCCCGCCGCGTGCGGTTGGGTGGTCGGTGTTCGCGGGCGGCCTGGCGTTGGCGTCGACCGGGCACGGCGAACAGGTCGCGGCCCTGGCCGAGCGCGGTCGCCACATCGACGGCCAGATCGACGGGGTGGTGCGGCACCTGATGACCTACGCCGTGGTCTGGGCACTGGTCTTGACCGGAGAGTTCGATGCCGCCGACCAGCGGTTGCCCCGCGACGTCCAGATCCGCTCGACGCACCAATACCTGGATTGGGGCCTGGACACCATGTCCGCCGGCACTATCGACCTCGCCCGCGGAAACTTCGCGGCGGCGGCGGCGCGTATCGACCAGAGCATCGCCGCGCTGACCACGGAGTCGGCAGCCTGGTGGAGCGTGCCCAGAATCCTGGTGGCCAAAGCCTATTGCGGGCTCGGCCGCACCGACGAGGCGGAAGCGACGGTGGCAGAACTACACGCTCACCTGGCAGCGAACCGGACGGTTTTCCGCCCGCAGCTGCGCATCGTCGACGCCTGGCTTGCCGCAGCGCAGGGCAACGTCAGCGGTGCCACCGCGGCGGCGATCGA
>CAIYOH010000245.1 GCA_903927745.1 uncultured Mycobacteriaceae bacterium
CGGCCTGTCGCTGACGCCCGCGGTACCCCTAGTGGTCAACGAGCGCGCCGTATTTGGCGGCGACGGCCGCGCGCCGCACATCCAGCGACTCACTGGGCCAGCACTCGTCCTCGGCCTCGTAACCCTTGAGCAGCATCTTCGCGAGGTTGACCTTGTGCGCCTCGGTCGGGCCGTCGGCCAGGCCCAGCGCGATGCCCCCGAGGAGCACGCCGACCAGCGGAAGCTGGTCGGTCAGGCCGATCGCACCGTGCACCTGAATTGCACGCATGCCAATGGATTTGAGCACCTGGGAGGCGAGGATCTTGCAGGCGGAGATCTCTGCGCGCGCGGCATGCTCGTCGCCGTTCTCGATCAGCCAGGCGGCGTGCAGGACGGTCAGCCGGAACGGGATCAGCTCCGTGTAGGAGTCGGCGATGAACTCCTGCACCAGTTGCTTGTCGGCCAGCGACGTACCCTGCGTGAAGCGGCTTTTGGCGCGCCGCGACATCATGTCCACCGCCCGTTGGGCCAGCCCGATCGACCGCATCGCGTGGTGCAGCCGGCCGCCGGCGAGCCGGGTCTGCAGGATCATGAAGCCCTGACCGGCCTCACCGAGCAGCGCGTCCGACGGCACCCGGACCCCGTCGTAGTGAACCAGTGAGTGTCCGGGTTCGTGGGGGAGCGACCCGACGACGTGGTGGTTGGCTTCGATCTTCAGGCCGGGCGTGCCGGCCGGGATCAGGAACGTCGAGGCGCCGTGGTGGACGGCCACGTCGGGGTTGGTGATGGCGACCACGATGAAGAACGAGGCCACCGAGGCGTTCGAGGAGTAGTACTTGCGGCCGGTGATCACCCAGTCGTCACCGTCGCGGACCGCCCGGGTGCGGAACACCCGCGGGTCGGCACCGCCCTGGGGCTCGGTCATCGAGAAGCAGGAGAAGATCTCTCCCGACAGCAGGGGCTTGAGGTAGCGGTCCTTCTGCTCTTGGGTGCCGAACCGGGCGACGATCTCGGCGTTGCCGGTGTCGGGCGCCTGGGTTCCGAAGACGATCGGCGCCCACTGGCTGCGGCCCAGGATCTCGTTGATCAGCGTCAGCTTGACCGCGCCGAAACCCTGCCCGCCCAGTTCTGGCCCCAGATGCGGCGCCCACAAGCCCTGGTCGCGGACCTGCTGTTTGAGCGGGTCGACGATACGGCGGCGTTCCTCGTTGAGCGGCAGGAACTCGCAGCCCGGGAACAACACCTCCAGCGGCTCGACCTCGTCGCGGACGAATTCGCGGACCCACTGCAGTTTCTTCTCGAACTCCGGCTCGGTGGAGAAGTCCCAGGACATGTGATGCTCCTCTTGCGTTGATGGACGTGGTTAGGGGATCCCGCCGTCGGCGCGCAGGATCGCGCCGGTGGTGAAGCTGGACGCATCGGACGCCAGGAACAGTGCGGCGCCGACGATTTCGGGCGGGTTGCCGGCGCGCCGCAGCGCCAGGTGGCCGAAGCTGGCGGCGCCGCCGTCGTCGAGGTTCCAGGCCTTGCTGACGTCGGTCAGGAACGGGCCGGCCATCAGCGTGTTGACCCGCACCGTCGGCCCGAACGTCTGCGCGAGGCCCTCCGTCATCGCGTTGAGACCGGCCTTGGCGGCGGCGTAGGGGATGATGGCGCCGTTGGGCCTCAGCGAGCCGGTGGAGCTGACGTTGATGATCGACCCGCGCCCGGCCGCCACCATCCGCTCGCCGACCAGCGCCGCTAACCGGAAGGGGCCCTTGAGGTTCAGGTTGACCACCGCGTCGAACAGCTTCTCGGTGACGTCGGTCAGCTTTCCGTACAGCGGGGACATGCCGGCGTTGTTGATCAGCGTGTCGACCTTGCCGAAACGCGCGTACGTGGCCTCCACCAGGCCGTCGAGCTGGTCCCAACGCCCGACG
>CAIYOH010000246.1 GCA_903927745.1 uncultured Mycobacteriaceae bacterium
GACAGGATACCCTCGTCGTCGCGCAAGCCACCGAAGCCGGCCACCAGCGCCATCCATGCACCGGCAAGAGAGGCCATGTGCAGCCCGTCGCGGGTGTTGTGGTGCAGGTCGCGCAGGTCGATCAGCGCCGCCTCGTAGGCGTAGTCATGGGCCAGTTCCATGTGTCTGACCTCGGCGCACATCACCGCCTGGGTGCAGGCCGAGAGCGACGAGTCGCGAACCATGCGCCGCTCGTAGTAGTCGACGTTGCGGGCCTTCTGCTCGGGTGTGAACGCACGGCTATGCCACTGCATCGCCATCACGAGGTCGGCCTGCTTGATCACCTGGGCGGGGTAGAGCCGCACGTAGGCCTCGTGCAACAGCAACGGGTAGGTGTTCCTGGTTTCGAAGTCCCACTCCGCCAGCGTGGTGAACCCCTCGCACTGCTGGTGCACTCGAAGTTCGGCGTCATAGGGGATGTTGACGGCGCTGGCCGCGTCGCGCCAGGCGGACGTCTCCTCGTTCGTGACGCCCATGGCGGTCGCCGCGTCGGGGTGGCGGTTGCAGGCGTCGGCGGCGGCGACCAGATTCTGCGCCGCCACCAGATTCGTGAAGACGTTGTCGCGGACGACCGCCGTGTACTCGTCGGGGCCGGTGACGCCGTCGAGGTGCCAGACGCCGTGGCGGTCATGGTGTCCCAGGGAGATCCACAGCCGGGCGGTCTCGATCAGTACCTCAAGGCCGCATTCCTTCTCCAGACTCTCGTCGCCGGTGACGATGCGGTACCGCTCGAAGGCCAACGCGATGTCGGCGTTGATGTGCCAGGCCGCGGTACCGGCCGGCCAGTACGCGGAGCACTCCTGCCCGTAGATGGTTCGCCAGGGGAAGCTGGCACCTTTCAAGCCCAGTTCGGCTGCCCGGTCCCTGGCCATATTCAGGGTCGAGGCCCGCCAGCGCAACGCGTCGGCGACGGCGTGCGGCGCGGTGTAGGTGAGCACCGGCAACACGTAGGCCTCGGTGTCCCAGAACGCGTGCCCGTCGTAGCCGGTCCCAGTGAGTCCCTTGGCCGAAATTGCGCGGCGTTCGGCCCGCGCGCTGGCCTGCAGGATGTGGAACATCCCGAATCGGACCGCCTGTTGTGATTCGGGGTCGCCCTCGACCTCGACGTCCGCGTTCTCCCAGAATTCGTCGAGGTAAGCCCGCTGTGAGTCCAGCAGCCCTTGCCACCCGCTGTAGGTGGCGCCGCGCAGCGCCGCGGTGGCCTGGTCGCGCAGCGCCGGGCGGGAGCGCCTGCTCGACCAGCTGTACGCCAGATATTTGACGATGCGCAGCTGCTGACCGGGGCGCAGCCCGCAGATCACGGTGGTCCGGGCCAGATCTGGACGCGCATCGGTGGTGACCTCGACCCGTCCGGGAACCGTCACCTCGTGTTCCATGGCCGCGGCGATCATGAGGGCACTGCTGCGGGTCCGATGCATGAGAAGCGCCCCGCGATCAGTCATTTCGTGTTCGACGGCCTCCAGCGGCCTGTCCAGGATGGCCGCCACGCGCGGATCGCCCGAGGTCTCCGGCTGGTCCTCGTTGGTCACCAGTTCCGACTGCACCGTCACCCGGGCGAATTCCCCCACCGCCTCGACGATGTACTCGATGGCGGCGACGCTGCGGTGGGCCAGCGACACCAGCCGGGTGGACACAACCTTGACCTGCTTGCCCGCGGGTGAGCGCCACAGCGCCCGACGGGTCAGCGTTCCCGCGCGCAGGTCGAGGACCCGCTCGTGAAAGTCCAGCTTGCCGTAGCGCACATCGAAGGGCTCGTCCTCGACGAACAGGCGGATGATCTTGCCGTTGGTGACGTCGACGATCGTTTGGCCGGCCTCCGGATACCCGTATCCGGCCTCGGCGTACGGCAGGGGTCGGATTTCGAAAAATGAATTCAGATACGTGCCCGGAAGGCCGTACGGCTCGCCCTCGTCGAGGTTGGCGCGCAACCCGATGTGGCCGTTGGACAAGGCGAGCAACGACTCCGACTGGGCCAGCAGGTTCAAGTCGAGCCGGGTTTCGCGGACCTGCCACGGTTCGACGGGAAATGCCTCCTCGGTGATCATGACGCCATCAGTTCGGCGAGATCGGTGACCACCACGTCGGCGCCGTTGCGGCGCAACTCCTCGGCCTGGCCCACCCGGTCGACGCCCACCACGAAACCGAAGTTGCCGGCCCGCCCGGCCGCCACACCCGACAACGCGTCCTCGAAGACCGCCGCCGCAGCGGGAGCGACGCCGAGCAGCTGGGCCCCGCGGAGGAACGAATCGGGCGCCGGCTTGCCGGGCAGGTGCTCCTCGCGCAGCGTGTTTCCGTCCACTCGCTGCTGGATGAACCGATCCAGCCCGGTGATCTTGAGGACCTCGGGGGTGTTGGCGCTGGCCGACACCACGGCAATGCCCAAACCCGCGGCCGAAACCGCTTCCAGGTAACGGCGCGACACGTCGAACACCTCGACACCCTGGTCTTTCAGCACGTTGTTGAACATCTTGTTCTTACGGTTACCCAGCCCGTAAATCGTGTCTACGCCGTCGGCGTCGTCGGGACTGCCTTCGGGTAGTTCGATGCCGCGGCTGCCCAGAAACGATCTGACCCCGTCCTCCCGTTTTTTGCCGTCCACGTACTGCCGGTAGTCGGTGGCCGGATCGAAGGGGACGAACTGATCCCCGGTGCGCGTGGCCCGCTCGGACAGGTAGGTGTCAAACATGACCTTCCAGGCCTTCCCATGCACACTGGCGGTGTCGGTGAGCACCCCGTCGAGGTCGAAAAGACACGCAGTCACTTTCTCCGGTAGACCCAGCTTCGGACTCACGGGACCTCATTCCTCTGCGGCTGGCGGGTGCCTTCTGGCGCACTACCCACTTCATCATGCCGGGATGTCCGCCGCCAACCCTCATCGGTCGCCGGTACCGTCTGCGGCTTGGCGGCGTCGACGGACACTAGACTCACCGGTCGTGGCCGAATCTGCTGACGGCGATGCTCCCGCGACGCCGCCGCGACCCGTACTCGTCATCGACTTCGGCGCGCAGTATGCGCAGTTGATCGCCCGCCGGGTCCGCGAGGCGCGGGTGTATTCGGAGGTCATCCCGCACACCGCGTCGATTGCGGAGATCCAGGACCGCCGCCCGTCGGCGCTGGTGCTGTCCGGCGGGCCGGCCAGCGTGTACGCCGAAGGCGCCCCGCAACTCGATCCGGCCCTGTTCGGCCTGGGAGTGCCGATCTTCGGCATCTGCTACGGCTTCCAGGCGATGGCCCAGGCACTGGGCGGGACCGTCGCCCGCACGGGGACTAGCGAGTACGGCCGTACCGAACTGAAAGTTCTTGGGGGCGAACTGCATTCGGGACTTCCGAGCGTGCAGCAGGTGTGGATGAGCCACGGCGACGCCGTCACCGCCGCTCCGGCCGGATTCGACGTGGTGGCCAGCAGCGCGGGCGCGGCGGTGGCCGGCTTCGAGAGCCGGGAGCGCCGTCTGGCTGGGGTGCAGTACCACCCGGAGGTGATGCACACCGCGCACGGGCAACAGGTGCTCAGCCGTTTCCTGCACGAATTCGCCGGACTGGGCGCGGACTGGACGCCCGCCCATATTGCGGGCGCCCTGATCGAGCAGGCGCGCGCGCAGATCGGTGGTGGCCACGCGATCTGCGGACTGTCCGGCGGCGTGGATTCGGCGGTGGCCGCCGCACTGGTGCAACGCGCGATCGGCGACCGGCTGACCTGTGTCTTCGTCGACCACGGGCTGCTGCGCGCCGGCGAGCGCGACCAGGTACAGCGCGACTTCGTCGCCGCCACCGGCGCCAATCTGGTCACCGTCGACGCGGCGGACACCTTTCTCAAGGCGCTGTCGGGGGTGGTCAACCCCGAAGGCAAGCGCAAGATCATCGGCCGGCAGTTCATCCGGGCATTCGAGGGCGCGGTGCGGGATGTGCTGGGCGACAAGGATGTTGAGTTCCTGGTTCAGGGCACGTTGTATCCGGACGTGGTCGAGTCCGGCGGGGGCAGCGGCACCGCGAACATCAAGAGCCACCACAATGTCGGCGGCTTGCCCAGCGACCTGAAGTTCACTCTCGTCGAGCCGCTGCGGCTGCTGTTCAAGGACGAGGTGCGCGCCGTCGGGCGGGAGTTGGGGTTGCCGGAGGAAATCGTTGCGCGACATCCCTTCCCGGGGCCCGGGCTGGGCATCCGGATTGTCGGCGAGGTCACCGCGCGGCGGCTGGACACCCTGCGGCGCGCCGACGCGATCGCCCGCGAGGAACTCACCGCCGCCGGCCTCGACGCCCTGATCTGGCAGTGCCCGGTGGTGCTGCTGGCCGACGTCCGCTCCGTCGGGGTGCAGGGTGACGGCCGCACCTACGGCCACCCGATTGTGCTGCGGCCAGTGTCCAGTGAGGACGCCATGACCGCCGATTGGACCCGGGTGCCCTACGAGGCGCTGGAGCGCATCTCGACCCGGATCACCAATGAGGTGCCCGAGGTCAACCGCGTGGTGCTGGACGTCACCAGCAAGCCGCCCGGCACCATCGAGTGGGAGTAGGTGGGCGCGCCGCCGAGCGTTCATCCAGCTTCACGTTCGAGTCCGAGTGTCCACCCAGCTTCACGTTCGTGTCCGCCGGGCCTTCCGGGTCCGCCTGGGCCGATGTAATCGGTCCTGCAATGCCGCCAAAAAGCACCATTAGCCCCACCAGCACCGAGCGCATAGAGCAGCCTCGCACGTTGCTTGACGCTTGTCGGAGGGTAGGTGTTTACTCCGAGTAGATCGAACATACTTTCGAAAATCTCGGGCGGTAGGAGGCGTGTCAATGACTGCGGCTTTCGCATCCGGCCAGCGCACGGAAAACCGGGCTGAGCAGCTTGAATCGCTTCGTCGGCAGATGGCTTCAGTAGCTGGCGGGACGGCTGGCGGGACGGCTGGCCGGACGGTAGTACCCGGGGCGCCCGCCGCCCGCGCGGACGACCTGCTGCCGGGCCAGGAGTCCCGACTGCCGCTCCCGCAGTGGCTCGCGGATGCGCTGCCGGCCCCGTTGCCGCGGGGTTCGGTGGCGGTGCTCACCGGAGCCCGGTCACTGCTGCTGGGCATGGTGGCCGCGGTGACGGCGGCCGGCGGCAACGCGGTGATCGTCGGCCAGCCCGACATCGGACTGCTGGCCGTCGCGGAGATGGGGGCGGACCTGAGCCGGCTTGCCGTGATACCGGACCCCGGCGCCGATCCGGTGGAGGTGGCCGCGGTCCTTGTCGACGGGATGGACTTGGTGGTGCTCGGTCTGGGCGGCCGGAAGATCCCGCCGACCCGGGCGCGAGCGGTGGTGGCGCGGGCCCGCACCAGGGGGTGCACCCTACTGGTCACCGACGGCGACTGGCACGGGGCGCCGACGCGGCTGGAGGCCCGGGTCTGCGGCTACGAGATCACGCCCGCCCGCCGCGACAAATCAGCACCCGGATGCGGGCGGATCAGCCGGGTGCGGCTCGAGGTCGGCGGGTTGTGCGCGGGACGGACGGTCCCCCGGGCGCGGGCGGGGTGAGTGCAGATGGCTCTCAGCGCTTCCCGGGTGCTGGCGATCTGGTGTATGGACTGGCCCGCGGTCGCGGCGGCCGCGGCCGCAGGCCAGCCCGTGACGGCCCCAGTCGCTGTCACGGTGGCCAACCGGGTGATCGCCTGCTCGTCGGCCGCCCGTGCGGCGGGGGTGCGCCGCGGGCTGCGCCGCCGGGAGGCGGCGGCACGGTGCCCGCACCTGCACATCGCCACCGCCGACGCCGACCGCGACGCCCGCTTCTTCGAGGGGGTCGTCGCCGCGGTGGACGACTTGGTGCCCCGCGCCGAGGTGCTGCGGCCCGGCCTATTGGTGTTGCCAGTGCGCGGCGCAGCCCGCTATTTCGGCTCCGAGGAAAAGTCCGCAGAGCAGTTGATCGACGCGGTGGCTGTGAGTTCAGTGGCCGGCACCGAGTGTCAGGTCGGCATCGCCGACCAGTTGCCCACCGCGGTCTTCGCCGCGCGGGCGGGCCGCATCGTCTCGCCGGGAGGCGACGCGACATTCCTGTCGGCGCTGTCGATCCGCCAACTTGCCACCGAGCCGAGTCTGTCCGGTCCCGGGCGGGAAGCGCTGACGGATCTGTTATGGCGGATGGGGATTCGCACCATCGGGCGGTTCGCCGCGCTGTCGGCCACCGACGTGGCCTCCCGGTTCGGAGCAGACGGTGTGATCGCGCACCGGTTGGCCCGCGGCGAACCCGGGCGGGGACCGTCCGGGCGGGAGCTGCCGCCGGAACTCGAGGTGACGCTGGACTGCGATCCGCCGATCGACCGCGTCGATGCCGCGGCATTCGCCGGGCGATCGTTGGCCGGCGCGTTGCATCAGAAGCTGATGGGCGCCGGAGTGGGATGCACCCGGCTGGCCATCCATGCCGTCACCGGGAACGGCGAAGAGCTGCAGCGGGTGTGGCGGTGCGCTGAGCCGCTGACCGAGGATGCCACCGCCGATCGGGTGCGCTGGCAACTGGACGGATGGCTGAGCAGCCGGACCCGCGATTCGCGGCCCACCGCGGCGGTGACGCAGCTGCGGCTGCAGGCCGTGGAGGTGGTGTCCGCCGAGGCGCTGCAACTGCCGTTGTGGGGGGGTTTCGCCGAGGAGGACAGAGTGCGGGCCCGTAGGGCGCTGGTGCGGGTGCAGGGCCTGCTCGGCCCGGAGGCGGTGCAGGTACCGGTGCTGTCCGGCGGTCGCGGGCCGGCTGAGCGCATCACGTTGACCGCACTGGGGGACGAGCCGGTGGCGCGGGCCGACCCGGGCCTGCCGTGGCCTGGGCGATTGCCCGAGCCGTCACCGTCGGTGTTGTTGGACGAGCCAGTGGAATTGCTTGATGCTCAAGCGAATCCAGTGCGGGTGACCAACCGTGGAGTGTTCTCGACCGAACCCGCGCGGATGATCGTTGGCGGCGCCCATGCTCGAGATGAGCGGCTGCGTTGGTGGGCGGGCCCCTGGCCGGTCGACGAGCGGTGGTGGGATCCCGACCCGGCCACCGCAGGGCAGGGGGGCCGCACCGCCCGCGCCCAGGTGCTGTTGGAGAGCGAATGTGCGCTGCTGCTGTGTTATCGCCAGCGGCGCTGGTACCTGGAGGGGAGCTACGAGTAAGCGCGCACTCTCACGGGCTCAGCCGATTCGCGAAGGCCCCGACCCGTCCGATGAACCGGTCGAAGAACGTCACCGGGTCCACGCCGACACCGACGAGCGCGTTGGGCTCACGGCTTCCCGACCAATCGGCCACCGTGACCCCGCGGCGCGGGGTGTCCACCAGCTCCACGTCGACCGTCGCGGTCCGGGTCGTGACCAGGTGCGGGTCCAGCGCCACCGCGGCGGCCAGCGGATCGTGCATGAACGCGCCATACCCGTGCCCGCGTGTCTCGTGGGATTCGACATAGAACCGCATCGCATCCTCGAGTACCTCGATCAGCGCCGACGGACCCGACGCTGTGCCCGCACTGGCCAGCCCGGCCATCATGTCCGGCGTCATCACGACCTGCCGGGTGAGGTCCAATCCGCAGACGATCGGGAGTCGTCGCCGCCCCGACCAGCCGGCGAAGACTTCGTTCGCAGCCTCCGGGTCCACCCGGATGTTCCATTCGGCCAGCGGATCGGCTTGGGGATCGGCGTCGTCCCCGAACACACCCCCCATGATCACCAGTTGCCCGAGCATCCCCGGCAACTCGGGCTCGGCGCGCAGCGCCAGCGCGAGGTTGGTCAGCGGCCCGGTGACGAGGCCGATCAGGGTTCCGGGATGTGCGTGCGCCGCCTCGACCCACGCGGTGGTGGCGTCATACGCCGTGAGCCGCCGCTGCGTGGGGGGAAGCTCGGCGTACCCCACGCCCGTGGGGCCGTGAAATGCGGAGTGTTGCGGCCATTGACCGCGCAGCGGTCGATCGGCCCCCTTGGACACGGGTACGGCGGTGGCGCGGCACAGTTCAAGCAATCCGAGGTTGTTGGCGCAGACCTGCTCGACGTCGATGTTGCCGCCGGTCGAGGCGATGCCCACCACGTCGACGTCAGGGCTGGCCAGCAGGTACACCAGCGCCATCGCGTCGTCGATGCCGGTGTCGACGTCAACGAAGACGTAGCTCACCGGCGCTTACCCCTGGAAGTCGCGGATGCCGTCCCAGTCCACGAGAGTCCAGCCTGTTGCCGGGTTCCCGGTGATCACCACGTGGCCGATGTTGGGCAGTGGGTGGCTGGTCGCCAGGCTGTGCTTGCTGTTCTGGGTGTTCAGCAACACCCAGTACATGATGGAGTTCAGGTGCGAGAACACCACGGGCCTGCTATGGCCGCTGTCGTAGACCTTGTTGACGGCGGCGGTGAAGCGCTGGTTGAACTCCCTGCCACTGATCGAACCCGGGATGCTGTCCGCGAGGTCGCCGTTGAGCCAGTCCGCAGGTGCGAGCAGGTACGTCGAGGCAGCCGTTGAATCGGGTTTGCCCTCGAACCAGCCGGCCCCGATCTCCTGCACCCCGGGCAGCACCTCCACCTGCCTGTGGAGTTCGGCCGCCATCGGCGCGGCGGTCTGCTGGGTCCGGACCATGGTGGAGGCGTAGACGCCGTCGAAGTCGTGCGGGCCGCGCGCCAGCTGGTGGGCTTCCTCCTCGCCCTGAGGGGTCAGACCCGGTCCCGGCTCCGCGGTGTTGATCAGCCCGGCGGCGTTGGACTCGGACTGTGCGTGCCTGATGAAGGTCAACGTGATGCTGCGTGCCTGCGGTGATCCGCCGCCGCAGGCCCCGACGATCATTGCCACGGTGAGCACCGCAGCTGACTTCAGGGCCTTTCTGGTCGTGCTGCGCGTTGACATAGGAATCGGCATGGGAAGTAGCCTGCCTTGTGAAGGCTCCTGTGGGAAGTGTTTGCGATGGTTGCATTCCGAAAAGATTCGAAAGGGGACCCCCATGGCCATTGACCCGAGCGCCGTCGGCGCAGTGACGGAGCCCATGCTGTTCGACTGGGCGGACCGCGACACACTGCTCTATGCGCTCGGTGTCGGTGCCGGCCTCGACGATCTGCCGTTCACCACCGAGAACAGCCACGGCATCGCCCAGCAGGTGCTGCCCACCTACGCGGTGATCTGCTGCCCGGCGTTCGGGGCGTCGAGCAAGATCGGCACATTCAATTGGGCCATGCTGCTGCACGGGTCGCAGGCCATCCGGTTGCATGCGCCGCTGCCCCCCGCGGGCAAGCTGTCGGTGGTCTCCGAGGTGGCCGACATCCAGGACAAGGGCGAGGGCAAGAACGCGATCATCGTGCTGCGCGGCCGCGGCACCGATCCCGACTCCGGTGAGCTGATCGCCGAGACGCTGAGCACACTGGTGCTGCGTGGCGAGGGCGGCTTCGGGGGTGCGCCGGGCCAGCGGCCGCAGGCGCCCGAGTTCCCGGATCGTGAACCCGACGCCCGGATCCCGCTGCCCACCCGCGAGGATCAGGCGCTGATCTACCGGCTCTCCGGTGATCGCAACCCCCTGCACAGCGACCCGTGGTTCGCCCGCGAGATGGCCGGGTTCCCCAAGCCGATCCTGCACGGGCTGTGCAGCTACGGCATCGCGGGCCGCGCGCTGGTGGCCGAGCTGGGCAAAGGCGTCGCGGCCAACGTCACCTCGATCGCGGCGCGGTTCACCTCGCCGGTGTTCCCCGGCGAGACGCTGACCACGCTGATCTGGCACACCGGACCGGGCAAGGCGGTGTTTCGCACCGAGGCTTCGGGCGCCGACGGCGCCAACACTCGCGTGGTGCTCGACGATGGCGCGGTCGAATACGTGAGCTGAGGATGGTCCAGCCCGGGAGTCCGTCGCCGTGGCCGACCGCACTGCGCGCGACCGCCATCACGACGATCCCGATCCTCGTCGGGGTGGCGGTCGGTGATGTGGGGGCAGGGCTGATCGCGACTCTCGGCGGGTGGTTCACCGGCGGCTTCGGGTTGGGCCGGCCGTATCTGCATCGCGGTGTCTTGCTGGGGTTGGTCGCGGTCGGCCTGGCCGGCTCGGTGTCTCTGGGCGTATGGGCGGCCGTGATTCCGGCCCTCGGTGTGGCGACCGTGTCGGTGGTGGCGGTGGCAGCGGTGTGGCTGTGTCACGCGTTGTCCGTCGGCCCGCCCGGGGCCTACATGTTCGTGGTGTCCTGCGCCGTGGGGGTCGGCGTCTCCGCCTCTCACCTGGCGCCATGGCGGGTGGGCCTGCTGGTGCTCGCCGGGGGTGCGCTGGCCTGGGTGCTGCAGATGGCCGGCGCCCTCACCGACGCCCGCAGGCCGGAGCGCTCGGCGGTGGCCGCCGCTGCCGAGGCGGTCGCGCAGTTCGTCGAACGCGCCGGCGGTCCGGAAGCGCGGGTCGCGCGCCACCGCGCCGCGGAGGCCATGGACGGATCGTGGGCTGCGCTGGTGCGCTACCAGCCGGTCGAACCCGCCCGCACGAGCGTGTTGTTCCGGTTGCGCGCCGCCAATCGGGAGTTGCAGGTACTTTTCGCCAGCGCCGTCGCCGCGTCCGTGCGCGGTGAGCCGGCGCCGCCGGGAACGGCTGAACGGGTCCGCCAGATCGGTCTGCTGCGCGAGGACCTCCCGGGTCTGGCGTTTCACGACGAACCCGACCGGGCTCCGGTGCCACGTCCGGGTCCGGGTCTGTTGCTGGCCCAGGCCGTGCGCCCCGGGTCGCAGGTGCGTTACATAATGGTCCGGGTGGCCGTCGCGGTGCCGGTGGCCGGGTCGCTGGCAGCGCTGATGGGTGTCAGCAACAGCTACTGGGCGATGGCCGCCGCCGTGTTGATGCTGCACCAGGGCTCAGATCGGTTGGATACGTTGCGCCTGGGCGCGCAGCGGCTGGGGGGCACCTGGGTCGGGCTCGGGCTGGCCGGCGTCATCCTGGTCTTCCACCCGCACGGAGTCTTGCTGGCGCCGATCGTGGCGGCGCTGCAGTTCAGCATCGAGATGCTGAAACGGCGCTCCTATCTGGCGGCCACAGTGTTCATCACCGCCGAGGCGTTGATTATCTCCGCCGGTACGCGCCGGATCGACGTCAGCGATCTGTTGCTCGCGCGCGGC
>CAIYOH010000247.1 GCA_903927745.1 uncultured Mycobacteriaceae bacterium
CCAACATCTTATGCCCGGAAAACGCGCCGAAATCGACGTCCAGCGCATGCAGGTCGACGGGCTGGTGCGGCACCGACTGGCAGGCGTCCAGCACCGTCAGGGCGCCAACCGCCTTGGCCCGGGCAACCAGTTCGGCCACCGGCGCCATCGCGCCGGTCACGTTCGAGTGATGGCTGAACGCGACGATCTTCACCCGGTCGTCGAGCCGCAGGGAATCCAAGTCGATGCGCCCAGCGTCTCCATCGCTGCCACCGTCACCGCCGGTGACGCCGTACCAGCGCAGCGTGGCGCCGGTGCGCCGAGCCAACTCCTGCCACGGCACCAGGTTGGCGTGGTGCTCGAGCTCGGTGGTGACGATGACGTCACCCTCCCTCACGGCATGCTCGAATCGGTTGTCGCCCAGTACATACGACGCGAGGTTGAGCGCCTCAGTGGCGTTGCGGGTGAAGATCAACTCGTCGGCGTCGGCCCCGACGAACGCCGCGACGTCGGCGCGGCCCTGCTCGTAGGCGTCGGTGGCCTCCTCCATCAGCTGGTGTGCACCACGGTGCACCGCGCCGTTGGAGGTGATCAGAAAGTCCCGTTCGGCGTCGAGGACCTGCACCGGCCGCTGCGACGTGGCACCGGAATCGAGGTAGGCCAATTGGTGTCCGCCGCGCATGACGCGGCTCAGGATGGGGAAGTCGGCCCGGATCGCGCCGATATCCAGGGCCGTGGCGCGGCCCGCCGAGATCGTCACGGGTCAGGCTCCCCCGGATGGCACCGGGGCCGCCGCAGTGAAGCGCACGTAGCCCGTTTCCTCGAGTTCGTCGGCGAGCTCCGGGCCACCGGATTCGACGATGCGGCCCCCGACGAACACGTGCACGAACTGCGGGCGGATGTAACGCAGAATCCGGGTGTAGTGGGTGATCAGCAGGATCCCGCCGTTCTCGGCTTCGGCGTAGCGGTTGACGCCCTCGCTGACCACCCGCAGCGCGTCGACGTCCAGACCGGAGTCGGTCTCGTCGAGGATCGCGATCTTCGGCCGCAGCAGACCCAGCTGCAGGACCTCGTGGCGCTTCTTCTCTCCGCCCGAGAAGCCCTCGTTGACGCTGCGCTCGCCGAAGGCCGGGTCGATGTCCAGGTCGACCATCGCGGCCTTGACCTCCTTGACCCAGTGTCGCAGTTTCGGCGGCTCGCCGCGGACGGCGGTCGCGGCGCTGCGCAGGAAGTTCGACATCGACACTCCCGGCACCTCGACCGGATACTGCATGGCGAGGAACAGCCCGGCCCGAGCGCGCTCGTCGACGCTCATGGCCAGGACGTCCTGGCCGTCCAGCGTGATCGACCCCGAGGTCACCAGGTACTTGGGGTGACCGGCGATGGCGTAGGACAGCGTCGACTTCCCGGAGCCGTTGGGGCCCATCACCGCATGCGTCTCACCGGAATTGACGGTGAGGTCGACGCCGTTGAGGATGGGAATGTCCCGCTCGCCTTCGGGGGCGTTAGGGTCCTCGACGCTGACGTGCAGGTCTTTGATCTCCAAAGTGGTCATGACGCTGTTGCTCTCGATTCCGTGATGGACAATTCGTGTTCGATGGCCGCGGTCAGCCGCTCGCGGACTTCCGGCACGGCGATCTGGGAGATGATCCCGCCGAAGAAGCCGCGCACCACCAGCCGGCGGGCCTGCTCCTCGGAAATGCCGCGCGAGCGAAGGTAGAACAGTTGCTCGTCGTCGAAACGCCCGGTCGCGCTGGCGTGTCCGGCCCCGACGATCTCGCCGGTCTCGATCTCGAGGTTGGGCACCGAGTCGGCACGCGCGCCGTCGGTGAGCACCAGGTTCCGGTTGACCTCGAAGGTGTCGGTTCCGGTGGCCTGCGCGCGGATCAGCACATCCCCCACCCAGACCGTATGCGCATCCGGCCGCGCCGACGCCGAATCCCCTTGCAGCGCACCCTTGTAGAGAACATTGGACCGGCAGTTCGGCTGCGCGTGGTCGATCAGCAGGCGCGACTCCAGATGCTGGCCGTCGTCGGCGAAGTACAGGCCGAGGAGTTCGGCGTCGCCACCCGGCGCGTCGTACCGCACGGTGGCCGACATCCGCACCACCTCGCCGCCGAGCATGACGGCGACGTGGCGCAGCACCGCGTCCCGGCCCAGCCTGGCGTGCTGCGCGCTGAGGTGCACGACGTCGTCGGCCCAGTCGACGATCCACACGGCGGTGAGCCGCGCGGCGTCCCCGACGATGAACTCGACGTTGTCGGCGTAGGTTCCGCTGCCACGATGATCGATGACGACGACCGCTTCAGAAAGCTCACCGACCCTGATCTGCAGGTGCCCGTACCCGACCGCACCCTCACCCGGCCCGGTGACCGTGATGGCGACCGGCTCGGCGACACGTGTGTCGCGGGCGACGGACACTACGGTGGCGGCGTTGAACGACGAGAACGCCTGGGCCGCGACACGGTCGCTCGGGATACCACCCTGCCCGAGCCGTTCATCGCCACGTCGGACCGTCTCGGTCTGCACGCCCGCGTGTTCGGTCACCTCCACCCGCGCCGTGCCGGTGGCGGGCGCCGAGCCGTCGTGCAGGCCACGCAACCGACGCAGCGGGGTGAACCGCCAGATCTCGTCGCGACCGCCGGGCACCTCGAAGGCATCGACCTTGAACGACGCGAACAGCTCTCCCTTGTTGGCGGGCATCGCCGTGCTCACCGCTGTAGCGGTCATCCGACGGAGCCCTCCATCTGCAGCTCGATCAGGCGGTTGAGCTCCAGGGCATATTCCATGGGTAGTTCCTTGGCGATCGGCTCGACGAAGCCGCGCACCAGGGTCGCCATCGCCTCGTCTTCGGCCAGCCCGCGGCTCATCAGGTAGAAGAGCTGGTCCTCGCTGACCTTCGACACGGTCGCCTCGTGACCCATCGTGACGTCGTCCTCGCGGATGTCGACATACGGGTAGGTGTCGCTGCGGCTGATCGTATCGACCAGCAGTGCATCGCATTTCACGCTCGAGCGCGATCCGTAGGCGCCCTTGTTCACCTGCACCAGACCGCGATACGAGGTGCGCCCGCCGCCGCGCGCCACCGACTTGGACACGATGTTGCTCGACGTGTTGGGCGCCAGGTGCAGCATCTTCGCGCCGGCGTCCTGGTGCTGACCCTCCCCGGCGAACGCCACCGAGAGCACCTCACCCCTGGCGTGCTCGCCGGTCATCCAGACGGCCGGGTACTTCATGGTGACCTTGGACCCGATGTTGCCGTCGATCCACTCCATCGTGGCGCCGGCCTCGGCGCGGGCCCGCTTGGTGACCAGGTTGTAGACATTGTTCGACCAGTTCTGGATGGTGGTGTAGCGAACGCGCGCATGCGGTTTGACGATGATCTCCACGACGGCGGAGTGCAGCGAGTCCGACTTGTATACGGGCGCGGTGCAGCCCTCCACGTAGTGGACGTAGGAATCCTCGTCGGCGATGATCAGGGTCCGCTCGAACTGGCCCATGTTCTCGGTGTTGATCCGGAAGTAGGCCTGCAGCGGGATATCGACGCGCACGCCCGGCGGGACGTAGATGAACGACCCGCCGCTCCACACCGCCGTATTCAGAGCCGAGAATTTGTTGTCGCCCGCCGGAATGACCGTGCCGAAATACTGTTTGAACAGCTCCGGGTATTCGCGCAACCCGCTGTCGGTGTCGACGAAAATGACACCCTGGGCCTCTAAATCTTCGCGGATCTGGTGGTATACGACCTCGGAGTTGTGCACCACCAAGCCTTCTGCGATGAAGTTGTGCGGCCCGTCGACCTCGATGTCATACACCGGCTCGACATCGTAGGGCTCGATCGACTTGACCCTCTCGAAACCCAGCCAGTCGTTGCAGTGGGCCCGAATGGTCGTGCCGTGCGCACCGCTGGACGAGTGGACATAGTCCCGCCGACCGAAGCGGTCGGTCCGTTTGGGGTTTCGGCAGCCGAGCCGCTCGAAGTGCCCCGAAATACCTAGACGCCAAGCAGTTTGCAGTCGCTCGGGAGCGTGCCGGTAGGGCTGGGTGAACGCCCACGGCCCGCCCGCTCGCAATCCGGACAGCTCCGCCAGTTCCCGCGCCTGTTGAATGAGCGCTTCGTTGGCGCACGTCAACAGGATTGAGCCACTCTTATCGGGGCTCACATAACCGTCGGCGTCGACCCACCCGCCGAGGAAGGCCAGCCGCTGATCGACGGGTAAGCCGTAGACCCAGTCAGGAACCCGCTTGGTCAACGAAAGTCCACTGAAGCCGAGCTCCACAATCAACTCGGTGAGCGCTTTTGAATTCACGACAATGCGGTATTCATCAGCTTCGATACAGCGAAGCCCGAACAGTTCCTTGACCACTCGCGTCACCTCGGCGCGCAACTCGACATCGGTGGCGGCAATCGCGAACTGAACTCGATACGTCTTCGTCGAGAGATGCAGGTTTCCGTCACCAATGTACAAGCCCAGCAGCCACATCAGATCGACGGAACTGGTTGAGGGCGACGTCAATCCCGAGACGACGGGGAGGTCGGCCGCCGAACCGAAGTCGGGGATCGCCCGAGGCACGGCGATGAAGTCGCCCGGCTGGATATCTCCGACAGTCACCCACCGGCGCGCATAGCGGCGACGCTGGCGACCCGGCTTGCGCTCGTCACGCAGAATCAGCATCGGGTGGTTGTCGGTCGCACGAATGGTGCGCCGCACAGTCTTCACCGCGTAGGTGAGCCGGGTGTCGGTCTGCGCCGATGACTTGACCGGGGCAACCACGAATCGCTCGGCGTCTTCATCGTAGGAGAACACCTGGTCACCGCATTGGATATCCTTGATCGACACTTGGCCGCGGTTCGCAGTCCAGACCAGGGTGTCGCCACTCAAGCATTCGTACTGGGCGGCCACGCCGGAAACGAGCCGTTGCTTTTCCGCTTCCGGAATTCCCAGCCTGTCGTAGGTATTCCGAATGTCGTCCGGCAGGTCATCCCAACTGGCGGCTTGCTTTTCGGTGGACCGCACGAAGTATTTGATGTTGTCGAAGTCGATACCGCCGAGGTCGGAACCCCACGTCGGCATCGGCTTGCGGCCGAAGACACGCAATGCCTTGAGCCGGGTCTCCAGCATCCACTCGGGCTCGCTCTTCTTCCCCGAGATGTCGCGGACCACGGCCTCGGACAGCCCACGCTGCGCGCTGGCGCCCGCAACGTCGGAGTCCGCCCAGCCGTAGCCGTAGCGGCCCAGGGAGTCGATCGCCTCCGCCTGAGTCAACGGCTCGTGGGTGGCCTTGTCAGCCTCTAGGGTCATGACGACACTCCTTTTGTTGATGTCTGCGCGGTCGTTGACGTCTGCGCGGTGTGTGGGGTCTGAGTCAGCGGAACGTGGGTGGTGCAGGCGCAGTCGCCGTTGACGATCGTCGCCAACCGCTGCACGTGGGTGCCCAGCACCTCGGACATGGCCTGACGTTCGGCCTCGCACAGTTCGGGGAACTCCTCGGCGACGTGGGACACCGGGCAGTGGTGTTGGCAGATCTGCACGCCGTGAACCGGCCCGCCGACCCGTGCGGTGGTGGCCACGTAGCCGGCCCGGGTGAGCGCGCCGGCGATTCCCTCCGCGGCCACCTCGATATCGGCCTCGGCTGCGCTGGCGGCGGACGGGACCCCGGCAAGGATGCCGTCGATGCGCTGACGCGCGAACGTGCGCACGGCGTCCTCGCCACCGATCTCCCGCAGCTGGCGCATCGCCGCCGCCGCCAGGTCGTCGTAGGCGTGATCGAGCTTGGCCCGGCCGGCCGCGGTCAGCCGGTAGCGCTTGGCGGGCCGGCCGCGTCCCGCCTGCTGCCATGCCGCTGCGGGTGTGGCCTCGGCGTCCCCGGCCTCGATCAGCGCGTCGAGATGGCGGCGCACGCCGGCGGCCGACAGGCCCAGCCGATCGCCGATCTCACCGGCGGTGATCGACCCGGATTCCACCAGCAGCCGCACGATCGCCCGACGGGTGTGTCCGTCGGCAACCGGAGCGGCGGCCGGCGCAGAGGCCGCGGCGAATTTCACAACACCAGTGTGACGCAATTCCGTTGATCGGTCCAGCGGCGGCGTCACCCGTCCGAGTTACGCTGGTCACAACGGCTAGGCTGCTCTCATGGCAGCCCGCCGCCATTCGCTGAGCACGTCGATCGCCAGCCTGCACGGCGACGAACCGGCTGTCGGCGCGCCGCTGACCCCCGGGGAGCTCACCGCACTGGGACGCACCCGCCTATTCGGCGCCACCGGCACCGTGCTGATGGCGATCGGCGCCCTGGGCGCCGGGGCGCGGCCAGTGGTCCAGGACCCCACATTCGGCGTGCGGTTGCTCAATCTCCCGTCGCGGATCCAGACGGTGTCGCTGACGATGACCACGACCGGGGCGGTCATGATGGCGCTGGCCTGGCTGATGCTCGGCCGGTTCGCCCTCGGCAGCAGGCGAATGTCGCGCAGCGACCTGGACCGGACCCTGCTGCTGTGGATCCTGCCGCTGCTCCTGGCTCCCCCGATGTACAGCAAGGACGTCTACTCCTACCTGGCGCAGAGCCAGATCTCCCGGGAGGGACTCGACCCCTACCGGGTGGGGCCTGCGTCCGGGCTCGGACTGTCCCACGTGTTCACCCTGTCGGTCCCGAGTCTGTGGCGCGAGACACCGGCGCCCTACGGCCCGCTGTTCCTGTGGATCGGCCGCGGAATCTCGACCCTGACCGGAGAGAACGTCGTCGCCGCCGTGCTCTGTCACCGACTGGTGGTGCTGATCGGAGTGGGCCTGATCGTGTGGGCGACACCGCGGCTGGCCCGGCGCTGCGGCGTGGCCGACGTCAGCGCGCTGTGGCTGGGCGCGGCCAATCCGCTGCTGATCATGCATCTGGTCGCCGGCGTCCACAACGAGGCCCTGATGCTCGGGCTCATGCTGACCGGCGTGGAATACGCGCTGCGCGGCCTGGATTCGTTACCCGGCACCGAGCGCGGACCGTGGCTGATGCTGATCGGGGGCGCGGTCCTGATCGTGCTGTCGTGTCAGGTGAAGCTGCCGTCGCTGCTCGCACTGGGATTCGTCACGATGGCGCTGGCCCACCGATACGGGGGCACGCTCAAGGCCCTGCTGCTGTCCGGCGGGGCCATGGCGGGGCTGGCGCTCGGCGTGATGGCACTCGTCGGCTGGGCCAGCGGGCTCGGGTTCGGCTGGCTCTTCACGCTCGGGACCGCCAACGTCGTGCGCAGTTGGATGTCGCCGCCCACGTTGGTGGCGCTGGGCACCGGACGGGTGGGCGTCCTGCTGGGCCTGGGCGATCACACCACCGCGGTGCTGGGCCTGACTCGAGGCATCGGCGTGTTGATCATCGCCGTCGCGGTGGCCTGGCTGCTGGTGGCCGTGTTGCACGGCCAGTTACATCCGATCGGCGGCCTCGGCGTCGCGTTGGGTGTCACCGTACTGCTGTTTCCCGTCGTCCAGCCCTGGTACCTGCTGTGGGCCATCATCCCTCTGGCCGCCTGGGCGACCCGCCCCGGCTTCCGGGTGGCGGTCATCGCCATCACCCTGATCATCGGTATCTTCGGCCCGACGGCCAACGGCGACCGCTTCGCGCTGTTCCAGATCCTCGACGCCACGGTGGCCAGCACCACGATCGTGGTGGCCCTCATCGCGGCGAACCACCGGCGCATGCCGTGGCGGGGCCTGCTCGCCGGGATCATCGAGGCCGACGGCCGGCCCGAGGCCCCGCGCCCGGCGGCGACACCCGACGCCTACGCTGATTCCACGTGAGCCCGGCACCGAAATCCCCCGCCACGGTCGTCAGGCTGCGCGGGGTGACCAAGCGATACGGGTCCCTCGCCGCCGTCCGCGACCTCGACCTGGATGTGCACGCCGCCGAGGTGCTGGCCCTGTTGGGCCCCAATGGCGCCGGCAAGACCACGACCGTCGAGATGTGCGAAGGCTTCGTGCGCCCGGACTCCGGCACCATCGAGGTGTTGGGTATGGACCCGATCACCGACAACGCCCGGCTGCGCACCCGCATCGGGGTGATGCTGCAGGGCGGGGGCGGCTACCCCGCGGCGCGCGCCGCAGAGATGCTCAACCTGGTTGCCTCCTACGCCGCCGATCCCCTGGATCCGGCGTGGCTGCTGGACACCCTGGGCCTCACCGATGCCGCTCGCACCACCTACCGGCTGCTGTCCGGCGGGCAGCAGCAGCGGCTCGCGCTGGCGTGCGCCCTGGTGGGCAGACCGGAGTTGGTGTTCCTGGACGAACCCACCGCCGGGATGGACGCCCACGCGCGGCTGCTGGTGTGGGAGCTCATCAACGCGCTGCGCCGCGACGGCGTGACGGTGGTACTGACCACCCACCAACTCAAGGAGGCCGAAGAGCTCGCCGACCGGGTGGTCATCATCGACCGTGGGGAGACGGTGGCCGCCGGAGCGCCGTCGGAGCTGATGCGCAGCGGCGCCAAGGACCAGTTGCGGTTCAGCGCGCCGCCTCGGCTGGACCTGTCGATGTTGTCCACCGCGCTGCCGCACGATTATCACGCCACCGAGGTGACCCCGGGTGAGTACCTGGTCGAGGGTCCCGTCGATCCCAAGGTGCTGGCCACCGTCACGGCGTGGTGCGCGCAGATCGACGTGCTGGCCACCGACATGCGCGTCGAGCGGCGCAGCCTCGAGGACGTGTTTCTGGACCTGACCGGCAGGGGCGTGCGGCCGTGACGCAGGACAGCGCGCAGACGACGGTGTTCCCCGCGGGCACCTTCACACCGGACCCGCGCCCCAACACCGTCCCGCGGATGCTCGCCGCGCAGTTCGGGCTGGAGTTGAAGCTGCTGCTGCGCAACGGCGAGCAACTGCTGTTGACCATGTTCATACCGATCACCCTGCTGGTCGGGCTCACGCTGCTGCCGCTGGGCTCGTTCGGCGACAACCGCGCCGCCACCTTCGTGCCGGTGATCATGGCGCTGGCTGTCATCTCCACCGCGTTCACCGGCCAGGCCATCGCGGTCGCGTTCGACCGCCGCTACGGCGCCCTCAAACGACTCGGGGCCACCCCGCTACCCGTGTGGGGAATCATCGCCGGCAAGTCGATGGCGGTGGTGACCGTGGTGGCTCTGCAGGCAATCCTGTTGGGCGCCATAGGATTTGCACTCGGCTGGCGGCCGGCGCCGGCGGCACTGGTGCTGGGCGCGGTGGTCATCGCGCTGGGCACCGCGACGTTCGCGGCCCTGGGCCTGCTGCTCGGCGGGACGCTGCGCGCCGAGATCGTGCTCGCGGTCGCCAACCTGATGTGGTTCGTGTTCGCGGGCCTGGGCGCACTGACCGTGCAAACGCGGATAATCCCCGCAGCGGCCACATGGGCGGCCCGAGTCACCCCGTCGGGCGCGCTCACCGAGGCCCTCACCCGGGCGATGAGCCTCTCGGTGGACTGGTTCGGGATCGCCGTCCTGACGGCCTGGGGGGCCCTGGCGGCACTCGCCGCGCTGCGATGGTTCCGGTTCACCTGACCTGCCCGCGACACTGCAACGACGCACACGACACGCCGACGGAGGTGTGCGTGGTTGCAGTCTCGACGGCTCGGCCGCCGCGATCGCCGGGTGCCTTACGATCGGGTTGTGGCTGAGCGGGTGCTGATGCGGGCGGTGGACCTGCTGCCCTACCCGAGCCTGCGCGTGCAGCGACTGCTCGCCGCGCTGGTCGTCGCAACCCAGGGCGGCATCGCGGTCACCGGCGCGATCGTGCGCGTCACGGCATCGGGGCTGGGGTGCCCCACCTGGCCGCAGTGCTTTCCGGGCAGCTTCACCCCGGTCGCCCACTCCGAGGTGCCGTTCGTCCACCAGGCCGTCGAGTTCGGCAACCGCCTGATCACCTTCGCCGTGGTGATCGCCGCCGCGCTGACGGTGCTGGCCGTGATTCGGGCCCGACGGCGCGCCGAGATCCTGTTCTACGCCTGGCTGATGCCGGCGTCCACGGTGGTGCAGGCGGTGATCGGCGGCATCAGCGTGCGCACCGGCCTGCTGTGGTGGACAGTCGCAGTCCACCTGCTGACGTCGATGGCGATGGTCTGGCTCTCGGTGCTGCTCTACGTCAAAATCGGCGAGCCTGACGACGGTGTGGTTCGCCCGCGGGTGGCCGCGCCCCTGCGTTCCATGACGGCCCTGACCGCGCTGATCCTGGCGGCCGTGCTGACGACCGGGACGTTGGTGACGGCCGCCGGCCCGCACGCGGGCGACCGCAGCGCCAGCCGCCCGGTGCCACGGCTGGGGGTGGCGGTGGACACCCTGGTGCACGTGCACGCATCGCTGTTGACCGCCTACCTGGCGCTGCTGATCGGCCTCGCATTCGGGCTGCGGACCGCGGGCGCCACCGGGGCGGTCACGGCGCGGCTCCGTGTGCTGATAGCCCTCGTGTGTGCGCAAGCTGCCGTCGGCACGGCGCAATACTTCACCGGCGTGCCCGCCGTCCTGGTCACGATTCACGTGGCCGGCGCGACGGCATGCACGGCGGCCACCGCGGCGCTGTGGGCCTCACTGCGGGAACGGACGCGAGAAGGGGCCGAGCCCCAGCCGCTCACACGCTGACTCCACGGCCAGCGCAAACCCGCGCTCGGCGCGATCGCGGGTGTCGGCGTCCAGGTGCGCCCAGCCCAGCGACGGGTCCACCAACTGCAGTTGGCGCAACCGGCCATCGACCAGATGCGCACGCGCGTAGAGCAATTCGCCGACGTCGATACCCACCAGAGCGGCCGCGCCGGCCAGCGCGGCCGCACCGGCATCCCAGACCTCGAAGTCGGGTTCGACCAGGCCGCCCCGCTCGGTGAAGGCGTGCGACGGCGTGCCGCCGATGAAGATCAGCACCGTCTCGTCGGCACCGAGCCGGCGGACCCGGCCGTCGGGTGCGGGCACCTCGACAGGCATCGTCGGCAGCCCCCGATCGGC
Source organism: uncultured Mycobacteriaceae bacterium (assembly GCA_903927745.1). Classification (GTDB taxonomy): domain Bacteria; phylum Actinomycetota; class Actinomycetes; order Mycobacteriales; family Mycobacteriaceae; genus Mycobacterium. The sequence goes on from CAIYOH010000247.1 coordinate 10,918, forward strand.
CAGGTCGGCGAGATAATTCCGCCGGGTGTTCCAGGCGACGACAGCCGGTGGGTTCAGCAGGTTGCGGACGGCGGTGGTCCAGTCCAGGAACTCCCCGAGTCGCGCGGCGTGGTCGCGGGTGGCCCGCAAAATCACCAGATCCGCGCGCAACGTCTCCGGATCGTCCCAGGCCAGCCAGTGGGCGTGCAGCCCGCGGTGCCGCAGCGCCGCGACCAGCCCCGCGTCGTCGGGGTCACCGGCCACAAGCCCCGGATAACCGGCCAGCACGATGCGGGGATGAAAGACGTCCGGCCTGGCAAGTTTCATGTCGGGGCATGATATCGCTATGCAGGCAATCGAAATCGCCGAAACCGGGGGGCCTGAGGTCCTGCGCTATGTCGAAGTGCCCGAACCGGTACCCGGCCCCGGCGAGGTGCTGATCAAGGCCGAGGTGATCGGCGTCAACTACATCGACACCTATTTCCGATCCGGGCTGTATCCGCGCCCGCTGCCGTTCGTCCCCGGCCTGGAGGTGTGCGGCACCGTCGTCGGCGTCGGCGACGACGCCCCCGGATTCGATGTGGGCGATCGGGTGATCACCAGCACGGCATCCGGTGCGTATGCCGAATTCTGCACGGCACCAGCAGCATTCACCGCCCGGGTGCCCGACTCGATGACGCCCGAGGTGGCCGCTTCCGCGCTGCTGAAGGGCCTGACCGCGCACTACCTGCTGAAATCGGTGCACCCGGTACGGCGCGGCGACACCGTGCTGGTGCACGCCGGCGCCGGCGGCGTGGGCCTGATCCTGACGCAGTGGGCCAGGTTGCTGGGCGTCCGGGTCATCACCACCGTCTCCACCCCCGAGAAGGCTCAGATATCCCAGCGTGCGGGTGCCGACGAGGTGCTCTCCTACCCCGGCGGAGACCCCGAATCAGCCGCGGCATTCGGGCAGCGGATCCGGGAGCTGACGGAGGGCGCCGGGGTGGTGGCGGTGTACGACGGGGTGGGTGCCACCACCTTCGACGCCAGCCTGGCGAGCCTGGCCGTGCGTGGCACACTCGCGCTGTTCGGCGCCGCCAGCGGCCCCGTCCCGCCCGTCGACCCGCAACGGCTCAATGCCGCCGGCTCGGTGTTCCTCACCCGCCCGTCGCTGGCGCACTTCGTCCGTACCGGCGACGAGTTCACCTGGCGGACCGGCGAACTGTTCGACGTGATCGCCGCGGGCGACATCACCGTCGACGTCAGCGCGCAGTATCCGCTCGCCGAATCGGCGCGCGCCCACGACGACCTGCAGGGCCGCAGGACCACGGGCTCGATCGTCTTGCTGCCGTAGGAAACGGCGTCAGAAAAGGGTGGGCAACGCGAGTGCGGAGTCCACCGCCAGCGCGCAGAACACCAGAGCCAGGTAATTGTTCGACTGCAGGAACAGACGCAGCGGCTTGACCGGCTCGCCAGCCCGCACCGCTGCATACAGCTGATGGGCCATCGTCAGGAACCACACCCCGCCCACCACCGCGACCGCCGCGTAGAGCCAACCGGCCGCGAGCGCCAGCACCAGGGTCGCCAGCACGGTCAACCACGTGTAGATCAGGATCTGCCTCGTGACCTCACGCTCGGTGGCCACGGCGGGCAGCATCGGGACGCCGGCCTGCTTGTAGTCATCCTTGTAGCGCATCGCGAGCGCCCAGGTGTGCGGCGGCGTCCAGAAGAAGATGACCGCGAACATGGCCAACGCCGGCCAGCCGATGGTGCCGGTCACAGCCGACCAGCCGATCATCACCGGCATGCAGCCGGCCGCGCCGCCCCACACCACGTTCTGCGAGGTGCGACGCTTGAGCAGCAGCGTGTAGACGAAGAGGTAGAACGCGACCGTCGCCAGCGCCAGCAGCCCCGACAGCAGATTCGTGGTCCGCCACAGCCAGAAGAACGACATCGTCGTGAGTACCAACCCGAACGCCAGGGCGTTTCGTCTCGACACCGCGGCGCGTGCCAACGGCCGGCGCGCAGTCCGCCTCATGAGTTTGTCGATGTCGGCGTCGGCCACGCAGTTCAGCGTGTTGGCGCCCGCGGCCGCCAGCATGCCGCCGAGAAGAGTGTTCACGATCAGCAGCGGGTGCACGGCGCCGCGGTGGGCAAGCAGCATCGCGGGAATCGCGGTGACCAGCAGAAGTTCGATGACCCGGGGCTTGGTCAGCGCCAGGTAGGCCAACAACGTGCCGTGAATCCGGCCCCGGGCCGGGGTTTCCACCTGGCTCCGCGCGACGCGCCCGTGAACGCTCACGCATCAACTCCTCGGGGTCGCACCACGTGCCCAGCGCCTGACACTGACGATCGTAGACCGCGGGCCGCCACTCGCCTGCCCGCAGGGTAGGCCGCGAAGATTTTGCGCAGGGAATTCCCAACGGCTGGCAAATTCCGGGTGACCAGGGCGTGACGCGGGGCGGAGTTACCGGTGCCGCTTCACGATCACCCCAACATCCGCACTTCATAAGCCGGGACTGCCGCACTAGGGTGAAACGCGATCAGCTTGCCGAACCAAGGATTGAAGCCCTATGACCACCCTCCACGACATCTCCGCGCTGACCCAACCGCACCTCCCCGGTGACTGGAGCGAGATCGACTCCACGGCCGTCGACACCGTCCGGGTGCTGGCCGCCGACGCGGTCCAGAATGTCGGCAACGGGCACCCGGGAACGGCCATGAGCCTGGCACCGCTGGCGTACACCCTGTTCCAGCGCGTGATGCGCCACGATCCGAGTGACACTCACTGGCTGGGCCGCGACCGCTTCGTCCTGTCGTGTGGGCACAGCAGCCTGACGCTGTACCTGCAGCTCTACATCGGCGGGTTCGGTCTGGAGCTGTCCGATATCGAGGCGCTGCGCACGTGGGGGTCGAAGACTCCCGGACACCCGGAATTCCGGCACACCAAGGGTGTGGAAATCACCACGGGGCCGCTGGGTCAAGGCTTGGCGTCGGCCGTGGGTATGGCGATGGCAGCGCGCTACGAGCGCGGACTGTTCGACCCCGACGCCGACGCCGACACCAGCCCCTTCGATCACTTCATCTACGTGATCGCCTCCGACGGCGACATCGAAGAGGGCGTGACATCGGAAGCGTCGTCGCTGGCGGGCGTGCAGAAATTGGGCAACCTCATCGTGTTCTACGACCACAACGAGATCTCGATCGAGGACGACACCCACATCGCGCTGTGCGAGGACACCGCCGCACGCTACGAGACCTACGGCTGGCACGTGCAGAGGGTGGAGGGCGGCGAGAACGTGGTGGCCATCGAGGAGGCCATCGCTAACGCCAAGGCCGTCACCGACCGACCGTCGTTCATCGCGCTGCGCACCATCATCGGATACCCGGCGCCCAAGCTGATGAACACCGGCAAAGTCCACGGCGCGGCCCTCGGTGTCGACGAGGTGGCAGCCGTCAAGACGATCCTGGGCTTTGACCCCGACAAGTCGTTCGAGGTACGCGCCGAGGTCATCGCCCACACCCGAAAGCTCGTGGACCGCGGCAGGGCGGCTCACCAGAATTGGCAGGCCCAGTTCGACGCCTGGGCGCAGCGCGAACCCGAACGCAAGGCCCTGCTGGACCGCTTACTCGCCCAGCAGTTGCCCGACGGCTGGGACGCCGACCTGCCGTACTGGGAGCCCGGGTCCAAAGGGCTCGCGACCCGCGCCGCCTCCGGCGAGGTGCTGTCCGCGCTCGGGCCGAAACTCCCCGAACTCTGGGGCGGATCGGCCGACCTTGCCGGCAGCAACAACACCACCATGAAGGGCGCCAACTCCTTCGGGCCCCCGTCGATTTCGACGGAGGCCTACACGGCGCACTGGTACGGCCGGACGCTGCATTTCGGTATTCGCGAACACGCGATGGCAGCCATCCTGTCCGGCATCGTGCTGCACGGCCCCACCCGGCCCTACGGCGGAACCTTCCTGCAGTTCGCCGACTACATGCGTCCCGCGGTACGGCTGGCCGCGTTGATGGACATCGACCCCATCTACGTGTGGACGCACGACTCGATCGGACTCGGCGAGGACGGCCCGACCCACCAGCCGATCGAGCACCTCGCGTCCCTGCGCGCCATCCCCGGGCTGGCGGTGGTGCGCCCTGCCGACGCCAACGAGACCGCCTACGCGTGGCGCACCATCCTGACCCGCAGCAACGGCAGCGGCCCGGTCGGGCTCATCCTGACCCGCCAGGGTGTGCCCGTGCTCGAAGGCACGAGCGTGGCGGCGGTCGCGCGCGGCGGCTACATCCTGACTGACGCGGCCGGCGGCGAAGAGCCCGACGTGGTGTTGATCGCCACCGGATCCGAGGTGCAGCTCGCGGTGGAAGCGCGGGCATTGTTGGCAGCCAGAGACATCGCAGCTCGAGTGGTGTCCATGCCGTGTATGGAGTGGTTCGAGGCCCAGCCGCAGGAGTACCGCGACAGCGTTCTGCCGCCGACGGTGTCCGCCCGGGTCGCCGTGGAGGCCGGGATCGCGCAGTGCTGGCACAAGCTGGTCGGCGACACGGGCAGGATCATCTCGATCGAGCACTACGGAGCGTCGGCGGACGACAAAACGTTGTTCCGCGAGTTCGGCTTCACCGCCGAAGCCGTCGCCGCCGCCGCCGAGCAGGCACTGGATAACTGAGAAAGGGAGATTCACATGGCTGGTCAGAACCCCAACCTCGCCGCGCTCAGCGCTGCCGGGGTGTCCGTATGGCTCGATGACCTGTCGCGGGACCGGCTGCGGTCGGGCAACCTGCAACAGCTGATCGACACCCACAGTATCGTCGGCGTCACCACCAACCCCTCGATCTTCCAGAAGGCATTCGCCGAGGGCGGCGCCTACGAAGCCCAGATCGCAGAGCTGGCCGCGCGCGGCGCCGACGTCGACGCCACCGTACGCACCATCTCCACGGACGACGTGCGCAGCGCCTGCGACGTGCTGGCGCCGCAGTGGGAGGCCTCCGACGGGATCGACGGGCGGGTGTCCATCGAGGTCGACCCGAGGCTGGCGAACGAAACCGAAAAGACCATTGCGCAGGCCGTCGAGCTGTGGAAGATCGTCGACCGGCCTAACCTGCTGATCAAGATACCGGCAACCAAAGCCGGACTGCCTGCCATCACCGCCGTTCTGGCGGAGGGGATTTCGGTGAACGTCACCCTGATCTTCTCCGTACAGCGCCACCGCGAAGTCATGGATGCCTACCTGACCGGGCTGGAGAAAGCCCGCGAAGCAGGACACGATCTGTCCAAGATCCATTCCGTGGCATCGTTTTTCGTGTCCCGGGTGGACTCTGAAATCGACGCGCGTCTGAGCAAGATCGGCTCCGCCGAGGCGCTCGCATTACAGGGACAAGCCGGTGTGGCCAACGCCCGGCTGGCCTACGCGGCCTACCTGGATGTCTTCGACGGCGGCGAGCGCTACCGGCCGCTCAAGGCCGCTGGCGCCCGAGTCCAGCGCCCGCTGTGGGCCTCGACCGGTGTCAAGAACCCCGCCTACCCCGACACCCTGTACGTGACCGAACTGGTCGCGCCGAACACGGTGAACACCATGCCGGAGCCCACGATCGACGCCGTCGCCGATCACGGCGTGGTCACGGGCGACACCATCTCCGGCCACATGGCGTCCGCCCGGACGGTGTTCGAGAAGTTGGCGGCGGTCGGCATCGACATGGCCGACGTGTTCACGGTGCTGGAAGACGAGGGCGTGGAGAAGTTCGTGGACTCCTGGACGCAGCTGCTCGACGAGACGCAGAAACAGCTGGGCTCCTCCGCCCGATGAGTCCGACGCGCACCGCCACCGCGTGGCGTAACCCGTTACGGGACAAGCGGGACAAGCGGCTGCCCCGCATCGCCGGGCCGTGCAGCGTGGTGATCTTCGGCGTGACCGACGACCTGGCGCGCAAGAAGGTGATGCCGGCAATCTACGACCTGGCCGCGCGCGGGCTGTTGCCACCGACCTTCTCCCTGGTGGGTTTCGCCCGCCGCGACTGGAATAACGAGGACTTCGGCGAAGTCGTCTACGAGGCCGTCAAGGATCACTGCCGGACGCCGTTCCGGCAGGAGACCTGGGATCGGCTGGCGGAGGGATTCCGGTTCGTCTCAGGTTCCTTCGACGACGACGAGTCGTTCGCGCGGCTGGCCGAGACGCTGGAGAAGCTGGACGCCGAACGCGGCACTGGTGGAAACCACGCCTTCTACCTGGCGATCCCACCGAATTCATTTCCGGTGGTGTGCGAGCAACTCAACAAGTCGGGCCTGGCCCGCCCGGAGGGCGGCCGGTGGAGCAGGGTGGTCATCGAGAAGCCGTTCGGCCATGACCTCGAAAGCGCGGAGGAGCTGAACAAGGCGGTCAACGCCGTCTTCCCCGAGGAATCGGTCTTCCGGATCGACCACTACCTGGGCAAGGAGACGGTCCGCAACATCCTGGCGATGCGGTTCGCCAACCAGTTGTTCGACCCGATCTGGAACGCCCACTACGTCGACCACGTCCAGATCACCATGGCCGAGGACATCGGGCTGGGCGGGC
>CAIYOH010000248.1 GCA_903927745.1 uncultured Mycobacteriaceae bacterium
GCTAACGAGGATCAGCCTGGCCGGCGCGCGACAGCGCGACCAGATGGACGCCGATTCCCACCAGCGGACCGCACAACAGGGCGATGACGGTGCGGTTCGGCAGCGATAGCGGAAGGAGCAGCAACAGGCCCGAGACCAGCGTCGCGCCCACCCAGCCCAGCGAGTAGGCGCGGTGCAGGGCTACCGCGACCGTGGCGGCGCCCGTCAGTGTCAACATCGCGATCGCGACCGCGGCCCCGGTCAGCCACGCCAGCAGGGCGCCGCTCGCCTGGTATTGCGGCCCGAACGCCACCCGCAGCAACCACGGGCCCACCAAGCTCGCCGCGAGCACGCCGATAGCGCCGATCCCGCCGATGATGCCGGCCGGTGCGAGAAGCCGGCGCAGCCGATCGCCGCGCGCGTCGACCTCGCCGCGTGCATCGACGAAGTGCCCGATCAGGTTGCCCTGCATGGCAGTCAGCGGTACCAGCAGCGGCGCCCGGGTCAGGGTCACTGCCAGGATGATCACGCCGCCCTGCGCGCCCAGCTGACTGCTCGTCAGCTTCAGCAATACCGGGAACCCCATCACCAGGATCGCGCTGGCGAGCGCGGCGGTGACCGAGTGCGCGACTCCCCGCAGGAACTCCGCGGTGCCGCCCGGCGTCAGCAGTCGGGCCGTGGCGCGTGCCGTCGGTGAGGCCGCCAGCACCATCAGCCAGGCCACCGAGCCGGTCACGGTGGCCCACAGGAACCCGGCCAGACCCCACCCGAACGCGACCGTCGCCGCCGCGATCCCCACCCTGATGACCGCGTCGGTCACCATCAGCGCCCCGTATCCGCTCCACTGGTCGGCACCGGCCAGCATGCCCCCCAGGGTGGCGTGCAGGCAGAAGCCGGCCAGCCCCACGCTGAGCAGGCCGACTGACAGCCAGCGCTCCTCGGCGAACACCCGCCCGGCCCACCACGGCGAACTGCCGGCCATCGCCGCGGCCGCGGCGACGCCGATGAGCGCGGCGACCCGCAGGGGATGGGTTCGTCCCGGCGGCGCCAGCCCCGTCGCACCCGTCGCACCCGTCGCGCCCTTCGTATTCGTCGCACTCCGCGCCGAGCGAATCTCGCGGGTGGTCTCCTGCAGGAACCCGTAGGTTGCGCCGGCGACCATGCCGAAGGCGCCCCAGAACACGCCGAAGATCGAGTAGCCGCCCGGCGCCAGATCGCGGGCCGCCAGGTAGATCACCGCATAGCCGCACAGCGCGGCCACCGCGGTGGCGGCGCCGACCCGGGCCACGCTGCCGCGCGCGGCCGGTCCCCGCGAGGCGCGGACGTCGGTCACCGGGGCGGGGCTTCAGGCCACATGGGGAAATACTAGGTCGACCCCCGCCGTCGGCCTGTGTGCGTGGCGCGGTTCGCTATCGTGAGCTGCGATCGGGAAGGATCCATGGCCGCGCTCCGCACTTTCGGGCTTTCGCTGGTCGTGACCGCGGGCGCGCTCGCGGTCGGCTACGCCCTGGGCGGCATCGAAGACCTGTTCCTGTTGGTGGTGCTGGCCGTCCTCGAGGTGTCGCTGTCGTTCGACAATGCGATCATCAACGCCGCGATCCTGAAGCGGATGAGTCCGTTCTGGCGCCAGATGTTCCTCACGCTCGGAATCCTGGTCGCGGTGTTCGGGATGCGGCTGCTGTTCCCGTTGCTCATCGTCTGGGCGTCCGCCGGCATCGACCCTGTCCGCGCAATGGAACTCGCGCTGCATCCGCCGCCGCACGGCGCCCTGGAATACCCGGACGGCTCGCCCAGCTACCAGAAGCTCGTGCTGGCTGCGCACCCGCAGATCGCCGCGTTCGGCGGGATCTTCCTGTTGATGCTGTTCCTCGACTTCATCGTGTACGACCGGGATATCAAGTGGCTCAAATGGATTGAGATTCCCTTCGCCCGTGTGGGGCGGCTGGGTCAGGTGCCGGTGGCCGTGGTCGCCGTCGCGCTGGTGCTGGCCGCGACGCAGCTGACGCACTCCAGCGAAGAGCGCGCGACCGTGTTCACGGCCGGGCTGCTGGGCCTGGTCACCTATCTGGTGGTCAATGGTTTGAGCCGGGCGTTTCGGCCCCCTGAGACCATCCCGGCCACCGAGGCACTGTCAGCGGAGGCCGCCGGGCAGGCGGTTGCGCCGGCCGTCGGCAAAGCCGCCGTCACGCTGTTCCTTTATCTCGAGGTGCTCGACGCCGCGTTCTCCTTCGACGGGGTCACCGGCGCCTTTGCGATCACCTCGGACCCGATCCTGATCGCGCTGGGTCTGGGACTGATCGGCTCGATGTTCGTCCGGTCGATCACCATTTACCTGGTGCAGCAGGAGGCCCTGGACCGGTACGTATACCTGGAACACGGGGCGCACTGGGCGATCGGCGTGCTCGCCGTGATCATGTTGCTGTCGATCGACCCGCACTTCCAGGTCCCCGAGGTGTTCACCGCGTCGGTGGGGGTTGTCTTTATCGGGGCATCGCTGGGTTGGAGCGTGCTGCGCAACCGCCGTGCCGCCGCGCTTAGTGCGGCGTGAACCGCTCCACCGAGCGCTGAACCTCAGCTTCGGCGTCCGCCCGCCCGACCCAGTCCGCCGCCGTGACGAACTTGCCCGGCTCCAAGTCCTTGTAGTGCACGAAGAAGTGCTTGATCGTGTCCAGTTCGTGTTCGGGGACGTCGCCGACGTCCTGGATGTGATCCCAGCGGTGGTCGCCCGCCGGAACGCAGAGGACCTTGTCGTCGCCACCGTGTTCGTCGGTCATGCGGAACATCGCCACGGGGCGGGCCTTCACGATCACGCCGGGGAACACCGACTCCGGCAGTAGCACAAAGGCATCCAGCGGGTCGCCGTCCTCGCCGAGGGTGTCATCGATGAAGCCGTAGTCGGCCGGGTAGCCCATCGCGGTGTAGAGGTAGCGGTCCAGATGCACCCGGCCGGTGTCGTGGTCGATCTCGTACTTGTTCCGCTGGCCTTTCGGAATCTCGATGGTCACGTCGAATTCCATCGCGTCGGCTCCTTGTGAGGTTAGCTGGGACAACTCCGCTCGCGACAACCCTAGTCGAGCCCGTCGCGGCTCTTTCGGCAGAATAGATCCAAACAGGTGAGGAGAGTGATGGGTCCGACGCGCTGGCCGCGATCCACCGGGGGGTACCTCGGGATGGCCGTGCTGTCGTTCGTCGTGGTCGCCGTGGTGGGGGCGGCGATGTTCTTCACTCTCGGTGGGCACGGCTCCGGTGGCGGGCACGCCGCGATACCGCCGCCGCACGCGCCGATCCTGCGGCCCGCCATGGTGCCGGCGAGCGACGCCGCCGAGACGCCGACCCCCGCCGGGATGGCGGCCGCGCTGGCGGCGGCGGCGGCCGACCCCAACCTGGGCAGGCTGGGGGCTCGGGTCACCGACGCCAGCACGGGGAAGCCGCTCTGGGAGGTGGCCGGCGACATGCCCTTGATCCCGGCGTCGACCAACAAGGTCCTGACGGCGGCCGCAGCCCTGCTGACCCTGGACCGTCAGACCCGGATCAGCACCCGGGTAGTGGCGGGCGGGAAGGACTCCTCGGGGCCCGTCGTGCTGGTAGGGGCCGGCGACCCGACGCTGTCGGCGGCGCCGCCTGGCGTGGACACCTGGTACAAGGGTGCGCCGCGGATCAGCGACCTCGTCGACCAGATCCGGCGCAGCGGCGTGCGGCCGACCGCGGTGCAGGTCGACACCTGGGCGTTCAGCGGACCGACCCTGGGGCAGGGCTGGGACCTCACCGATATCGACAGCGGCGACATCACGCCGATCGAGTCCGCGATGATCGACGCCGGCCGGATTCAGCCCTCCACCGTCACCTCGCGGCGGTCGCGCACCCCGGCGCTGGACGCCGGCCGCGAGCTCGCCAAGGCCCTGGGTCTCGACCCCGGCGCGGTGACCATCGCCAGGGCGCCGTCGGGCGCCCGGCAGTTGGCGGTCGTGCAGTCCGCGCCTCTGGTCCAGCGGTTGGCGCTGATGATGGACCACTCCGACAACGTGATGGCCGAGTGCATTGCCCGCGAGGTGGCGGCCGCCACGAGCCGTCCACGGAGTTTCGCCGGCGCCACCGACGCCGTCCTCAAGCAATTGGCCGCCGCGCACATCGACACCACCGGCGCCGTGCTGGTGGATTCCAGTGGGCTGTCGGTGGACGACCGCCTGACGGCCACGACGCTCGCCGGGGTGGTACAGGCGGGGGCCGGCTCGGACCAGCCCGAGCTGCGGGAACTCCTCGACCTGCTCCCGATCGCCGGGGGCAGCGGCACCCTGGGCGACCGTTTCCTGGGTGTGTCGTCCTCGCAGGGCCCGGCGGGTTGGCTGCGGGCCAAGACCGGCTCGCTGACCGCCATCAACTCCCTGGTCGGTGTCGTCACCGACCGCAGCGGGCGGGTGCTCACCTTCGCGTTGATCTCCAACGGCGCGGGAATCAGCGGCCGCACCGCCCTGGACGCCCTGGCCACGCAGCTGTGGTCGTGCGGGTGCGCGTGACGCGCCCGGACGTGGATCTGGGGACCGCGGTCGACTGGGGTTTCGCCGCGACAGTCGGCCGGCGGCTGGCCCGCCCCGGCCCGCCGGCCAGCGACTACACCCGCCGCCAGGTGATCGACGAGCTGACGGCCGCGGCCGCTCAAGCCGAGCCGCCGGTGCGCGAGGTCACGGGGCTGGTCACCAGTGGTGCGATCCCGGCGGCGCGCATCGTCGACCGCCCGCAGTGGATCGATGCGGCCGCCGAGTCGATGCGGCTGATGGTCAACGGGAGCGAACAGCCGCGGGCCGTCCTGACCGGCCGCCTCACCGGCGCGCAGACGGGTGCGGTGCTGGCGTTCGTGTCCTCGGGGATCCTGGGCCAATACGACCCGTTCGCCACACATGACGGGGCCAGGCAAGGCTGCCTGCTGCTGGTCTACCCCAACGTGATCGCCGTCGAGCGCCAGCTGCGCCTCCAGCCCTCCGATTTCCGGCTGTGGGTGTGTCTGCATGAAGTGACTCACCGCGTGCAGTTCACCGCCAACCGGTGGTTATCCGACTACATGTCCGATTCGCTGGGGATCTTGACCCGGGATACGGGTGAGGACGTCGCGAAGGTGGCGGGCCGGCTCGCCACCTACGTGCGCGGCCGTGGCGCGGGAACTCCCGCGGCAGACGGGACCTCGTCGGGGATCCTCGGCCTGATGCGCGCCGTCCAGTCCGAGCCGCAGCGCGAAGCCCTCGACCGGCTGTTGGTGCTCGGCACGCTGCTCGAGGGCCACGCCGACCATGTGATGGACGCCGTCGGGCCGATGGTGGTGCCGTCGGTGGCCACCATCCGCAGCCGATTCGACGAGCGTCGTCACCGCACGCAACCGCCGCTGCAGCGCCTGCTGCGCGCCC
>CAIYOH010000249.1 GCA_903927745.1 uncultured Mycobacteriaceae bacterium
CTCCGATCGGAGCAGGAGTTTCGCTACCTCAACAGCGACATCGTCGTCACCCACAAAAAACCCGCCGGCAGATCCGAGGCCGAGCCTTCCCGGCGCAACCTGCAGATCTACGAGAAGCAACTGAGCGCGGGACGAGACCTGGGCCCCGCGGACGTGCTCCACTACGCCCGCGAACTGCAGAAGAACGGCGAATTCGCCGCAGCGATTCCCCAGTACCGGCAGTTCCTGGAGTGGACGGGGGCCGATCTCGATGTCGCTCTCTTGGCTCTCCACAAGCTTGCCACGTGCTACGCCCTGGTCGGGGATCTGGACAAAGAGCGGGAATGCACTCTCAAATCCCTGGAGTTGGACGTCCCGCGCCCGGAGTTCAGCTGCCGCTTCGCCGAACGCTTCCTTAACCGCAATCAGTTCCGGCAGGCCATTTTCTGGTACGAGCTCGCCCTGCAGGACCCGAGCATCTACGAGAGCGACGCGGCCATCGAAAACTATCCCTTCAAGACGTGGCTGCCGCACAAGCAACTCGGGCTGTGCTACTACCAGATCGGGGACCATCAACGCTCGCTGCACCACAATCAGCTGGCCCTCCAGTACTTGCCAGGCGACCCCGACATCGCGACGAACATCCGTTTCCTCGAGAGGCGCATCAACGAATCGGCGGGGAAAGGGGCGGGCAGCGGAGCCTGAGAGTAGTGTCGGAGTTACCGGCGATACTTCGCACGTGACTGTTCAAAGCCATGTCGTCGCCGGTTCGAATCATGTGGCCGGTTTCGCGGTCAAGATGGGAGCGTCGTGATGACGCTAAAACTAGACAACACCGATGTCGGCAGCAGGCACGCCCCGCCGGTACACACACCCCGATTGAGGCTGAAGCCAAAGGCGCCCGAGAGCGGATTTGTCGATGGGGCATGGTGGCCGCACACCGACGACCTCGCGATAGAGCTGCCCGATCTGCTGGCGGTGCTGTCGGTTCGACTCGGACCGGTCGATCGATTCCTCTACAACATGAGCGAATGGCCAAAGCCATCACGGAAATTGGCGACGGGCGGGCGGTCGGTACGACTCGACGGATATCGTCTTCAGCCGGTCCATACCGTCGAAGTCCTTGGACTCAATCGCGAAAAAATCGTCCTACTGGTCGTCTCCCCGCACGCCGACCCCGAGCAGGCACACGCCATCATGATGACCGCCGCCGGCCCGAGTGATGCCTCGAACGTCGCGAGTCTCCTCATGATCAGCGCAGACGAAGCGGCGACCAGGACCTAGAACAGCGCAGGCCGTCGAAAACTCGCCCGGCGACGAGGCTATGCTGTTGTCATCGTGGGTTTGTCGAGTGCCGCGTTTCCGGTCGCCATCCGCGGTAGCACAAGAGTAGACGGGAGCGTCGCGGTGGCGCTTGCTTCGCCCGCCCCGTCGAACATCACGCGGCTAGCTCTTTGCGAACGCGACACCACCCGCGCCGCCGTTGACGGCGCTTGGTGGCCGAAGAGCTTGGACCTGAGAGTAGAGCTACCCGACCTGCTCGCCGTGTTTGGATTATGGATCGGCGCAGTACACCGGGTTGTTTACGACCCGAGTGCGTGGTCGCCAGCTCCGACACGGATTATCCGCCACGGTGAAATGGTTTCGCTCAATCCATACCGGTTGATTTTCAGCGACACCATCTACCTGATGGGAACCCATTCTCGTGACGCCATATTATTCGTGCTACCTCCATCGAGTCCGAATGAGGAGGCCCGGCGCCTCCTGGGCGAAATAATGACGTCAACGCAACCAACTAACGCTGGCGAGATGCGCCAACGACTTACCGATGCCACGACCAAGGCTCCATGCTAAGCGGGCTTGCCTGTTAATTCCCCCCGACGAATTCGGGCATCTATCCTCTTCGTCAAATTGTGTTATAATTGGCTGCGGGTGAAAATAAATTGCGCCCACATGAAAAAGAAAGAAGTAAGCATGACACAGGGAACCGTAAAATGGTTCAATAACGACAAAGGCTTCGGCTTTATCGCTCCTGACGGTGGCGCGAAGGATGTATTCGTGCATCATTCGGAGATCACCGGGGACGGATTTCGTTCCCTCGAGGAGAACCAACGAGTGCAGTTCGAGGTCACCCAGGGACCGAAAGGCCCCCAGGCAGTGGCAGTAAGCCCCGTCTAGGGACTCGACCCGAAAACCCCTGGGGCTGAACGTATTTGGTCCCGGGGGTTTTTCACTGTAAGAATTCGGCGAGCCAACCGTAGATATGCTCCCGCAACGATTGGCCACGCCAAATCAGGCGCTAATCTCCTGGCCTCGGCCGCCATCGCACCAGCGAGGCGCGGCTCGGTCAGCACGCGGCGCAGGGCGCTGGCCAACGAGTCCGGGTCTTCATGGGCGACAACGAGTCCGGCCCCGCTTGCAAGCAACTCGATCGCGTGCGGGAACGCGGTAGCCACGACAGGGCGGCCGCCCGCGACAGCGTCGACGAGAGCGCTGGAGCTGACCTCGTCGGTCGAGTCGTAGGGCAACACCACCACTGCCGCGGACTGGACGAGGGCGGACAGCATCGCAACGTTGCGGTAACCCGTTTCGAAGGACACCGAGTTTGCGACTCCACCGCGCAATGCCTGATCTATTCGGGCGTTTCGGTAGGCCTCGCCATCGGCGGCCAACACCAACGGGTGCGTCGGGCCCGCAACCAGGTACTGCGGTCGGCCGGGCAAGCAGTGCAGCGACTTCATCGCCTCGATCACCCGCTCGATGCCTTTGCCCGGGCGCAGCAGGCCTGGGGTCAACATGACGGGTCGACCGCCCCGCACGCGGAAAGACGTCGTCGGGATCATCCCACCGGGTGAGATGGTGGCGACTTTGCCACTGGCTATACCGTATACACCGACCAGCCGTTGGCTGGCCGCATGCGACAACGCGATCACCTGGTCCGCCCGCGCGGCGAGCGCTATGAGGACCGACAGCTGTTGTGGCGTAGGGTCTTTGAGAACACTGTGAGCGACCACAATCGAAGGCACGCGCAGTCCATCGGCGATCCCCACGACTTCGTTGCCGTCTCGGCCCCCGTAGATGTCGGATTCATACTGGATGATCGCGACGTCATTCTGATTCAGCAACTCGGCGCATGCTGCGCCGGATGCCGCTGAGCCACTGACCAGCTCGCCAACGACATGGGCACTCGAGGATGGCGGCCCGTCGGCAACTCGCACGATGTTGACGTCGGCGCCATGTGTACTCAAACCATGGACCAGAGCCGCGCTGAACGTTGCCGGCCCGTAGGGAGTCGGTGGATACGTACTTAACATGCCGAGACTCGGGGTTCCGGAAATGTTCTGTCCCCCCTGATGATCCGTGGAACGTGGAAATCCCAACGACATACTCACGGTGATCCCAACGAAAGGTGGTCACCCGCGTGCCCAGCGTGAGCGGTTGCTCGGTGCATCAACGACCTATGGCGCACTCAACCCGGACTGCCTGGATTTCCAGTTACTTTCAGGATACACCCCAAGGCATGGGCACGACGCCGGAAGGTTCCCCCAAAGTCACCACCGCGGGGGTACAGTCGGAGAAGCGGGACCCACCAGGCCCCCATGACGAAGGGTTCCGCAATGTCGGATAAGTCTCCGCGACAAGCGATGAGCAAGAAGTCCGGAAAGTCGTTGAAGGAGAAAAGGGTCGACAAGAACGTCAAAGCCAACCGCAGCATCGCGGCGACCGACGCACCGCTCAGGAACGCCAAGCCCAGAGGCTGAGAGAATTAGCGAGCCGTTACGACGCCTTGGCGTATCTGCGAACTAACTCGTCCGCTTCGAACGTGCCCGTACGCTGGAGCCCATCGTTGTCGCGGCCGAAAAAGGTCCACTTCCCCGGACTCGACTGCGGCCCGCTGATTAGCTTGACCGTGTAGCGCAGCTCAGTTGCCTTCACCGTTCCGATGACGTCACCGACCCGGATCTGCGACGGATGAATCTGGGGTGCGTCGCACCAGTCCTGTATGCCCATGCCGCCCATCCCGTCTGTTGTTATCAGCCTACCCCCGATCCGAGTACCGCGGCGCCAATGGGCCGAATCGGAGGCGCGAATTAGCAAGGCCGACTATCAGGAGGGTGTGGTGGCCGTGATTGAGGCGTCTTTTTTGGAACGTAGCTGGTAAGGGACGCTGGTCATCATGACATCGGGTTCGAACAGCAGCCGCGACTTCAGGCGCAGCGCGCTCTGATTGTGGAGCAGATTCTCCCACCAGTGCATGACGACGTACTCGGGGATGAAGACCGTGACCACATCGCGTGGCGACTGCTTTCGAATACGCCGGACGTAGTCGATGATGGGCCTCGTGATTTCCCGGTAGGGCGAATCGACCACTGTCAGGGGGATGTCGATGTTGTACCGGTCCCAATCGGCCTGTAACGCTCGCGTGTCGGACCCGTCGAGATTGACCGTCAGGGCAGTGAGCCGGACGGGACGAGTCGCCTTGGCGTAACCGAGGGCCGTCATCGTGGCCTGGTTGAGGCTGGAGACCAATACCACCGCGTGATTGTTGCTGGGCTGGATCACCCCGGCGTCGTCGGCGAGCGCCAATGTCGCGTGGACTCGGCGGTAGTGGAAACTGATCGCTTTCATCAGCGCGTACAGCAACACCATGGCGAGGATCGCCAAGTAGGCGCCGGCGAGAAACTTGTAGCGGACCACGATGATCAACACGACGCCGGTGACGGTGGCGCCGGCGGCGTTGATCACCTGCGCGCGGCGGTATCGGCGTCGCTCGTCGGCACCGGCCGCGGTACTCATCGAGCGCTGCCAGTGGCGCACCATGCCGGCCTGACTGAGGGTGAACGAGGTGAACACGCCGATGATGTAGAGCTGGATCAATTTGTCGACATTGGCGTTGAACCCGATGATCAACGCGATCGCGAATCCGGCCAGCAGCAGGATTCCATTGCTATACACCAGCCGGTCACCGCGATTGTGCAGCTGCCTGGGCAGGTATCTGCTGTGCGCGAGAATCGAGGCGAGCATCGGGAACCCGTTGAAAGCCGTGTTCGCGGCAAGAACCAGAATGGCCCCGGTGGCGAGCTGGAACGCCAGGTACACCGGGGAATTCTCCCCCCACACCCCGGCGCCGAGCTGGCTGATCACGGACGGGAATCCATCGGGATAGGCGCGGGCCTTCATCCGGACCGCGAGCACGGTGATGCCGGTGAACATGGTGATCGCCAGCCCGCCCATCAACAGCAAGGTCGTCGCGGCGTTGCGCGCCTTGGGTTTCCGGAACGCGGGCACTCCGTTACTGATCGCCTCCACTCCGGTCAGCGCGGTGCAGCCGGAAGCGAAAGCGCGTAGCGCCAGGAGCACCGTCAGATACCCGCCCACCGGCTGGGTCGCCGAAAGATGCTCGGCGGCGCCCGATGCCAGCGGGAGCCCTCCTCCGAGCGTCGCCTGATAGCCGGCGGTAGCCAGCAGCAGGAACACCAGTCCGACGAAGGCATAGGTGGGAAACGCGAATGCTTTACCGCTTTCCTTGAGACCCCGCAGGTTCATCGCCGCCAGCAGCGCCACCACCGCCACCGATAGCGGCACCGCGTAGGGCTGCAGAGAGGGGAATTTAGACGTGATCGCGAGGACGCCGGCCACCACCGACACCGCGACCGTCATCACGTAGTCGACCAGTAGCGCGGCCGCGGCGGTGAGCGCGGCCTTCTCTCCGAAGTTGTCCTGGCTGACCACGAATGCGCCGCCCCCGTTGGGATAGGCGTAACAGGTTTGCCGATAGGAAAACACCACGATCGCCAGCAACACCACCACCGCCACGGCGACCGGGGTCGCCAGCCACAGATAGGCTGCCCCACCCAACGCTGCGACCAGCAGGATCTGTTCGGTGGCGTAGGCGACCGAGGAGATCGGGTCCGAACAGAACACGGGCAGCGCGATCCACTTCGGCAGCAGCTGGTCGCCATGGGCCTCGGTGCGCAGCGCCCGACCGATCAACAATCGCTTGAGTGGATCGACGACAAAGGTCACGCGCCATAGCGTACGGACCCACGCATCCGGCAGGGCGTCGTGCGTCCGAGGAGGCGACGTCTCTTGGTCTCTTGTTTCCGGTCGCGGCGCATTGGAATATTGCATCGAGGGCTGGAAAAGGACTCGGCGGCATCCAACCGCCGGACAATTCCCGACATTCCCTTAATTTCGACACACGCAAGCCCGACACACAGAATCAAGGAGACATCGATGTCTTTCGTGACCGCACAACCTGAAGCGCTGGCCTATGCGGCAGGCCAGCTGCACACTCTCGGATCTGCGATGGCCACCGAGAGCGCAGCCGTCGCACACCCGACCACGGGCGTGATTCCCGCAGCTGGCGACGAGGTATCGGCCCTGCAGGCGACGATTTTCGCCGCGTACGGCACCCTGTACCAGTCGGTCAACGCCCAGGCCACGGCCATTCACGAGCTCTTTGTTCACACCCTGGGGGCCAGCGCGGCTTCGTACGTCGCCACCGAGTCCGCCAACTCCGCCACAACCGCATCGGCCTTCTCTGCCCAGGTATCGGGGTTCATCAGCTCCGCCGCCAATTCCGCGGCCGACCTACCGGCAGTACCAGGCGCCAACGTTGCCAACATCCTCAACATCGGGGGCGGGAACTGGGGTTCTGCGACGTCGGACCTGCTCAGCCTGACGCAGGGCAGCATTCTGCCGGCTGAAAATGAGGACGTCGCCGCCGATGCCGTCGGCATTGCCGCGGGATCGGTGACCGTCGGGGACGGACCGGTGCTGGCCGGAGCGGTGGGGCCGGCGGGCTCTGCAGGCCTGGGCGATGTGCTCATGCCGCCGACTCTGGGCCAGGCGGTGCCGCCCAGCTGGGCCGGGGAGGCCGCCGCCGCCTCAGGGGCGGCGGGCCCGGGCGCGGTGACGGCGGCGGGCTGGACCACCCCCGCTGCGCACAGCACGGCGGTGACGGCCATACCGGCTGGGGTGCCCTCGGCCATGGCCGGAAAGACCGCCGGCTTGGGTGCGCCGCGATACGGCGCCAAGCCCACCGTGATGGGACGGCCGACGGGCGTCTAGAAGCCGGTGCGAATTAAACCCCTCAAACCCCTCAAACCCCTCAAACCCCTCAAACCCCTCAAAAGAGAGTGACAGAGAAATGGATTTTGGAGCCTTACCCCCAGAGATCAACTCCGCCCGCATGTACAGCGGTGCGGGTGCGGGACCGATGATGGCCGCTGCGACTGCATGGAACACCCTGGCAGCCGAATTGAGTTCGACCGCCACCGCCTACGAATCGGTGATCGCGGAACTCATCGGTGAGCAGTGGCGGGGTCCGGCGGCGGCAGCGATGTCCGCGGCCGTCCAACCGTATGTGGCGTGGCTGACCGTCACCGCCGCGAAGGCTCAGCACGCGGCCTCGCAGGCGACATCGTCTGCGGCCGCCTTCGAGGCGGCCTTTGCGATGACGGTTCCGCCGCCGGTGGTCGCGGCCAACAGGGCGCAGCTGTCGGCACTCATCGCCACGAATGTCATGGGTGTCAACACGCCGGCCATCATGGCGGCCGAGACCCTCTATGCCGAGATGTGGGCCCAAGACGCCGCAGCCATGTACGGCTACGCCGCAACGTCCGCGAGTGCCGGCGCGTTGAATCCGTTGACGCCCCCGGCGCCGACGGCCAACCCGGCCGGTCTTGCCGGCCAGGCCGCCGCGGTCGCCCACGCCGGTGCCACCAACGGAGCGCAGGCAGGCCTGATGCAGACGATCTCCGCCTTGCCTGCGGCGGTCGCTGCGCTGGCCTCCCCGGTCGGCGCGGCTGTCACCATCCCGAACCCGCTGAGCCTCCCGTTCGTGTCCAACGCCATTAACGGTGTGGTGAACACCGCAGCGTGGTGGGCCATGAACAGCATCCCGTCGGCGGTGTTGCTTTTTCACGCCGTCAACAGCGCCCCAGCAGCTGCCGCAGCAGCCGCGGCGGCCGGCGCCGAGGCTGTCGTGGGCGGTGCGGCAAGTTTGGCGAGCGTGGCGGCGCCGGCCGCCGCCACCGGGTTGGCCGGGGCGCCGGTGCTGGCAGGTGTGGCCCAGGCATCCACGGTCGGTGGCTTGTCGGTGCCGGCCAGTTGGTCTGCGGCGGCCCCGCCACCGGGCTCCGGCGCTTCGACGTTGGCCGGCTGGGCCGTCGACTCGGAGGAAGCGGTGCCGGTGGCGGCGGTGCCGACCGGGATTCCGGGGATGGCTGCAGCCGGGAAATCTGTCGCGTTCGGTGGGCCGCGGTACGGATTCAAACCCACCGTGATGCCCAAGATGGTCCTCGTGTGAGGCTCCGGGGGTGGGTCAGCTCGCCTTGATTTGTATCCGGTTGGTTCGGGAGTATCCCGACGGTTGCCCGCAGGCCGCCTGCAGGTAAACCTGTTGGTCCGTGCCAGCCAGGGTATTCGCATCCCACGTCACGTGCGCGTTCGCGGCGAAAGGAACCCGGACGCCGTCCGGGCAACGAATGTTGGCGTACATGTCCAATACCCACTGACCATCGATCAACTGGGCCCGGCTGTTTCCCGCCCCGGCCCTGATGTCGAGGCACTCCTCACCGCAGGGATTGACGTTCCAATTGGTGTTGGTGCTCAGGCCGGCCGGATTGGTCTCGGTGAGGACGTAGTCGCCGCTCATCGACGGAGCGGCGTATCCGGGTGGCGCCGCTCCAGCAGCTAAGGCGGCGAACGTCGCGGCCGCGGCAGTCGCGCGCATGATGTCCATGGTTATCTCCCGCTCGAGCACCTATTTTCTACGCTGTGTTCCCTATGGTTTTTACCCGCCTACGCCTCGGTTTGGCGAGAGTTCGAGCGAAATTGACGGCCGCTGGGTGTTGGGCCACGACCTCATCTCGGGCGATCTGGCTGCTCGACAATGGTAGCCAGCAACTGCGGAAGCGGCGCGGTGGCGATCCCGATGGCGCCGTCGGCGATCCCAAAGGGGATCACCAGGGTGTCGGCGTGAACGAGCGCGCCGCAGGAGTAGACGACGTTGGGCACGTAACCGTTCTGTTCGTCATGGGCGGGACGCAGCAGTGGGCGTCGTAGCCGGCCGAGCACCCGGGTCGGATCGTCGAGGTCAAGCAGAATCGCGCCGAGGCTGTAGGTTCGCATGGGCCCGACGCCGTGCGTGAGCACCAGCCACCCCGCCGCGGTTTCGATCGGCGGGCCACAATTTCCGAGTTGCAGCGCTTCCCATGCCTCGACCGGTTGCTGGCAGGGCGATGCACTCGTCCAGACCGCCAGATGGTCGGCGAAAGCCACGGTATTCGTCTCGCGGTCCGATCGCGACATGGCGGCGTAGCGACCGTGTATTCGTCGGGGAAACAAGGCCATGCCCTTGTTGGCCGCGGCCTTCCCGACGAGCGGCCCCGAGGTGAAAGACTGAAAGTCCTTGGTAGTGAGCAGTTGTTGGCTGATGTGGGATCCACTGTAAGCCGTATAACTTGCGTAATAGGTGACCGAGCCGTCGTCGTCAACGAAGCGCACGAAGCGGGCGTCCTCCATGCCGGCATGCTCGGCCTCCATCGCCGGCCACAGCACGCGTTCGGCAACCGGAACGTCATCGGGGAATTCGACAGCGTAGGACCGCGCGGCGATCGTACGCATCAGGGCGACCGCACGCTTCCCGTGCCCGCGGGTGCTCAGGTGAGCCCCGAGATTGTCGAGTCGCGCGTCGAGGTCGGATCGCGTGAAGAGGTCGCCCAGCGCATTCAAGACGTAGTCGGCAGCCTCCCCAGCATTGCCGATTCGGCCGAGTTCGCCGCGGAACACTGCGGCGTCGAGCAGGGCCCCCGATACGCTTCCGGTGGTGGCCAAGCGGGCCGGTTCATCGATCGTGACCCGGCCTGCGGCGTCAACGACTCCGGTGCGGAACCCGATCGACGAGCGGTGCCCTTCCCCGATCCCCCGAACGCTCATCACGAATCGGAGGCTGCCCGCCGTCGTCCCGGTCTGGTCGGGATGGGCCACAATGCTGGGGTTGCACAACGCCGCACCCTCGATGGCGTACTCGCTGGTAAAGGCCGCTCCCAGCAACAGTATTCGCGCATCGGCGAGATGGATGCCAGGATCCATCCGGTCGGAGAGCTCGTGGGCATGCCGACGGAACGTGCCCACGAGGTCACGGTGGCGTCCGTCGAAGCGGATCATGACGTCGTCGAGGGACGCCCGGACATCATCGTCGGTCAACGCGAGGATGCGTTTGAGCACCACTTCCGCTCGGGACTCCTGAAGCTCGAAGCCCTCCTGGCCGGGCACGAAGAGCAGGGTAATCACGCGCGCCGGATTCGCCACGATCCGGTGCGGGTCGCGCGTGACGAGCCCGACAGGCGTCAGCGGCATTCGGGCATCACCGTCATTGTGGGACTAGCGAAAAGCGCTGCGCGTGCTGCAGGGTGGAGATCACCGCAAGGGTCGATTCGGCGCCCTGATTGAGGTTAACGCAGCCGTCGAGCAAACCGTCGAAACCGCCACCGGTCTCCGTGTCCCACATGAGCAATCCGGAGTCGTTGGCGCCCTGGAACCAGGCGACACACGACTGCGTCCCGTGCCGCCAGAGCGCCCGCGGATCGGCGGCTGCGGCCCGTGCACAGGCATCGGCGAGAGTGGCCGCCTCGATCGGCTGCTGGTCGAATCCGAGCCGGCCATCCTGCGGCCCCCGGCCGCCGACCGGTGTGGGCGACAGGTGGCCATCACTCGTTTCATAGTCGAGCAGCCATTCCAGCAGATCCAGGCCACGCTGTTTCAGGTCCGGGTCCTCCAGTGCGACGCCGGCAGCGATCATCGCCTCGGGGAGAATCCCATTCGCATAGGTAAGCCGTGGTTCGGGCCACGGCCAGTCGGTCTCGGTGGTGCGTGCCGCGACGGTGACGGCATAGTCGGCGAGGAGGCCTAGGGCCGCGGAATTGCCAGGCTCGGAGCTGAGGAGTTCGGCGGCGCCGACGGCGGCGAACGCCATCGCCCGCGGATGCGGCGATCTGGCCTTGGCGGCACGTTCGAACTGGATCACGGCCAGTCGGCGGACCAGGCTGACGCTGCTGTGGGCGGCGGCGGTTCCGAGCCCCCAGAGACACCGTCCCCAGTGGTCGTCCGTGGTGGGCTGGTCGGTCCAATGTCCGGCGTGGTCCATCCGGTTGCGGCAGGAGCCGTTGTGGGATTGGGCGTCGTTCAGAAACTGCAGGGCCTTGCCGGCGAGGCCCTTGACGGCACCTGGTGCTTCGGGCTCGCGGGAGGCGACGACAAGCACCCTTGCCATGTCGTCGGTGCAGTACCCGTGCGCGCGGCGGGGCTCGGCCATGCAGGCGTGCTCGAAAGTAGCGCGATGGTCTGTCATTCGCAGCAGGTGCGTGAACACAGGGGCGGGCGCGGTGCCGGTCATGCAGTTGCCGCTTGACTGGCCAGCAGCCGTTGTGCGGCGCCTAAGTAGGCGTTGACGACGACGGGCCAGGCGATCGTCGGGGCCAGCCCACGGGCTTCGGTTGCCATGGAGTCGGCAACGTCCGGATCGGTCAGCAGCTGCCGCAGCGCTGCGGCCAGAGCGTCGGGATCGCCATGAGCGACGACAGTGCCCGCGCCGCTGGCGAGGAGTTCGACCGCGTGGGGGAAAGCAGTGGCAACGATAGGGCGGCCACTCGCAAGGGAGTCGACCAGCACACCGGAGGTGACCTGGTCCTTCGAGTCGTAGGGCAGGACGACGACGGTAGCCGTCTGGATGAGCGCGGTGACCTCTTCTGGGGTCCGGTATACGGCGTCGAAGGAGACCAAATCGGCGACGGCGAGGCGTTTCGCCTGCGCGACAAGTGCTTCGCGGTACCTTTCCCCCTGCGCGGCGAGGACCTTGGGGTGCGTGCGGCCGGCGATCACATACCGCGGCGGGTTGGGCAGGTCCTTGAGCGAGGCCATTGCGTCGATCACCCACTCGATGCCCTTGCCCGGTCCCAGCAGGCCCCAGGTCAAGATGGTCGGCCGGTCGGGATCCTGTACGCCTGTGCGGCTGGGGAGCGCCGCGCCGTGCGGGATGTGGATGACCTTGTGGCGCCCGACGGCGAATTCCGCGCATAGGCGTTCGCGAGCCACTTCCGACATCACGACCACCTGATCGGCCAGTGCCATCACCGATTCGAGCACCGAACGCTGGTGCGGTGTTGGGTCTTTGAGCACCGTGTGCACGACTACTATTGTCGGGACGCGCAATCCGGACATGATCTGGACGACTTCGTCTCCGTCGGGACCGCCGTAGACGCCGTACTCATGCTGGACTATGACGACGTCGCTCTGGTTGAGGAGCTCTGCGGTTGTCTCGATGGACGAGACTGAGCCGTTGACGAGTTCGCCGGCGACGTAGGGCGCCTCGGAGACGTCACCGTCAGCGATGCGCACCACATTGACATCGGCACCTCTGGCTACCAGTCCGTCTACTAGGGCCGCACTGAAGGTCGCCAGGCCGCACGGTGTCGGCGCATAGGTGCCGAGGATGCCGAAACTCGGCACGTAGGAAAAGTGTTGCATTCCGAAGGGAGCCATCAACGGCTGAAATAAGGATGGAGCATTCAAAGTTAATCCCATTGAAAGGTAAAGCGATGTGTCCGGCTTGAGCGGATGCTCGGGCAGGTCAGCGTCAGAATCTGGGCCGTGCCGGATCGGCTGGGAATGCCAGCACTTCTGACGCTACACCCTCGCCGGTCGAAAAGACATGGTCGTGGCTGCGCCGATGTCGCAATGGCCCCTGCCGGGCGGACGTGAGTTGGCGCAGCACCCGCCATCGGCACGACGCCACTGTCTGTTCGCAGTTTTCAAGGACGTGACCGCAGCGCCACCAAAGCGGTTGGCCGGCGCGGGCACTGCGGATTGTGCGGACGTCACAGCTACGGTAATTTTGGCCGCATGGGCTCACCCGAACAGGTGAAAGCAAGTGAGACAGTGGGCCGTTACGACCCAGTCGAACTGATCACGATCACCGACCGGCCGGAGAGCCAGACGGCGTCTCCGCTGTGACCGCGCTCCTCGCACTGACCAACGGCGTGCTCCTGCGGGCGCTGTGGGTACGCCGCGCACTCCTGCTTCGCAACCGCCATCAGATCGGCTGCGACACGACCCTGATCGCCGCGGGCGTGGCGATGTTGCTGATCTGGCGGGCCACGCCGGCCGACACGGCGATGCACTGGATGACTCACCGCTGGGGCGTCGGCCAGCTTCTGGGCCACCTCGCCGCCATAGGCGCGCAAGCGGCCATGCTCTACCACGCGCTCACGCGCCTGTACGCCGACAACGACATCAACCGCATCTTCCAGTCGCGGGTGTGGACACCGCTCACGGTCGCCGTACCCGTCATGGTCGCGTGGTACTGGGCCAGCGAAACACCGCGAACCGTGTCGCATCTGAATCTGTATGCCACGCAGGGTGATATCTGGCTTCGGCGGTTCACGACGTGGATGTGTGCCATCTACATCTACCTCGCGGCCTACGGCGCGCGGATCATGCTGACGTTGCGCCACGACCCGCGGTCGCGGCGGCAGTCCTCTGTCTATCTGGCGGCGTGCCTCGGCGCGGTGTGCGTGGCCTTGGCCCGTGCCGTCGCAGCGTGGGACAACGCCGCGGCCGGGATGATCTTCACGACCTGCGTGTGCGCAGTGGTCGTCGTCATCGCCGTCGGCGCGATCATCAGCCACGCCGCGACATTTGGAGGAAAGACCGGCCTCGATTGAGCTTTGTCCGGTGGAGCTAAGGGGATTCGAACCCCTGACCCCCACACTGCCAGTGTGGTGCGCTACCAGCTGCGCCATAGCCCCAGTGCCCATCGAAGCTACACCAGCGGCAGCCGTCCTTCAAAGTTGGTGGTCAGGCCAGCTCGGCTTCAGCTTCCGTGAGCACCAAGCCGTGCGCTGGATCGAGCGTCGTCCGAGTCTCTGGCGCGAACACCCAGAAGCCGGCCGCGATCAACAGGATTATTCCGCTGATGTCGAAGTCCCATCCGAAACTCAGATCCTCGGCGATCGGACCGATAACCATCGAGCCGACGATGGCACCCAGATCGGACGTCATCTGCAACGCCGCAACCGGAGTGCCAGCACGTGCCTCGCTGCCCAGAATGTCGGCGACCGCCGCCTGCAGCGGTGACATGAACACCCCCGATGTCGCGCCCGTCACGACCGCCGCCACCAGAACTGACGGCAGCGACGACACCTCGCCCAGCCAGATGGTCGCCGCCCCGCACGTCGCCAGGCCGACGATCAGCAACGTGCGCCGCCCCATCCGGTCCGACAGGTAACCGCTGGGGATCACGGCCACCGCATTGCCGGCGGCGAAAGCAGCGAGGACCAGACCGATGACGCCGACACCGCGACCCATGACGTCGGAAACGAACAACGGCACCAGGGCAATGCGCAGTCCGAACGTGGACCAGCCGGTCGCGAAATTGGCGACCAGCGCCGACCGGTAGGCGCGATTCCGCAGCGCCTGCGGCATGGTGACCGTCGAGCGCGTCGGTGGCGCGGGCGCGGCGAGGTCTGAATGCCGCAACCCGAAGAACACACCTAACGCGACAACCAGCAGCAGAACGCCGTAAAGGAGGAAGGGGACCTTCAGCCCCCAGCCGGCCATCAGGCTGCCGATTACCGGCCCGCCAACCGCACCCAGCATGAAGGACGTGCTGAACACGCCCGCGATCCGCCCGCGCGCGTCGGGCGGGCTGATGTGGATCATCAGGCCGAACGCCGACACGAAGAACATCGTCGACCCGATGCCGTTGACGGCGCGGCACACCAGCAACTGCGGATAGGTCCGGGCGAACGCACACGCGGCGGTAGAGACGGCCACGACCAGCAGCCCGCTGAGGTAGATCCGCCGCTCACCCAGCCGTTGCACCAGCAATCCGCTCATCGGGGCAAAACACAACCGGGTCACAGAGAATACGGTGATCACGAAGGTCACCGCGGTGATGCTGACCCCGAAGCTGCGCGCGAAGGCGGGCATCACGGGCGAGATGACGCCGTATCCCAGCGCGATCATGACGTTGGCCGCGCTGAGGATCCAGACCTCGCGTGGCATCCCCGCGGAGAGCCCGTAATCCCCCGGACGGCTCCGGCGCAGCGAAATGGTCACGCGATGACTTTATTCACCAACGCTCGCGCGGTTTCCTGCACCTCGCCCA
The DNA here is from genome assembly GCA_903927745.1 of uncultured Mycobacteriaceae bacterium. GTDB lineage: Bacteria > Actinomycetota > Actinomycetes > Mycobacteriales > Mycobacteriaceae > Mycobacterium. The sequence goes on from CAIYOH010000249.1 coordinate 15,155, forward strand.
AATGCTCGGGTCCCTTGAACGACTCTGCGTAGATCTTGTAGATGTCCTCGGTGCCCGAGGGCCGCGCGGCGAACCACGCGTTGGCCGTCACCACCTTCAAACCACCCAGCGGCGCCCCGTTGCCGGGCGCCGTGGTGAGCTTTGCGGTGATTTTCTCGCCCGCCAACTCGGTGTCGGTCACCTCCCCGGGTGAGAGTCTGGCCAGCCGAGCCTTCTGGTTGCGGTCGGCGGGCGCGTCGACCCGCGCGTAGAACGGCGTGCCGTACTCGGCCGTCAGCTCCTGGTAGCGCTGCGACGGGGTGATACCCGTCACGGCCAGCATCTCCGAGGCCAGGAGCGCGAGGATGATGCCGTCCTTGTCGGTGGTCCATACCGAGCCGTCGCGGCGCAGGAACGACGCCCCCGCCGATTCCTCGCCTCCGAAGCCGATGCTCCCGCCGATCAGCCCGTCGACGAACCATTTGAACCCGACGGGGACCTCGACGAGCTTGCGACCCATGCCGGTGACCACCCGGTCGATGATCGACGAGCTCACCGCCGTCTTGCCGACGGCGATTCCCGCCGGCCACGACGGCCGATGCGTGTAGAGGTAGTCGATAGCCGTCGCAAGGTAGTGGTTCGGGTTCATCAGCCCCGCGTCGGGGGTGACGATTCCGTGACGGTCGGCGTCCGCGTCGTTACCGGTGGCGATCTGGTAGCGGTCGCGGTTGGCGATCACCGTGCCGATGAGCCCGGCCATGGCGTCCGGGGAACTGCAGTCCATCCGGATCTTGCCGTCGTGGTCCAGCGTCATGAACCGCCAGGTCGCGTCGACCAGCGGGTTGACGACAGTCAGCTCCAGGCCGTGCCGCTGCGCGATCTCGCCCCAGTAGTCCACGCTGGCCCCGCCGAGCGGGTCGGCACCGATCCGCACCCCGGCCGAACGGATCGCATCGATGTCCACCACGTTGGGCAAGTCGTCGACGTAACTACCGAGGTAGTCGTGGCGCTCAACAGTTCCCAGGGCGTGCGCCAGCGGCACCCGCTTGACGCCCGCGCCGTCGCGGAGAATCTGGTTGGCGCGCTGGGCGATCGCGTTGGTTGCGTCGGTGTCTGCCGGACCGCCGTGGGGCGGGTTGTACTTGATACCGCCGTCGGTCGGCGGGTTGTGCGACGGCGTGACGACGATGCCATCGGCCAGCCCCTCGGTGCGACCTCGGTTGTAGGCCACAATCGCGTGGCTGATCGCCGGAGTCGGCGTGTAGCGATCGCGGGAGTCGATGACAGTCGTCACCTCATTGGCGGCCAGCACCTCCAACGCCGACACCAAGGCAGGCTCGGAAAGGCCGTGGGTGTCGCGGCCGATGAACAACGGCCCCGTGGTGCCGTGCGCCGCGCGGTACTCGACGATCGCCTGGGTGATCGCCAGAATGTGGGCCTCGTTGAAGGCTCCGTCCAACGCCGAGCCGCGGTGGCCCGACGTGCCGAACACCACCTGTTGGGCGACGTCGTCGGGGTCGGGCCGCACCGAGTAGTAGGCCGTCACCAGGTGGGGCAGGTCGACAAGGTCCTCGGGCTGGGCCGGCTGACCGGCACGCGAATTGGCCATGGTCACTGATTCTGCATGCAGGCGGCGTCGCCGGATCGTCAGGTACGTTACTGACTTCTGAGGTACTCCCCGGATTCACCGACCGGCAAACTCACCGAAGGGAATCGCCCGTGGCGCAGGACTACCGTGAGTTGGCCGCGGTTTTCGCCGGCGGAGCGCTCGGCACTCTGGCCCGTGCGACGCTCAGCAGCACCGTCGCCGAGACCGGAGACCCGGACCACTGGCCGTGGCCTACGTTCATCGTCAACATCGTCGGAGCCTTCCTATTGGCTTACTTCACCACCCGACTGCTCGAGAGGCTGCCGGTGTCGCGCTATCGGCGCCCCCTGCTCGGTACCGGGTTCTGCGGGGGGCTGACGACCTTCTCCGCCCTGCAGTTAGAGACCGTGCGGATGGCCCGACACGGACACTGGGGCCTGGCGGTCGCCTACTCCGTGAGCAGCGTCCTGCTGGGCATGCTGGCGGTGTGGTCGGCCACGGCGGTGGTGCGCCGCGCACGGATACGCGGGTGAGGCATGACCGTCAGCACGGTGGTGATCTGGGCGGGCGTCATCCTCGCCGGCGGTGCTGGCTCGGTGCTGCGTTTCCTGATCGATCGCCGGGTGGCCAGGCGGGCGGCGCGGCCGCTCCCGTTCGGAACGCTCACCGTCAACGTCACCGGCGCCGCGCTGCTGGCCTTCATCGGCGAACTGGAACTCAGCAGGGAGGCGGCGCTGCTGATCGGCACCGCCTTCGTGGGCGCCTACAGCACCTTCTCGACGTGGATGCTGGAGACCCAGCGCCTCGCCGAGGAGCGCCAGACCCGGGCGGCCCTGGGAAACATCCTGCTCAGCGTCACCCTCGGGCTGGCCGCGGTCGTGTTGGCACAGTGGGCCGCCGGGCAGTTGTGAACCGCTCCAGGTGACAGTCCGACTTGTCATAGCCTCGGTCTAGTATCGCATGTATGTTCGATTGTCTTGCGGTGGTGGATCCCGGGGCGGGTGAGGCGGCGTTGGTGGAGCGGATCGCGCAGTTGGAGCGGGTCAAGTCCGCGGCGGCGGCCGGGCAGGCCCGGGCCGCGGCGGCGTTGGATGCCGCGCGTCGGGCCGCGGAGGCGGCTGCCGGTGTACCCGGTGTGCGCCGTGGGCGCGGGGTGGCAGGCGAGATCGCGCTGGCCCGCCGCGATTCCCCGGCCCGCGGGGGCCGGCACCTGGGCTTCGCCAAGGCCCTGGTCCACGAGATGCCCCACACCCTGGCCGCCCTGGCATGCGGGGCGCTCTCGGAATGGCGGGCCACCCTGATTGTGCGCGAGAGCGCGTGTTTGGACGTCGAGGACCGCGCCGCCCTGGATGCCCAGTTGTGCGCCGACCCGGCGGGCTTGCACGGCCTGGGTGACGCCCGGGTGGCCGCGGCCGCCAAGGCCATCGCCTACCGCCTCGATCCGCGTGCCGTCGTCGACCGGGCGGCCCGCGCCCCCCAGGACCGCACCGTGACGATCCGACCGGCACCGGACACCATGACGTACCTCACCGCGCTGCTGCCGGTCGCCCACGGGGTCGCCGCCTACGCGGCGCTGCGCCGCGCCGCCGACACCACCTGCGACGGCCGAGGGCGCGGGCAGGTCATGGCCGACACCCTGATCGAGCGCCTCACCGGCCGCGCCGCGGCGGTCCCGACCCCGATCGCGGTGAACCTGGTACTCACCGATGAGACCCTGCTCGGCGGGGCCGACGATGCGGCCGAAATCAGCGGCTACGGCCCCATCCCCGCCACCGTTGCGCGCACCCTGATCGCTACCGCCGCCACCGACGCCCGCTCCCGCGCCACACTGCGCCGCCTCTATGCCCACCCCGCAACCGGGGCGCTGACGGCGATGGAATCCCGGGCCCGGATCTTCCCCCGCGCCCTGGCCACCTTCATCGCGCTACGCGACGGCCGGTGTCGCACCCCCTACTGCGACGCACCCATCCGCCACCACGACCACGCCCAACCCTGGGCCCGCGGCGGCCCCACCACCGCCGACAACGGACTGGGCCTGTGCGAGAACTGCAACTACACCAAACAAGCC
>CAIYOH010000250.1 GCA_903927745.1 uncultured Mycobacteriaceae bacterium
GCGGGGTTGGAGCCGGCGCCGGGTTCGGTGAGCGCGAAGGAGGCGACGACGTCGCCGGAGGCGATCCGCTCCAGCCAGCGTTGCTTCTGCTCGTCGGTGCCGAAGCCGACCAGCACCTGCCCGGCGATGCCGATGTTGGTGCCGAACATCGACCGCACCGCCAGGGAGGTGTAGCCGAGTTCCATGGCCATCTCGACGTCCTGGATCAGGTTCAGGCCGAGGCCGCCCCACTCCTGGGGGATGGTGTAGCCGAACAGGCCCATGTCCTTGGCCTGCTGGCGCAGATCGTCGGGCACGCGGTCGTTGTCCAGGATCTCCCGCTCGCGGGGCAGCACCGTGGTGCGGACGAAGTCGCGGGTCTGGGCGAGGATCGGGGCGAAGTCGTCGTCGCTGACGGCGTGGGTGTGCTCGTTAACGGTGGTGGTCATGGCGGGGGTCCTCCTATATGAAATATGATATTCGATACGGCGAGGTTGTCGCGTCGGGACCGATCCACAGGAGGCACAGTGGCGTTGCTCAGCGGTCAGACCGCCGTCATCACCGGCGGAGCGCAGGGCCTGGGCCTGGCCATCGCCGAACGGTTCGTCGCCGAGGGCGCCCGGGTGGTGCTCGGTGACCTCAACCTGGAGACGACTCAGGCCGCTGCGGAAAGTTTGGGTGGCAGCGGGGTCGCCGCGGCGATGCGGTGTGACGTGACCCGCGCTCCCGAGGTCGAGGCGCTCCTCGCCCACGCCGTCGAACATTTCGGCGCATTGGACATCATGGTCAACAACGCCGGAATCACCCGCGACGCGACCATGCGAAAGATGACCGAAGACCAGTTCGATCAGGTCATCGCGGTGCACCTGAAGGGCACGTGGAACGGCACCCGACTGGCGGCGGCCATCATGCGGGAGAACCAGCGCGGCGCGATCGTCAACATGTCGTCGGTGTCGGGCAAGGTCGGCATGATCGGGCAGACCAACTACTCGGCGGCCAAGGCCGGCATCGTCGGGATGACCAAGGCCGCGGCCAAGGAACTCGCCCACCTTGGGGTGCGGGTGAACGCGATCGCGCCGGGCTTGATCCGTTCGGCGATGACCGAGGCGATGCCGCAACGGATCTGGGACTCCAAGCTCGCCGAGATCCCGATGGGCCGCGCCGGTGAACCGTCCGAGGTCGCGAGCGTCGCCCTGTTCCTGGCGTCCGACCTGTCGTCGTACATGACCGGCACGGTGATGGACGTCACCGGCGGCCGGCACATCTAGGGGAACGGGTCATGCGCGAGACCGTCATCTGCGAGCCGGTGCGTACCCCCATCGGGCGCTACGGCGGAATGTTCACATCCCTCACCGCGGTCGACCTCGGCGTCGCCGCGCTCACCGGTCTGCTCGAGCGCACCGGCCTGCCGCACGACGCGGTGGATGACGTCATCCTCGGGCACTGCTACCCCAGCCCCGAGGCTCCGGCGATCGGTCGCGTGGTCGCGCTGGATTCTCACCTGCCGGTGAGCGTCCCGGGCATGCAGGTCGACCGGCGCTGCGGGTCGGGCCTGCAGGCGGTGATCCAGGCGTGCCTGCAGGTCGGCAGCGGCGACCACGACCTCGTGATCGCGGGCGGCGCCGAAAGCATGAGCAACGTCGCCTTCTACTCCACCGACATGCGATGGGGCGGCGCTCGCAGCGGGGTGCGCGTGCACGACGGGCTGGCGCGCGGGCGGACCACCGCCGGCGGCCGGCACTACCCGGTGCCGGGCGGCATGCTGGAAACCGCCGAGAACCTGCGCCGCCAGTACGGCATCTCGCGACTGGAGCAGGACGAGCTCGCCTGCCAGTCACACCAGCGTGCGGTGGCCGCACAGCGCAGCGGGATCCTGGCCGAGGAGATCGTTGCGGTCACCGTGCCGGGTCGCCGCGGCGACGAGCGAGTCGACACCGACGAGCATCCGCGCGCCGATACGACGCTGGAGTCTCTCGCTGCGCTTAAACCCGTTCTGCTGGGAAATGATCCCGAGGCCACGGTGACCGCCGGCAACGCCAGCGGACAGAACGATGCCGCATCGATGTGCGTGGTCACCACTCCGGAGAAAGCCGCCGACTGCGGGCTGACGCCGCTGGTGCGGATGGTGTCGTGGGGGCTCGCCGGGGTGGCGCCGTCGGTGATGGGCATCGGCCCGGTGCCCGCGACTGAAGCGGCGCTTGCCCGCGCCGGGCTGCGGCTGAGCGATATCGATCTGATCGAACTCAACGAGGCCTTCGCCGCGCAGGCGCTCGCAGTGATGCGGGAATGGGATTTCACCGCGGCCGACCACGACCGCACCAACGTGCACGGCTCCGGCATCTCCCTCGGCCACCCGGTCGGTGCGACCGGCGGGCGCATGCTGGCCGCCCTGGCCCGCGAACTGCACCGCCGACAGGCCCGCTACGGGCTGGAGACCATGTGTATCGGCGGCGGTCAGGGCCTGGCCGCGGTGTTCGAACGGATCGGCGGGTGACCGGCGCCGCCCTGCCGCTGACCGGGCTCACGGTGGTCGAGGTGTCCAGCTTCGTCGCCGCTCCCCTGTGCGGGATGACGCTGAACCAGCTTGGTGCGCAGGTGATCCGGGTCGACCCGATCGGCGGAGCCTCCGACGTCCACCGCTGGCCGCTGGCCGGCGACGGCACGTCCATCTACTGGACCGGCCTGAACAAGGGCAAGCGGTCGATCACCGTCGACCTGCGCTCCCCGGCGGGCCAAGAGCTGATCGCGCGCCTGGTGGTCGAGGGTGACGGCGTCGTCGTCACCAACGCCGCGGGCCTGCCCTGGCTGAACCACGACCAGTTGGCGGGCAAGCGCGACGACCTCATTCACGTCCAACTGCTGGGCCGCGGCGACGGCTCCACCGGCGTCGACTACACGGTCAACGCGGGCATCGGGTTCCCCCTCGTCACAGGGCCGGCCGACCACTCCGGGCCGATCAACCACGTCCTGCCCGCCTGGGACGTGTGCTGCGGCCTGTACGCGGCCCTGGCCGTCGTCGCCGCCGTCCTGCGCCGCGAGAAGACAGGCGCCGGCGCGCGGATCACCCTGGCCCTCGAGGATGTCGCGCTGGCCACCGCGGGAAACCTGGGGCTGCTCACTGAGCCACAGGTCACCGGGACGCAGCGCGAGCGCCTGGGCAACGCCATCTACGGCCAGTACGGCCAGAACTTCACCAGCCGCGACGGGGCGGAGTTCATGGTGGTGGCGTTGACCGGGCGGCACTTCCGCGATCTGGTCGCAGTGACGGGCGTCGGCGCCGCGGTATCGGCGCTCGCCGACGCCCTCGGCGTCGACTTCGCCTCCGAGGGCGACCGCTACCGTTACCGCGACGTCCTTTCAGGCCTGTTCGCCACCTGGTTTGCCGACCACACCGCCGACGAGGTCACCACTGCTCTGTCGGACACCACCGTGCTGTTCGATCGGTACCGAACCTTCGCGCAGACCGCCGCCGGGCCGAAAGTACGGGAAAATGCGTTGTTTTCACTGGTCTCTCAACCCGGCGTCGGCGACTACTTGGCCCCGGGGCTGCCCGCTGCGATCGACGGAATCCATCCCGCCGGCGGGCCCGCACCCGCGCTCGGGCAGGACACCGCGGACGTCCTGCGCGATCGCCTCGGGCTGACGGCCGCCGACATCGAGCGCCTGACCAACGACCGTGTACTGAGTCACCCGACACAGAGAGGCAACGCATGACCAAACTCGCCCACACCCTCGGACTGACGGAATTCCAAACCGAGATCATCGCCACGGTAAGGCAATTCGTCGACAAGGAAGTGATCCCCAACGCCGCTGAATTCGAGCGCTCCGACACCTACCCCCAGCACATGGTCGACCAGATGCGAGACATGGGTCTGTTCGGGCTGATGATCCCCCAGGAGTACGGAGGACTGGGGGAGTCGCTGCTGACCTACGTGCTGTGCATCGAGGAACTCGGCCGCGGCTGGATGAGTGTCTCGGGAGTGCTCAACACCCACTTCATCGTCGCCTACATGCTGCGCCAGCACGGCACCGACGAGCAGAAGCAGAGGTTCCTGCCGCGCATGGCCACCGGCGAGACCCGCGGCGCGTTCTCGATGTCCGAACCCGAAGTCGGCTCCGACGTCGCCGCGATCCGCACCCGCGCCCAGCGCGACGCGGACGGGGGCTACACCCTGAACGGTCAGAAGATGTGGGTCACCAACGGGGCCAGCTCGACCCTGGTCGCGGTGCTGGTGCGCACCGACGAGGGCGCGGACAAGCCGCACCGCAACCTCACCACGTTTCTCGTCGACAAACCGAGCGGCTTCGGCGAAGTGCTGCCCGGCCTGACCGTTCCGGGCAAGATCGACAAGCTCGGCTATAAGGGCATCGACACCACCGAGCTGATATTCGACGGCTACCGGGCCGCCGCTGACGACGTCCTCGGCGGCACCCCCGGAGAAGGTTTCTTCCACATGATGGACGGCATCGAGGTCGGTCGCGTCAACGTCGCGGCACGGGCCTGCGGGGTGGCCGTGCGTGCCTTCGAGCTGGCGGTGCATTACGCGCAGCAGCGCCACACCTTCGGCAAACCGATCGCCGAGCACCAGGCGATCGCGTTCCAACTGGCGGAGATGGCGACCAAAGTGGAAGCCGCGCACCTGATGATGGTCAACGCCGCGAAGCTTAAGGACTCCGGGGAGCGCAACGATGTCGCCGCCGGTATGGCCAAATACCTATGCAGCGAATACTGCTCGGAGGTCACCCAACAGAGTTTCCGCATCCACGGCGGCTACGGCTACTCCAAGGAGTACGAGATCGAGCGGCTGATGCGCGATGCGCCGTTCATGCTCATCGGCGAGGGCACCAGCGAGATCCAGAAGTCCATCATCAGCAAGCGGCTGATCGCCGAGTACGAGATCTAGTCGATGAGCGTCCCGGATTTCGCGGTGCGACCGCAGCTTTCCGACGATGTCGCGCGCCTCATCCGCGCGCGGATCTTCGACGGCACGTATGCCGCAGGGGCCTACATCAGGCTGGAGCTACTGGCCGCGGAGTTGGGAATCAGCGTCACACCCGTCCGCGAGGCGCTGTTCGCGCTGCGCGCGGAGGGCCTGATCGACCAGCAGCCTCGGCGCGGATTCCGCGTGTTGCCGGTGACCGGCCGTGACGTCACCGACGTCGCCAACGTGCAAGCCCACGTGGGCGGGGAATTGGCCGCGCGGGCAGCCGTTCGTATCACCGATGAGCAGGTGCATGAGCTCGCCGAGATTCAGGCTTCGCTCGAGCAGGCCTACGCCGGTGACGACCACGAGCGCACGGTTCGCCTCAACCACGAGTTCCACCGTGCGATCAATGTTGCCGCGGGCTCGCCCAAGCTCGCCCAGATGATGTCGCAGATCACCCGCTACGCGCCGGAAGCGGTGTTCCCCGCCATCGACGGGTGGCCGAAACAGTCCATGAAAGATCACCGGCGGATCCTGTCAGCCCTCGCGGCGCACGACGGCACGCGTGCCCGTGCGGCGATGTCGGATCACCTCGCGGCCGGGGCGCTTCCGCTGATCGACCACCTCGTCGCGCGGGGTGTTCTGGTGGACGGCCCGGCGTAAGCTGGTGATGCACGGGGGCCATCGAACAGGGGGCTCCGATGAAGTATCAGATGCAAGCGGTCGGCATCGTGCTGATGGCTGCCGCCGTGTACCTCGCGCCGCCGGCGCTTGCCGATCCGATGGACCCGATCCCCGGCAACGGCATCTTCCTCGTCGGCCCCGACATAGCACCCGGGCTCTATCACACGGCCGGGTCGGCGTCGGTCTTCGGAGTCTGGATCAACAACGTGCCCACCCAGTCTTCGATGTGTTCGTGGTTCACCTATGGCACCGCTGATGCGGCAAAGGATCACGTACTGCAGACGAATACCTCAATCGGCCCGATGTACGCGAATGTCAACTCCTCGGTGAAGGCTTTCGAGTCGCAGAACTGTCAACCATGGACGCGGGTCCCATGACGCGCCGAACGTGCAATCAGCGTGATCCGCATCGGCGTGTCATCGCAACCACGACACGTTCGGGGGACACATGGGCCGCACCGATCACGCGATCGCGCCCGACTCCTTCAGTTCGGCGATGCGGTCCCAATCCATTCCGAGCTCCATCAGCACCAGCTCGGTGTGCTCGGACGCCTGCGGTGCCCGGGTGGTCTGAAGCGGCTCGTGGTTGAACTGGACGGGTCCGCGCACCACCTTGAACGGCGTTCCACCACTGGCGAGTTCGACCTCGACGATCATGTCGTTGGTGATCGCCTGCTCGTCGTTGGTGAGGCCGATGAGGCTCTGGAACGGAGCCCATTGGCCTTTGAGAGTTTTCAGGTGCTCCCGCCAGAAGTCGAAGGGTTTGGCGACGATAGCCGCGGTGATCAGAGCGGCGGCGGCATCGGCGTTCTGGATCAGCGGTAGCACGTCGGAGAACCGAGGGTCGGCGGCCGCCTCGGGGATGCCCAGGTGCTCGAAGGTGTCGCGGATCAATCCGGTCGGACTGATGATGCAGAGGTTGATGGTGCCGCCGTCGGAGGTCAGGTAGTTGCCCATGAAGGGATTCACCGAATGCGCGCCGGACCCCGGCATGGTGTTGCGCATGACCTGTCCGGTCTCCATGCCCTGCGTGACGCTCGCGCCCGCCGCCCACCAGGCTGTACTCAGTAGCGAGACGTCGACCTCGAGGGCATCGCCGGTGCGTTCGCGGTGCAGCAGCGCGGCCGAGATACCACCCGCGATATTCATACCGCCGATGGAGTCGCCGAAGGCCGGGATGCCCTGTCCCAGTGCGCCGCCCAACGCCTCGGGCGTCAGCGCATATCCGATTCCGCTGCGCGTCCAGAACGCCGTCGCGTCGTAACCGCCGACGTCGCGCTCCGGCCCCTTGTCGCCGTAGGCCGTGCCGCGGGCATAGACAATGAGCGGGTTTATCGCTCTGATGTGCTCGACGTCGAACTTGTTCTTCTGCCGCTGTGCGGGCAGGTAGTTGGTGAGAAACACATCGGAGGTCCTGGCGAGTTCGTAGAGCACCTCCTGGCCGCCAGGCGTGGACACGTCGATCCCGACGCTGCGCTTGCCCCGGTTGGGATGCTCCATCAGAGGATGCCGGTCCGGGTCCACCTGGATGCCGCCCATGTTGAGGAAGCCGCGTTGGGTGTCGCCGCGCACCGGGTGCTCGACCTTGATGACGTCGGCGCCCCAGTCGGCGAGGATCGCCCCCGCGGCCGGCACGAACGTGAACTGCGCGACCTCAAGGACCCTAAAGCCCGCCATGACCTTCACCATGTGAACCACTCCTGCCAGAGGCGTCGACGTAGTGTCATTATTACTATCCATCGCCGCGTTTCCGGCCCCAACGCCCGGTAGAGGAACCTCCCGATGTCCACCCAGGTCAAGCCCACGCTACCGCTCAGGAACATCGTCGGTAACGAGAAAGCCCATTCCACGCTGATGTTGGGAGCCCTCGGCGTCGTGTTCGGTGACCTCGGGACCAGCCCCATCTACACCCTTCAGACGATCTTCGACCCCCACGACCCACACCCCATCCCGATCACCACGGACAACCTGTACGGCGTTGTGTCGCTGATCTTCTGGTCGGTGATGGTCATTGTCACGTTCACCTACGTCACCCTGGTGATGCGCGCCGACAACGACGGCGAGGGCGGCATCATGGCGCTCATCACCCTGCTGCGGCGACTGGTCGGCAAGGGCGGTGGCCGCACGACGACCATCCTGGCGTCGCTGGGCATCTTCGGGGCATCGCTGTTCTTCGGTGACAGCATGATCACCCCGGCGATCTCGGTGATCTCCTCGGTGGAGGGCCTGAAGGTGATCGACCCGAAACTGGGAGACTGGGTCGTACCGATCACCGCGGTGATCATCCTGGTGCTGTTTGCCCTGCAGAGCTTCGGTAGCGGCGCCATCGGCAAGGTGTTCGGACCCGTGATGGTTGCGTGGTTTACCGCGATCGGGGCGTGCGGGGTCAACGCTATCGTCGGGCACCCGCAGATCCTCAAGGCCCTGTCGCCGTTGTTCGCTCTGAAGTTCATGGTCGGGCATTTCGACATGGCGTTCTTCTCGCTCGCCGCGGTGGTGCTGGCGGTGACGGGCGCGGAGGCGCTCTACGCCGACATGGGGCACTTCGGCCGGTCGGCGATCACCCAGGCCTGGCTGTTTGTCGTCCTGCCGGCGTGCACGCTCAGTTACTTCGGCCAGGCCGCGCTGTTGCTCGGCGACCGCGCCGCCGTGTCTGCCCCATTCTTCCTGCTCCCGCCGACTGGGGCGCGATTGCCGATGGTGTTGCTGGCGACGGCGGCGACGGTGATCGCCTCCCAGGCCGTCATCACCGGCGCTTACTCGGTCGCCTCCCAGGCCGCCCAACTGGGCTACCTGCCCAGGGTGCGGGTCGTGCACACCTCCGAGTCGACCTTCGGCCAGATCTACGTGCCCTGGATCAACGGCATGCTGATGGTCGCGGTGCTGATCCTGGTGTTCGCGTTCCGCAGTTCGGCGGCGCTGGCTTTCGCGTTCGGCATGGCGGTGACCGGGACGATCACCATCACCACGCTGCTCTTCTTCTACATCGCCCACACGCGGTGGCGAACACCGATGTGGCTGATCGTGATCGGCGCCGGTGCGTTGCTGACGGTCGACCTGTTGTTCTTCGCGGCGAACCTCACCAAGCTGGTGCACGGTGCCTGGGTGCCGCTGTTGATCGCAACCGTGGCGTTCACCGTCATGATGACCTGGGAGCGTGGCAGCGAGATCGTCACTCAGGCGCGCGCGCGATCTGAGGGACCGCTGCGCCAGTTCATCGAGGACGTGCACCACCGCAGCCCGCCGCTGGCGCGGGTCCCCGGGACGGCGGTGTTCCTCAATCGCGACAAGGACACAGCCCCGCTGGCGGCGCGCGCCAACGTCGACCACAACCACGTGTTGCACGAGCACGTGGTGATCATGTCGATCGAGACGGAGACGGTGCCCCGCCTGCAGGACGCCGACCGTTTGGAGGTCGACGCCCTGGGCTACGCCGACGACGGCGTCATCCATGTCACCGCGAAGGTCGGCTATATGGAGCGGCCCAACGTCCCGGGCATGTTGCGCCTGCTCGATCCGAGCCATACCGAGGGCGGGCTGTCGATAGACGACGCGTCGTACTATCTGTCGCAACTCGAACTGCATCCGGGTCCGGCCCCGACCATGGCGCCGTGGCGCAAGCGCCTGTTCGTCGCGACCTCCTTCATCGCCGCCGACGCCGCCGAGTACTTCGGCCTGCCCGGTGACCAGACCGTGGTGATGGGTGCGCGGATCGAGGTCTAACCGGCTTCCGGTGCCGCCGTGGCCTGTTCGCGCGCCCACCGATAGTCGGCCTTGCCCGCGGGGCTGCGCTCGATGACCGGACGGAACACGATCGCCTTGGGCAGCTTGTAGCGGGCCAGCGACTCCGCGGCGTGCGCGATCAGGTCCTGCTCGTTGGCACCCGCACCGTCGGAGAGCGCCACCACGGCCACCACCTCCTGGCCCCACCGCTCGCTCGGCCGCCCGGCCACTACGACGTCGGCCACCGCGGGGTGCGACGCGATCGCCGTTTCCACCTCCTCGGCGAAGATCTTCTCCCCGCCGGAGTTGATGGTCACCGAATCGCGGCCCAGCAGTTCGATGGCGCCGTCGGCGCGGTGGCGCGCGCGGTCGCCGGGGATTGCGTATCGCACGCCCTCGATCACCGGGAACGTGGCCGCCGTCTTGGCCGCGTCGCCCTTATAGCCCAGTGGGACGTGTCCGCGCTGCGCCAGCCAGCCCATGCCGTCGTGACCCCGCGGCAGAATGGTGCCGAGGTCCTCGGCTGCTACGAAGGTATCGGGCCCGGCGGTGAAGGTGCCCGTGGACACCGCGCCCGAGGCGGACATGTGGTGCATCTGCGCGCCGGCCTCCGAGGATCCGACGCCGTCAATCACCAGTGCGTGGGGGAGGGTGTCGATCACGCTCTGCTTGACCGATGGCGTCAGCAGCGCCCCGCCGTTGACGATCACGGCCAGTGACGAGATGTCATGGTCTCCTTGCTCTTTCGCTTTCCTGAGGGCCGCCACCAGCGGCCGGGTGATGGCGTCGCCGACCACGGTCGCCACCGCGACGCCCTCGCGGGCGATGGTGCGTACGACGTCGTCGGCGTCGAGGTGTCTGACCACCGAGGGGAACACGACGGTCTGGCCTGTGGTCAGCGCCGTCATCACCGACCACTGCGCGGCGCCGTGCATGAGGGGCGGCAGCACCATCAGCTTGGCGCCGGGACCGGCGACCGCCGCCGCGATGATCTCCTCGAGGGACTCCAAGCGCTCGCCGGTCACCAGGCTGCGGCCGCCGAAGGAGGTGATGAAGATGTCGTGCTGGCGCCACAGCACGCCCTTGGGCATGCCGGTGGTGCCGCCGGTGTAGAGCACGTACAGGTCGTCGGGGGAATGCTCGACGGGCGGTGGCCCCGCGGGCGTCGAGGCGATGACGGTCTCGTAATCCACCGCGCCGGGTAGCAGGTCGTGGCCCGAGTCGTCGGCGATCTGGATCAGCACCCGCAGGTTCGGCAGATCCGGGAGGATCTCGGCGACCCGGGGGGCGAAGGCCGCGTGGTAGATCAGGGCGGTTGCGCCCGAGTCGGACAACAGGTACTGCAGTTCCTTCTTGACGTAGCGGAAGTTGACGTTGAACGGGGCGACCCGGGCCTCGAACGAGGCCAGCATCGACTCGATGTACTCGTTGCCGTTGTAGGCGTAGATGCCCAGCAGGTCCTGGCCCGTCTCGTGGCCGGCTATTGCCGACCGCTCCGTGTGGCAGCCCAGGCCCTGCGCGTGCAGATACGCGGCCAGGCGCTGGGATCGGTCGACCACCTGACGGTAGCTGAACCGGCGATCGCCCTGGACGATGTAGTCGCGGTCGGGGATCGCGGCCGCCATCGCCCGGGCGACGGCGGGCACGGTGAATTGGGTCGCGGTCTCAGGCATGCGTCCTCCCAGGTTCTTCTCTAGCCGAGCAGGCACAGAATCGCACCCTTGAGGCTCGCAGAGTGCGATTCTGCGCCTGTTCGCGGGGGGGCCGGGCCGTGAAACCTTGAGCGACGACGGCTTTACAGTAGAGATTCGCCTGACCAGAGGAATGTTCAGTTGACCGAACCCGCCTTGGACGAACTGGGTTACTATCTGCTGGCCGGCGCCGGTGGTGAGGGGCCCGCGACACTGATGCACGAGGCGCGCCGCGGCGAGGAGTTGGGTTTCGGCACCGCGTTCATCTCCGAGCGCTGGAACGTCAAGGAAGCGTCGTCGTTGACCGGGGCCGCGTGCGCGGTGACAACCCGCATGCGCATCGCGACCGCCGCGACCAATCACAACACGCGGCATCCGTTGATCACCGCGTCGTGGGCCACCACGATGCACCGCCTGTCCGGTGGCCGGTTCACGCTGGGCATCGGCCGCGGTATCGCCGCCGTCTACGGGGCTTTCGGTATTCCGGCGGTCACCACCGCGCAGATGGAGGACTGGGTGCACGTCATGCGCCGCCTGTGGCACGGCGAGTTGATCGTCAACCACGACGGCCCGATGGGTAAGTACCCCATCCTGTTTCTCGACCCGGACTTCGATGAGGACATCCGGCTGGCGCTAGTGGCGTTCGGGCCGAAGTCCCTCGAACTCGGCGGCCGCGTCTTCGACGATGTCATCCTGCACACCTACTTCACCCCGGAGACTCTGCAGCGTTGCGTCACGACGGTCAAGACCGCCGCGGAGAAGGCGGGCCGCGACCCTGCCGCTGTGCGGGTGTGGTCATGCTTTGCGACGGTGGGCGACCACATCGGCGAGCAGTTGCGGCTGACGAAGACCGTCGCGCGCCTGGCCACCTATCTGCAGGGCTATGGCGACCTGATGGTGAAGACCAACAACTGGGACCCTTCCGTGCTGAAACGCTTCCGGGAGGACTCAGTGGTGACGTCGATCGCCGGCGGTATCGACCACAAGGCGACGCCCGCGCAGATCGAGCACATCGCGACCCTGATACCCGACGAGTGGCTCGAGCCGTCGGCCACCGGGTCGGCACGCCAATGCGCGGACCGCGTCCGCAAGGAATTCGACTACGGGGCCGACGCGGTGATCATGCACGGTTCCACACCCGACGAGCTCGAGCCTGTGGTCACGGCCTACCGGGAGAGTGCGTAGCCCCCCGGCCAGGGTGCGCAGAATGACACGTCATACCGGCGCGTTGCGTGCAAACACGCACGTTCGCGCCTGGACGGTCGCGGCGCGGGGACTACCATCTCCCCTCGTGTCGACTATTCGCCTGTCGGAGTTGATCGGACTCGAACGATGACCGCGCTGGTGACCGGCGGTGCCTCGGGTATCGGGCGCGAGGTCGCCCAACGGCTCCGGAGCGCGGGTCACGACGTCGTCGTCTGGGATCTGGCCGACGCCGACATCGTCTGCGACGTCAGCGATCCGGAGGCGGTGGCGGCGGCGATGGAGCAGACCGTGCGCGAGCACGGGGTGCCCACCCGTGTGGTGACCTCCGCGGGAGTCGGGTCGTCCGGGCTGTTGCTGAAGGTCTCCCCCGAGGAGTGGCGGCGGGTGTTGTCGGTGAATCTCACGGGAACCTGGCTGACACTTCGCGCGGCGGCGCAGGCCATGGTCGACGCCGAGGTACCGGGGTCGATCGTCGCCGTCGCCAGCATCAGCGGCACGCTGTCCGACCGCGACATGGGCCCCTACTGTGTGTCCAAGGCCGGGGTGAACATGCTGGTCAAGGTCGCGGCGGTGGAGTGGGGCAGCTACGGCATCCGGGTTAATGCCGTCGGGCCCGGCGTAACCCGTACCCCGATGCTGCCCTTCCCCGAGTCGTTGCCGGGCTGGTCGGAAGGCCTGTCCGAGAGGACTGCGCTCGGTGGCATAGCGGAGCCCGCCGACGTCGCCGAGGCCATCACGGGCGTCCTGGAACTGTCCTGGGTGACCGGGCAGGTGGTGCACGCCGACGGCGGCTTGTCGCTGCACAGTCCCATCGACGCCTACGGCCAGGTGGAGCGGCTGATGCGCCGCAAGAAAGCGCGGGACCACCGCGACCAGAAGGGCGACCAGAAGGGCGAGCCCGCGCAGGCCTAGTGGACCGGGTCGAACTTCGTGATCAGCCAGCGGCCGTCGACCCGGTTCATGTGCACCCGGATGCTGCTCACCGCTGTCATCGGCTTGGGATTGTCTTTCGCCGTGGTGGTCTGATTGACGAACACCAGCACCACGGCCGAATTCGGGTGCAACTCCATGACGGCGGCTCCGCCCACCTCCGCCGACGTTTTGAGCGGCCGCTGTTTGGCGGCCGGAGCCACCACCCGCGCGGTGAAGTCGTTGAAGTACGTGAGGAATTCACCGGCGAGGTGCGAGCGGGCGTTGTCGAAGTCTTGGTCGAGCGTGTCCGACGAGTACGACAGCACCGCAGTTGTCCCGTCGGACGCCGAGGTGGCCACCTCCTGTCGAACTGTGGGGTCGGTCTGTTTGTCGGGGCGGTACTGCGTGAAGTACAGCAATGTGGCCCACGCACCGGATGCGAGCACCAGCACGGCGAGGATCGCATAGCTGATGATGCGCGCCTCACGTGAGATGCCGCTCCGCCGTTGGGCCGGCGCGGTGACACCGTCGTCGTTCGCTTCGGTGCCCACTGGACGGCTCATTGGACGTACTCGACTTTCGACATCTTGTACTGCCCACCCTCGTCTGCGATGGTCACACGCAGCCGCCACAGTTTGGGTGGCTCCAGTTTGTCCGGTGGGGAATTCGTGACGCGCGAGACCGCCGCCACCAGCACCACCGCCGAATTGCCCGCTACGGATTCGAGGGCGGCCGCGTCGATGGTGCCGTCGGTGATGGCTTTCGACTTCTCCACCAACGAAATCAGGTCGTTGGCTTTCTTCTGAAAGTCGTCCTTGAACTCGCCGGTCGAACTGTCGATCACCCGCTGCACATCGGATCTGGCCTTGGTGAAGTCGAGCGTGATCATGTTGAGGACGCATTGTTTGGCCCCGGCCACGAACGCCGCGTCGTGTTTCTGGCGCTGCGTGGCGTCGCGATGTTGCGCGATCATGGTGATGCTGGCGGCCACGAAGCCGATGACGAGCAGGATGGCGGCCGTGCAGGCGAGCACGGGCAGTGCAACCCAGCGGCGCCACCCGGTCGGCTCCGTGGCTCCGGCAGATCCCTCGCGGCCTCCGTGGGCTCCGGGGTCGCCATCGTCCTCGTCGTCTCCGTCGTCTCCGTCGTCTCCGGGGTCTCCGGGGTCTCCGGGGTCCTCGTACTCCTCGGTCGAGGATTCGCCGCGGGCATCGGAACCGTAGTCACCCTCGGCGTCGGCGGCCGCGGTGGCGGCGTCGGCGTAGTCCTCGGCGTCGTCGGCCAGGGTGAGCGCCTCTCGCCTCAGCCGAGCGGCGCGGGCGCGGGCGCGGGCCGCGGCCGCCAGCGCCTCGGCCTCGGCAATGTCGGCCTCGGCTTCCTGGATCTGGGCCAGGGCGTCAGCTTTAGACGCGACGTGCTCCTCAGGCTCAGGCACGGCGTTCACCGCTGGTCACCATCAATGTCGACGGAACTCCGGTATCACGTGCCGTAGTGCCCGTTGCTACCATCGGAGACGCCAGCGAACTGCGACAACTAGGACCGATCAGGCGGATGATCAACCAACCCAACTTTCTTCCTCGCGTCTTTCGCGGCGTCTTTCCCGGCGTTGGTGGGTGGCCGGCATCATGACGGCACTCGACTCTCCCGAAAAGATACTCTTTACGTCCACGACTCAAGCGTTTCTGCAGAAAGAGTCGCCCCTGGGGCGTGTTCGGCAGCTCCATGCCGCGAGTGAGTCCTTCGACCCGGCGTGGTGGCGTCGCGCCACGGAGCTGGGCTGGTCGGGCCTGCTCGTCCCGGAGGAACTGGGCGGTGGATCCGTCTCAGACAGCGGTCTGGCCGATCTCGCCTCGGTCGCTGAGCAACTGGGCACCACCGTGGCGCCAGGGCCGCTCTACCCGGTCAGCGTCGTCCTCTCCGCCCTCGCCGGCTGCGCAGACCGGGACGCCCACGCCGCCACGATCGAGTCGCTGATCGCGGGGGAAACGGTCGCGTCCTGGGCGGTCTGTGAGCCGGGCCGGGGCTGGGCGCCGACGGATCCGTCCGTCACCGCGACGGCGATCGATGGCGGCTACCGCATCGACGGCACGAAGGACCGAGTCGAGGCCGGCGTCCAGAGCGGGGTGTTGCTCGTCGTGGCGCGGTGCGGCCCGGACGTTCGCCAGTTCCTGGTGCCGACGGACGCCCCGGGTGTCCGGGTCGAGCCGCAGCGGTCGGTCGACATGGTCAAGCAATACGCGCGGGTGCATTTCGACGGTGTCGTCGTGGAGCCGACCGCGGCGGTGGGCGGCGCCGCCGAGACGGCCGCGCTCATCGACCGGCAAGCCCGTATCGCCCAGGTTCTGCAGTGTTGCGAGGTGGTTGGCATCCTGCAGACGGTGTTCGACTTCACCGTCCAGTGGGCGCTGGACCGCCACAGCTTCGGCCGCCCGCTGGCCTCCTATCAGGTGCTCAAGCACCGGTTCGCCGACATGAAGCTGTGGCTGGAGGCCTGCCGCGCGACCACCGCCGCGGCGGTTGCCGAGCTGGCCGCCGGCTCGCCCTCGGCTGGCCTGCTGGTCAGCGTCGCCAAGTCCTATGTCGGCGAGATGGCGGGCCAAATCGTCCAGGATTGTGTGCAGATGCACGGCGGGATCGGCGTCACGTGGGAGCACGACCTGCACCTCTTTCTCCGCCGGGTCACGTTGTACCGCTCCACTTTCGGGACGCCGGAGGAACACAACCTATTCGTCTACGGGGCTGAGAAGGCGGGCCGCAGCACACCATGACCGAAACCGTCGAACAGTTCGCCGCCCGCGCCCGTGCATGGCTGGCCGACAACATGCCCGTGATCGATCCGGAGTCCCCGCCGCCCGCCCCGCGGGACGAAGACAAAGCCTGGCTACGCGCACGAGAGTTGCAGAAGCGTTTGTACGACGGGGGGTTCGCCGGCATCTGCTTCCCCCAGGAGTACGGCGGGCTGGGCCTGGACTACGCGTACCAGAAGGCGTTCGACGCCGAGACCCGCAACTACGAGATGCCGCTGATCCTCAACACCCCTTCGTTCACCATCTGCTGCGCAACGCTGCTCGACACCGGCAGCGAGGAGCAGAAGAAACAGCACATCAGTGCTGCCCTGCGCGGCGATGAGGTCCTGGTGCAGCTACTGAGCGAACCCGGGGGCGGGTCGGATCTGGCCGGGGTGATCACCCGGGCCGAACGCCGGGGCGACAGGTGGGTGATCGACGGCGCGAAAACGTGGAGCACCAGCGCGTTCGCCGCCGACTACGCACTGTGCCTGACCCGCACCAACTGGGACGTGCCCAAGCACGAGGGGCTGACCATGTTCCTGGTGCCCATTGCGCATCCGGGAATCACGTTGCGGCGCATCACCATGCTCAGCGGGTCGACCGAGTTCTGCGAGGAGTTCCTCGACAGCGTGGACGTCGGTGACGACGCCGTTGTCGGCGAGGTGAACGACGGCTGGACGGTGGCGTCGCGGCAGCTTTATCACGAACGCCGCGCCGTCGGTCAGGGTTCGGAGTTCGCCAGCGGCAGCGGCAACGAGGGTGGCACCTCGATCCCCATCGACTACGTGCGCCTCGTGGAGAACGCCGGGGATAACGAACGCCTGCGCGAGCTGGCTGGCCGCGTGCTGGTGCACCGCGCGGTGACTGAGCAGCTGGTCGATCATGTGACCCGTGCCGTCAACGACGGCACGCTGCCGCCCACCGGCGGCGGTCTGATCAGGCTCTTCCACGCCGAAACTGCGACTCTGGACATGGACACCGCGCTGGCGATCACCGGCGGCGCCGGCGTGGTCGGCGACGAGTGGGAGGGTCTGGACTCGGGGCTGCGCTATCTGTCGCGGCAGAACGTCGCCATCGGCGGCGGCACTGTCGAGGTCGCCCGCAACGTCGTCGGCGAGAGGGTGCTGGGTTTCCCGCGTGAGTATGCGGCCGACCGCGGCGTGCCGTTCAACCAGGTGCGGCGCGAACAGACCCGCTAACCAAGTCCCCTCACACGCGCGCTCAGGCGGTGACCGGCTTCTTCGAAGCCGGCGCCGACACCTTCATCAGCTCCATCATGTTGCCGCCCATGATCTTGGCGACGTCCTCCTGGCTGAGGTCGGTCAGTTCGTCGACGAAGGAGATGGGGTCGCTCAAGCCCTCGGGGTGCGGCCAGTCGGATCCGAACACCACCCGGTCGGCGCCGACCAACTTCAGGATCTCGGGGAACCGGTCCTCCCAGAACGGGCTGACGTAGACGCAGCGCTTGAACGCCTCGATCGGGTCTTCGGTGAACGCCTGCGGCATCTTGGCGTAGACGCTCTTGAGGCCCTTGAACAGCCCCGGCACCCAGTCGGCACCGTTTTCGATCGACAGGATGCGCAGGTCGGGGTTGCGCGACAGCGCGCCGTGGCAGACCAGCGCGGCGAAGGTGTCCTCGATCGGCCGCTTGCCCATCGCAACCATGCGGAACGCGGTCGGCTTGAACGGCAGGAACTCGTCACCGGGCTCCCAAACGTTGAGGAAGTCGGAGTAGCCGCTGTCGGAGGCGTGCATCGACACCGGGATTTCGGCGCGCACGCAGGCCTGCCAGAACGGGTCGAACTCCTCGTAACCGAATGACCGGGTGCCGCGGAAACCGGGCACCGGAGCCGGGCGCACCAAGACGGTCCGGGCGCCCCGTTCCAGGCACCATTCGAGCTCTTCGAGTGCGCGGTCGACGATGGGCAGGGTGATCACCGGGGTGGCGAAGATGCGGTCCTTGTAGTTGAACGACCACTGCTCGTACATCCACTGGTTGAGCGCGTGGATGACGTCGTGGATCAGCTCCGGGTCGTCCTTCATGCGCTCCTCGACCAGGCTGGCCAGCGTCGGGAACATCAGGGCGTAGTCGAGGCCGAGTTCGTCCATGACCTCCAGGCGTGCCCCGGGCTCGCGGAAAGCGGGGATCGATTTCATCGGCTCACCCATGACCTCGCGGTAGCTCTTGCCGCCGGCGCCGTTGCGGAAGTACTCCTCCTGGGCGCCCGGCCGCGCCACCACCTCGAAGGTGGGGTTGGGGATGTAGTCGCTGATGTGCCCCCGGACGACGATCTTCGTGCGGCCACGGACCTGCACATACTCGATCGCGCGCTTGCGGTTGTCCGGCAGGAACTTGGTCAGTGCCTCCTCCGGCTCGTACAGGTGGTTGTCGGCGTCGAACACCGGGTAGGGGAGTTGGCGAGACGGCATGGCGATCTCCTTCAAGGGGTTCTCGTTCTCAGTGCAGGGTAACGACGTTACCGCCTCCGCGCAACGGGTGTGTCGGGTCCTAGTTGTCTGCCCGCAGGCCGATCGTCGGGGTGGGCCCGCTGATGATCGCGAAGTTCACGGTCGCCGTAGCCAGCAACTCGTCCCCGTCGCCCCCCCGGTCGCCCCCCCGGTCGCCCCCCCGGTCGCCCCCCCGGTCGCCCCCCCGGTCGCCATAGACGTCCACCTGCATGACCATCGCGCGCCGCCCCGCCCGCAGCATGCGGGGCACGGCGTACGCCACGCCGCGGCGCACCGGCCGCAGATACCGGATGGCCAGGTCGGCCGTCGTCATCGTGGTGCCCGGTTGCAGGTGATCGAGCCCGAACTGTCCCGCCGCGACGTCCACCAGGGTCGCGATCAGTCCGCCCTGCAGCGCGCCGGACGTATTGACCACCTGCGGGCTGACCGGCATCGTCATCGCGAACTCGCCGCCACGTGTTCCCGGCCGCATGCCGATCCGGCCGAACAACTCGGTCAGCGAGGACGTGGCTGGTTCCGCGCCGTCGTCCCGCATGCCCAGCGCGCGGCTGCAGAAGTCGTAGAGCTGGCCGGCATCCACCGGTGTTCCGTTCAATTCGGCTCCCAGCCAATGCAATCGCTGCGCGGCCATCACGGTCTGCATCACGATCGCGGTGGCCGCCCCCACGTCGATACCCGGGTTGAACACCCCCTCGGTGATGCCCCGGCCGACGATGTCATGGATCAGTTGATGCAGGGGGGACAGGACCCGTGCGTAGTCGCGGGGGCGGGTCTCGGCGAGGTGCTGGTTGTAGAGGGTCAGCGCCCGGTTGAGGCTGTCCTGGGTGCTCGACTCCGGTTGTTCGCTGATGCGGTCGATCACCAGCTTGAGCGCGGCGGTGCTGTCCAGGCCGGTGGTGTCGGCGCGCCAGGCTTCAGCCGACACAGCGATGGTCCTGTCGAACAGTGCAAGCAGCAGTTCGTCCTTGCCGGTGAAATGCTGATAGAAGGCCCGCAGCGAGGTCTTCGAGCGCGCGACCACCTCCTGCACGGTGAAGTCGGTGCGCCCGGTTTCGCCGAGGATCGCGACGGCTGTCTTGATGAAGCGGTCGGCGGGCGTCACCTCCGCGTCGGTGGCGTCAGTGGCTTCGATGGCGTCAACGACTCCGTCGCCAGAGGTGGCCATGGGCGTTCCCGTCCCTTCCCCGCGCTGCTGCTGTTGCGCTGCGAGAACGAGGTTACCGCAGCGGCCGCGTTTTTCGGATCTATGATCTTCGCGTTGGGTCAACCCCTGCCGGATCGGAGGGCATGTGGCGGTGATGGATCGATGAGCGCGGTCCGCGACCTGCTCTCCCCGTCGCGTCTGACGCACGTGGTCAACATCGGAGCAAACCCGTTCGACGCCGGCGACGGCCCGCCGTACCGGCAGATGCTCGAGGCTGGCCTGTGTCACGTGACAGGCTTTGAGCCCGAGCGTGAGGCGTTCCACCTGGCGCGGCAGGCGTGCGGCCCGAACGAGTCGTGCTTGCCGTACGCGGTGGGCGACGGCAACCCTCACATTCTGAGGGTCTGCTCTGCGGCATCGGGGATGACAAGCCTGCTCGAA
>CAIYOH010000251.1 GCA_903927745.1 uncultured Mycobacteriaceae bacterium
GATCTTCCGGGACGGGATGGCGGGGATCTTCGCCTTCGGCGCCGTGCTGGGCGTCAACGTCTACGGGATCTCCCAGGGCGACGTGCTGATCTTCGGGGTGGCCGCCAGCGTGGTGGCCGCGGCGGGGGCGTTGCTGGGCGGGTTGGTCGACCACCGGATCGGTTCGAAGCCGGTGATCATGGTGTCGCTGACCGTGATCATCATCGCGGGGCTCAGCATGATGGCGCTGTCGGGCCCCCGGGCTTTCTGGGTGTGCGGGTTGGTGCTGGCCCTGTTCGTCGGGCCCGCGCAGGCGTCGTCGCGAGCCTTGTTACTACACATGGCGAAACACGGCCGAGAAGGGGTCGCCTTCGGCCTCTACACGATGACCGGGCGGGCGGCCTCCTTCATCGCGCCGTGGTTGTTCTCCGTCTTCGTCGATGCCTTCGGCGCGGTGCGCGCCGGGCTGGCTGGGATCTCGTTGGTGCTGATCGTCGGGCTGATAGGGATGTTCGCGGTCCGCGTTCCCGCCCGCGTCGCCGTTCCGGCGGACCACGCCTAGGGGCTTAGCGGCCGAGCGGCTTACCCCCCAAGCCCGCAGACCGTCAGGCCGGCCCCGACCCGTCGACTGACCTGAACCCCCGCCACGGTGACCGAACAGGTGACGTTGTAGCCGAAGTTGACGATCGTGACGGCCGCAGGGTGGATGGCCGACTTCGCCAGGCTGACCTCTCTGCTCCACGGCAGCGCGACGTTGAACTCGGTCTGGATGACGTCGCCGGTGGCGATGTACATGATGCTCAGCGCGCGGCCGTCGCCGCTGACGGAGTACACGACGTCCTGCATGGCGGCCGGGGCGGTGGTGTCGGTGGGAGGCACCCCCGGAGTGTGTGTGCGCGACGGGGGCGGGGTCAGCGTCGGCGACGGCGCAGCTGGTTCAGACGGCAACGAGGGCAGAGACGGCACAGAGGGCATAGAGGGCATAGAGGGCATAGAGGGCACTGTCGAGGGGGCCCAGGGTGGCGGGAATTGCGCACTGGTTTCCGGCGTGGGCGCCAGCGGCGGAACCGCGGTCTGGCGCTTGATCGCCTGGTTCGCGATCGCCAAGGCGATCACCAGCGTGACCGCCAGGAACAACGCCGCGCCGGCGGCGACCCACAACCACCGCGGCGATTTCGGCCCACCGGGCGGCGCCGGAGCCGGTGGCTCGCCCGGCATACCCGGCGGCCAGTAAGCGGGCGACTGCTGTGTCTGCTGGCTGTTGAAATCGGGTGCCCACTGCGGCGAGTAGGCGACGTAGGTGGGTGCCCATGGCGACTGGTCAGCGTAGGCGGGATCGACGGGCGGCTGGCTCCACGGTCCTCGCGCGAAGGCTGGGTCCCATCCTGGGAAGGTGGGACCGAACCCCTGGGTGCCTTGCGGATCGTTCATGTCCACCCCATGGCGTGCATGCTGTGCAGGGTACCTAAGCACCGCGCTGTGGCGGCTCGTGCGGCGACCGGCGGCTCACGAGCACTGATTTCCGGCAGCGAGCGCGGCCACGGTCATGGCCCGCATGACGGCGCGGGACCGCGCGGCGGGCTTGCCGGGGGATGGGGCCTTCATGCTGTGCGGGGTCGAGTTGAGCAGGCCGAAGGCCGCGTGCGCGGCGAGTCGGGCGTCGCCCTCTGTCAGCCCGGGGTGGAGGTCGCGCAGCACGCCCACCCAGATCTCCACGTATTGGCGCTGCGCCTTGCGCACCTGCTTCTCGGCGCCCTCGGGCAGGTGCGCAAGGTCGCGGTCCTGGATGCGGATCAGGTCGGGATCGCCGAACGTGAAATCGAGGTGGAAGTCGATGAGGCCGTCGAGCGCCGTGGCCGCGTCGGTGCTGTGCTCGAGTACGTCACGGGCGCCGTCGAGAAGCCGCGTGCTGATACCGACCAGCAACTCGACCAGCAGCGACTCCTTGTTGGAGAAGTGGCGGTAGATCGCCGGCCCACTCACCCCTGCGGCGGCGCCGATGTCTTCGAGCCGCACGGCGAGGAACCCGCGTTCGGCGAACAGCCGCTCGGCCGCGGCCAGCAGTTGCAGCCGCCGGTCGGACTTGCGCCGGCTGCGGTGGCTCGTGGTGTCTGAGCCGGGTCCTGCGTCGGTGGCAGATATTTTCATTGGCTACTCGGGATCTTCCCAGTCGGAAACCCAGAATAGTGGTTCGCTGTCGGTCACCGGCGAATCAGTTTCCCTGGATGGCTTTTCTCCAGATTGCTGATGTTTTTCTTCAGTTGGCGTAATGTCTCACCAGTTGTGTGAAGGGGTTTGAAGGCGGTCTCCGGGATGTCGTCAGTGGTGTTCGTTGCGCCCGATGCCATAGCGTCGGCGGCCCACGATGCCGCGGCGATCGGATCTGCGCTGCAGCAGGCCCACGCTCGCGCCGCCGCGGTCACCACACAGATCGCGGCGGCGGCCCC
>CAIYOH010000252.1 GCA_903927745.1 uncultured Mycobacteriaceae bacterium
CAGGTCGGCTGAGTTCAGGGCGTCGTGCCACGCCAAGACGGTGGCGATCTCCGATGTGCTCATGTTCAGCAAGCTACCGTGTCGCCCCTCTCAGAGGGGCGTTCGGTCCAGCCAGGTCGTCCACACGGTGTCGTCGCCGAACACCTCGATGCCGGTGTCAGCGAGCGGCACCCTGCGCAAGATCGTCAGCAACAGGTCGGTTGCGCCGCCGCGCAGTGCCACGCTGCCCTTGCCATGCTCGTGTGTCCAGGTGACTTTCCCCTGCTCGACGCGGACGGTCCATTCGCCGGCGTCGCCCAGTCCCGGATCGGTGGCGTGCAGGTGCAGGGTCGTGCCGTCGGCGAGCGGCAGCGGAGCGCCGTCGCGGCCAGCCTGGACCGCCACCCGCTCGAGCCATTCGGTGATCCCGTCGGCCGCCACATCGGGCGCGAGGGTGAATGCGCTACCGAGCACCCCGAGTGCGATGGCGGCGTCTGCCCGGTGCACGGCCGTTTCGTGCAGCCGGCGCCGGATCCACCAGTCGGCCGGTCGCGGCCCGAGGAACGTCCACACCGTCGTCGCCGGGCCGGTCGC
Organism: uncultured Mycobacteriaceae bacterium; assembly: GCA_903927745.1. GTDB lineage: Bacteria > Actinomycetota > Actinomycetes > Mycobacteriales > Mycobacteriaceae > Mycobacterium. The sequence continues at coordinate 574 of CAIYOH010000252.1, forward strand.
GTCGACGGCGTCGATCAGTTGCCGGGCGCCGTTGTCCAGCCACGAGGCCACGGCGGCCGGATCCGATGGCGGCTTACCGCCCTCGACGGTGCGGGGGTCGAGGCGCTCGTCGAGCCGGTCGCGCACGATCTGCGCTGCCCAGCGGTCGCCGCGGCCGACGTGCCGAAGGAGCTGCTTGAGGGTCCACTCGGGGCATGTCGGCACGGGAGTGGATTCGACCGCCTCAGGGGAGAGGTCGCCGTACAGGGCGGCGAATGCGCGGATTTCGGCGAGGAATGCGGTGGCGTAGTCCACGGCGGTCAGGCTACTCGCCGGGTGCGTCATTTATATTTCAGCGGTCGGCTGTGCGTGGTTCGCGGGAAAGTTAATTGTTGATGTCGTCGCTGAGTGTGTCACCCGAGTCAGTCGCGGGTATCGCGCGGAACGTGGGGCGCATCGCGGCGGCCATCAGCCAGGCTCGTGCGGCTGCAGCGCCGGTGACGACATCGGTGAGTACCGCGGCGGCCGATGAGGTGTCGGTGGCGATCGCGAAGTTGTTCGGCACGTATGCGCAGGATTATCACGGGCTGTTGGCGCGGGCGGTGGCGTGGCATGAGCGGTTCACCGGGACTCTGAGCGCGGGTGCGGGGTCGTACGCGGCTGCGGAGGCGGCGGGTGTGGGGTCGCTGTTGTCGGCGCAGACGACGACGCCGCTGGGGTCGTGGACGCCGGTGTTCGGGCCGGATCTGCCGTATTTCTCTCCCGTGGCGATGGTGACGGGGCGGCCGTTGTTCGGTGATGGCGCCAACGGGTACACCAACGCGCAGGGGTACGGGACAGCAGGGGTGGGCAGTGGCTGGTTGCTGGGGGCTGGGGGCCAGGGCGGGCTCAGCACGGCGCCGGGGGCCCCGGGTGGGGCGGGTGGGTCGGCGATCCTCGTCGGGGCGGGTGGCGCCGGCGGTGGTGGTGGCGCCGGTGGCGCGGGTGGCGCCGGTGGTGCGGGTGGGGTGTTGGTGGGTCCCGGTGGCCAGGGCGGCCAGGGCGGCGCGGGTGTCAATGGTGTGGCCGGTATCAATGGAGGGGCGGGTGGCGCCGGGGGTGTGGGGGGCGCGGGTGGTAACGCGGGGTTGATCGGCGGCGGAGGTGCCGGCGGCGCGGGTGGAGTGGGTGTTGGGGGTGCGGCGGGTGCGGCGGGTACGGGCGTTGGCGCGGGGGC
>CAIYOH010000253.1 GCA_903927745.1 uncultured Mycobacteriaceae bacterium
CCGGCCGGTTCCGCCCCCCCTCCGCGGCCGGTCGCGCCGAGGGCCCGCCGCACACGCGGCGTGCGCCGCCGGCTGCGCGTGCTGGCGGCGATCGCGTTGAGCGGGGTGCTGCTGACCGTTGGGGCGGCCCTGGCCGCCGCAGCCGCCGCCTTCCGGTTGGACGCCGGCCTGCACCGCGAGCCGGTCCTCACCGAGTATCCCGGCCGGCCGGCACCCGGCCGCGGCACGAACTGGCTGATCGTCGGCTCGGACAGCCGCCAGGGTCTGTCCCCCGACCAACAGCAGCAGCTCGCGACCGGCGGCGACGTCGGCAGCAGCCGCACCGACACCATCCTCTTGGTGCACCTGCCCGCGCCGGGGTCCGGTCGTGGGGCGACGCTGGTGTCGATTCCGCGTGACTCCTACGTCCCGATTCCGGGCCAGGGTAGGGACAAGATCAACGCCGCGTTCGCCACGGGCGGGGCCACCCTGCTGATTCAGACGGTGGAGCAGGCCACCGGGCTGCGCCTCGACCACTACGCCGAGATCGGCTTCGGCGGGTTCGCCGCCGTGGTCGACGCGCTCGGCGGGGTGACCCTGTGCCCGGACGCGCCGATGCGCGACCCGTTGGCGGGCATCGACCTGTCGGCCGGCTGCCAGACGCTCGACGGGCCCGACGCGCTCGGATTCGTCCGCACCCGCGACACCCCACGAGCGGACCTGGATCGGATGGTCAATCAGCGGCAGTTCCTGTCGGCGCTGTTGAATCGGGCCGCCAGCCCGGCCGTCTGGCTCAACCCGCGGCGCTGGTACGCCGTCCCGCGCGCCGTCGTCGCCGCCCTCACCGTCGACGGGGGCGCCCACGTCTGGGACCTCGCCCGGCTCGGCTGGGCGCTGCGCGGTGCGATGACGGCCGTCACCGTCCCGATCGGCGAGCTTCGCGACAGCGACGCCGGATCGGTGGTGGTGTGGGATCACAACGAGGCGGCCACATTGTTCGAGGCGCTGGCGTCCGACGCGCCGGTAACCTCCTAGCCGCCGGCCTCCCCGCCGCGGCCGCCCTCCAAATGGGCCTCCAGATAGGCCTTTGTGCGCCCCGGGTGGTTGGTCGCGATCCACGCCACCCCGATGTCGCGGCAGAAGTCGATGTCGTCGTAGGCGTCGGCGCTCCAGCAGTACACCGACCTGCCCTGCGCCAGCGCGCGATCCACCAGCTGGGGGTATTCCCTCAGCGACTGCAGGGAAGGCCCCACGGCGGTGGCACCGACGGCCGTGGCCGCGCCGCTGACGAGGTAGCGGGCGGAGTTGCCGAGCAGCACGGTCGGCAGCATCGGGGCTGTACGCCGGATTCGCCAGACCGCGCCGGCCGAGAACGACATCACCACCGCGCGGGAGCGGTCGGCGGAGGCGGGCGCGGCAATGCCGAAGCGGTGCAGCAGCGCCAGCAGCTTGCTTTCCACCAGGGAGCCGTACCGGACGGGATGCTTGGTCTCGATGAACAGCTTGACCGGCCGGCGCCAGTCCAGCACGAGCGACACCAGGTCGTCGAGCGTCAGCAGACCGGTGTCGCCGTGCGTCCCGTC
>CAIYOH010000254.1 GCA_903927745.1 uncultured Mycobacteriaceae bacterium
ACACATGTCCGCATTGCGAACCAACCGCACATAACACCGGGGGAACGGGGAGACGGCATGATCGACAAGTTCGTCAACTCGGTGGCCAGCGCGCTGGCGGGCATTCAGGACGGATCGACGATCCTGCTCGGCGGCTTCGGCGCAGTGGGGCAGGCGAACCAACTGATCGAAGGTCTGGTGGAAGCGGGCGTGCGCGACCTGACCGTGGTGGCCAACAATGCCGGGTTCGGCACGGCGGGGCTGGCACATCTGCTGCGCGCCGGGCGGGTGCGGCGGCTGATTTGCAGCTTCCCGCGCATTCCAGGCTCGACGGTGTTCGAAACGCTCTACCGCGACGGCAAGATTGAACTGGAACTGGTGCCGCAGGGCACGCTGGCGGAGCGGATGCGCGCGGCGGGGGCCGGTATTCCGGCGTTCTACACGGCCACGTCCGCTGGCACGCTGCTGGCCGACGGCAAGGAATCCCGCGAGATCAATGGCCGCACCTACGTGCTTGAACACGCGCTGCATGGCGATGTGGCGCTGGTGGAGGCCTGGATGGCCGACCGCTGGGGCAACCTGGTGTTCCGCGACAGCGGGCAGAACTTCAACCCGATCATGGCCATGGCCGGCAAGCTGACCATCGTCATGACCCACCACGTGGCCGATCTCGGCCAGCTGCCCGGCAACGAGATCCACACGCCGGGCATCTTCGTCGACCGGGTGCTGCACCTGCCGGTCGGCGACCCCGTGCTGCCGCGCTGACCGGAGGGCATCTTAATGAACGACACGAGCACTGGCTTCTGCCCGCTGGACCGCAACGGCATGGCCGCCCGGGTGGCGCAGGACATCCCGGAAGGCTGGTACGTCAACCTCGGCATCGGCATCCCGACCCTGGCCGCCGACCACATCCCGGCAGAGCGCGAGGTGGTGGTGCATTCCGAGAACGGCATCCTCGGCATGGGGCCGGCCCCGGCGCCGCACAAGGAGAACCCCTGGCTGGTGAATGCCGGCAGCCAGCGGGTGAGCCTGCGGCCCGGCGGCGCCTTCATCCACCACGCGGACAGCTTCGCCGTGGTGCGCGGCGGGCATCTCGACCTGTGCGTGCTGGGCGGGTTCGAGGTGGCGGAGAATGGCGACCTGGCCAATTGGGCGCATTCGCCGACCGAGACCGGCAAGCAGATCGGCGGCGCGATGGACCTGGCGGTCGGCGCCAAGCGGGTCTGGGTGGTGATGGAGCACACCACCAAGGATGGCCGGCCGCGGCTGCTGCGGCGCTGCGCCTACCCGCTGACGGCGGCGCGCTGCGTCACCCGGGTCTACACCAACCTGGCGGTGCTGGACGTGACGCCGAAGGGCTTCGTGGTGACCGACATGGTCGCCGGCCTCGGCTTCGCCGCGTTGCAGGCCCGCACCGAGGCGGTGCTGCACGAAGCCTGACCGACCCCGGAAACGGAAACCGCCCCCGGCCTGGCGGCCGGAGGCGGTTTCAAACTGGTGGAGCCAGGCGGGATCGAACCGCCGACCTCTTGCATGCCATGCAA
>CAIYOH010000255.1 GCA_903927745.1 uncultured Mycobacteriaceae bacterium
GCCGACGCCCGGCTGGGACAGCGGGTGGCCACGGCGATCGTGGTGAACGCGGGGCGCCGGCCACCGACACTGGCGGAGCTGCGGTCCCACGCGACACGCACCGTGCCCGCCACCGCCGCGCCGCGCGAACTGCATGTGGTCGACGCGCTGCCCCGACACGGCATCGGCAAGGTCGACCGGCGGGCGCTGGCTCGGCGGTTCGCCCGACCGTAACGGCTGGCAGGATGCTGGAGTGGCCAGTTTCTCGCAGTGGCTCTCAGGCGCGCGGCCCCGGACGCTGCCCAACGCGATCGCCCCGGTGATTGCCGGCACCGGCGCTGCGGCGTGGCTGCATGCGGCGGTGTGGTGGAAGGCGCTGCTGGCCCTCGCCGTGGCGGTCGCGCTGGTGGTCGGCGTCAACTACGCCAACGACTACTCCGACGGAATCCGGGGCACCGACGACGATCGCGCCGGCCCCCTGCGCCTGGTGGGCTCGCGGCTGGCCGCCCCGCGGTCGGTGCTGACCGCGGCGGTAGTCAGCCTGACAGTGGCCGCGCTCGCGGGGCTGGCGCTGGCGCTGTGCAGCGCGCCGTGGCTGATCGCCGTGGGAGCCGCCTGTATCGCCGGCGCCTGGTTGTACACGGGCGGGCCCAGACCCTACGGCTACGCAGGCTTCGGCGAGGTCGCGGTGTTCGTGTTCTTCGGGCTGATCGCCGTGCTCGGCACCGAGTACACCCAGGCGTTGCGGGTCGACTGGGTGGGGATAGCGCTCGCGGTGTCCACCGGGGCGTTCTCGTCGGCGGTGCTGGTCGCCAACAACCTCCGGGACATCCCCACCGACGCCCAGTCGCGCAAGGTCACCCTGGCAGTTCGTCTCGGCGATACCCGCACCCGCGTCCTCTATCAGGCCCTGCTGGCGGCCCCGGCGGCGGTGACACCGCTGCTGATGCTGGCGACCCCCTGGTGCGCGGCGGGTCTGGTGGCCGCTCCCCTGGCCCTGCGCGCCGCGGGTCCGGTGCGCTCAGGCCGCGGCGGCCCCGCGTTGATCCCGGTGCTGCGCGACACCGGGCTGACGATGGTCGTGTGGGCGGCAGCGGTAGCCGCCGCCTTGGCTCTGGCCGGGTCGCCGGTGCGCTGACCGTTCACTGGTCACGTGTGCGGCCCGGGTTCTCCGCCCCGCAGTCGGGCCCTCAGCTGATCGCGCTCCCGACGTCGGCGTTCGCCGGCCGCGGCCACTGCGGCGGTGGCGCGCCTGCGCAGCGGGGCGAACACCACGATACCGACGGGCATCGCGATGACCAGCGCGAACAACGCGGCGACGACGATCGGGAACTGCGCGACGCCCAGCAGGCGCGCGATCCCGTAGATGACGCCGGTCAGCACGACCGCCAGCAGCAAGCGCGCCGCCGCATACAGCACGACATCGCCCACACCGCGATACCCGGCGTGCCCTCCGGCGTTATCGCCCGTGCTCTCCGATTGCCCGTCACCGTCACCCACCAGACAAGACTACGACGCGCGTATATTCGCCTCTAGGAGGTGTTGAGTGCTCTACCTGCTGCTCATCATGATCGTGGGATCGCTGGTCTACGTCGGCTGGCGCGCCATGCGATCACAGACCACCCGGACGGCGAGTCGTGTCATCGGGCCCGACGACGATCCGGAGTTCTTGCGGCGCTTGGGGCGCGGCGACAAGTAGCCCGATCGTCAGGTGACGCCCGCGTAGGAGTGCAGGCCCACGGTGACGAGATTGACGAAGAACAAGTTGAACACCATCGCCACAAAGCCGGCGACGTTGATCCATGCCGCCCTGCGGTCCCGCCATCCCGCCGTCGACCGGGCATGCAAATACGCGGCATAGGTCACCCATGCGACGAAGGAGACGGTCTCCTTCGGGTCCCATCCCCAGTACCTGCCCCAGGCCTCCTCGGCCCAGATGGCCCCGAAAATCACGCCGAAACCGAACACCGGAAAGGCGAAGATCGTTGTCCGGTAGGCGATCCGGTCCAAGGTCTGCGCGTCGGGAAGCCGCTGCAGCACCCGTGCCAGCGCGCCCTGCTGCTCACCGTGTTGCTCGCCGAGCCGCGAGGTGCGCAGCAGGAACAGGATGCTGGCGATGCCGGCGACCATGAACACACCGGATCCCAGGCTGACCACCGACACGTGGATGGGCAGCCAGTAGGACTGCAGCGCGGGCATCACCGGCGCGGCGTTCGTGTACAGCCAGCGCCCGGAGACCGTGAGCAGGATCAGCACCGGCACCAGCAGGAAAACCCACAGCGGGCGGTAGTGCGGGCGACGCAACACGATCGCCCCGGCGAGAAGTCCACACAGGCACGTCAGGTTGATGAACTCGTACATGTTGCCCCACGGCGCCCGCAGTGTGGCGCACCCGCGGAGCACGACGCATGCCACCAGCAGCCCGATGCCGAGGTACACGACGGCCAACCCGCCCCGCCCGACCCGTTCGGCCAGCGAGCGGTCCGGGGCGTCCTCGACGATGCCGGGGGTGGCGCTGTCGGCCGCGACCCCGCCGGCCAACACCAACTCGCGCCGCTCGGCGCGGCGGCCGCCGGCGTAGGCGAGTTCGAACGCCAGCAGCACCATCGCGATCACCAGGGCCACGACGGCCGCGGTGAACGCCCAGTCGGAGTAGCGGGCCAGGCCCACGTCGACGTGCAGGGTGTTCATGTGACGCCCACCTCGGAGTTCCTCGTCGATACTGGCCCGGCTAGCTCGGCTCCGCCGCCGAGACCGGCCGGCAACCGCTCGGTCAAGCGCTCGAACTCGTCGCCCCAACCGGAGTTGTCGGTGCGCGCCAAGCCGCCCATGTCGACGTCCACGGTACCGTCCGCCCGCGGCGTCAGCCTGACCCAGACCCGGTGGCGGCGCACCAGCAACGACACCAGCAGGCCGGTCATCATCGCGGTGGCGAACAGCAGCACCCAGGCCTGGCCCGGGTCGTGGGATACCTGCAGGTTGACGAATGGCGCGGCGCCGTCGAAGCGGATGACGGTACCCGCGGCCGGGCCCCGGTCGATCCGGACGGCCTGGCCGGCGCGCAGGTTTACCCGCTTCTCCTTGGTCAGCCGGCCCTGCTGGATGAGCCGGGGATCCAGGGTGAACAGCGACTGTGGGCGGCCGGTGTCCAGGCCGGTGTCGCCCCGGTAGATGTCGACGGCCACCGCGGGGGCGTTGAGCGCTGGAAAGCTCGAGGACAGCAGGGCGCCGTCGAGTTGCTCGGTCGGCGCCAGCAGGCCCTGGATCGCGATCTGGTGCTCGCGGCGTTCGATCGCGGTGGGATAGCTCCCGGCGGGCGGGTCGATGCGCACGACACCCGACGACAGCAGGGTCTGCGGGTTCTCGGGCCGCCACTGGACTGTCGAGGTCCGGGTCTGCCCGTCGGGGAAGGTCACGGTGAAGGAGGGCGCGTAGCCGTGGCCCTGCAGGTACACCCGGTCGCCTCCGATCCGCAGCGGGTGGTTGACCTCCAGCCGGTAGTGCCGCCAGGTGTCGGCGGTCAGGTCGCGGCCTGACTGGTAGTCGATGTCGGAGGCGAACGAGGTGGCCTGCCCGGAGGCCATGTAGTGCGACGCAAAGTTGTTGACACGGATACAGATCGGGTGCAGCGAGGTGCCATCGACGGTGTTGCCGGCGCGGAACGAGTCGAACGCGGCCGGGGATGCCGAGCAGAAGCCGGGCCCGCCGTCGGCGATGACGATCACGTTGCCCTCGTAGCCGAACAGTTTGCCCGCCGCCACCGCGACCAGCAGGCCGAGTAACGAGAAGTGGAAGACGATGTTGCCGAATTCCCGCAGGTAGCCCTTCTCCGCGGAGATCTCCACGGCGCCGGACTCGGTGCCGGGGGCGTTATCGTCGCCGCCGCGGCGGACGGCGGTCCGCCAGCCGCGCAGCCGGCCGGCGATCGTGTCCGCGAGGGCGCCCACATCAGCGGGGCCACAGCCGGGGCCCGCGACGATCCGGGCGCAGGCGTGCTTGGGCAGCCTGGTCAGGTTGCGCGGTGCAGCGACGGGGGTGGCGCGCAGGCTGCGGGCGTGCTCGAGCATCCGCGGGGTGAGGCAGCCGACGAGGGATACGAACAGCAGCACGTAGATCGCGGTGAACCAGAAGCTGGAGAACACGTCGAAGGCCTGCACCCGGTTGAGCCAGGGCCCGATCACCGGGTGGGCCGCGAGGTAGTCGTCGACCTTCCCGGCGTTGAGGTTGCGCTGCGGCAGCAGCGCTCCGGGTATCGCGCCCAGCGCGAGGAGGAACAGCAACACGAGCGCGGTACCCATCGAGGTCAACGTGCGCCAGGTGTTGCGCGCTTTGCCGGCGAGCGCAGCTACCGGGGCGCTCACATCGGTAACCTCACATCCGACGCGAAGGCGTCGCGCAGCCACGACACGACGTCGTTCCACACCCCGGTGACGAGCAGGGCGCCGACCGCGATAAGCAGTGCGCCGCCGAAGATCTGGATGGCCCTGGTGTGCCGACGCAACCAGCCCAGGCCCGCCACCGCGCCGGCCGAGCCGAGCGCCAGCGCCACGAACGGGATGCCCAGGCCCAGGCAGTAGGCGATCACGAGCACGATCCCGCGGGCCACGCTGGCACCGTCGGTGGCCGACGCGACGGTGACGACGCCGGCGAGCGTCGGCCCCAGGCACGGGGTCCAGCCGAGCGCGAAGACCGCGCCCAGCAGCGGCGCCCCCGCGACCGTCGTCACCTGCCGCGGGCGCAACCGGGCCTGGCGTTGCAGGACGGGGATCAGACCCACGAACACCAGCCCCATGACGATGGTCAGCACCCCGCCGACTCGTTGCAACAGAAGCTGATTGGTGATCAGCGTCGTCGTCATACCGAGCACAGCGACGGTGCCCAGAACGAACACCGTGGTGAACCCGGCGACGAACAGAGCCGCGGACCCCGCGACGCGCCATCGCGCGCCGGGCGGGGCCGTGAGCGCGCCAGGTTGCGGCTGCTCCTCGACGCCGACGACCGCGGCCAGGTAGGACAGGTAGCCGGGAACCAGCGGCACCACGCACGGCGAGGCGAAGGACACCAGACCGGCCAGGAGGCACACGCCCAGCGCCAGCAGCAGCGGGCCGGCGGCGGCGGTCTGGGTGAATCCGTTCACTGGGACTCCTGCGCCAGCCGCAGCACGACGGGCTGCAGGTCCGCGGCGAGCAGCGGCCGCAGGAACACCGCCGCGACCCGGTGCTGGCGATCCAGCGCCAGCGTGGACGGGATGACGGTGGTGGGGTACCTGCCACCGAAGGCGATGAGGGTGCGCATCGGCGGGTCGTCGATGGACGGAAAAGTCAGGTGGCGGTCGGTGACGAAGTCCAGCGCCGCCTGACGATTGTCGTCGCGAACGTCGATACCGAGGACGGACACCCCGGCGGCGCGGGTGGCGTCGTACACCGCCTGCAGTTGGCCGGCCTCTGCCCGGCACGGCCCGCACCACTGGCCCCAGATGTTGAGGACGACGACCCGGCCGGCGAACTGCGCATCGCCGAGCGTCAGCGTGTGCGCGGGGTCCGCGAGGTCGGGCCCGAACAGCGGGCCGGGGCGGCCGCGGGCCGACGGCGGGTCGTAGGTGATGTCCGTTTTCCCGCCGGGGGAGACGAACTCGAAGGTGCCGCCCTGGGCCACCGCGTCGCGGCCCGTCGAACAGCCCCCCAGCAGGCCCGGGATCAGCGCCGCCGACACGGCTGCGACCATCACTCGGCGTCCTGCGTTCATGGCGCCGCCGGCTCGAGGTACTCGACGTCGACCAGCTGATCGTCCTCGTAGATCAGGGTGGTCACCGACGCCAGCGAGCATTGCCGCCGCCGGGGGTTGTGCCAGAGGCGCCGCCCGGTCACGTGCAGCCGCAGCGTCCACACCGGAAGTTGGTGGCTGACGCACACCACCTCCTGGCCTGCGGCCCGCGCGCGCGCCTTGCCCACCGCGCCGGACATCCGGGCCGCGATCTTCGCGTACGGCTCGCCCCACGACGGGGTGAACGGGTCGCGCAGTCGCCACCAGAAGCGCGGGTCGAGCAAGGCGCCGTCGCCGGGTCCCACGCGGCGTCCCTCGAAGAGGTTGTCCGACTCGATCAGGTCGGGGTCGGTGTCCACCACCAGTCCGTGCTTGGCGGCGATCGGCGCGGCGGTTTCCTGGGCGCGCTGCAGCGGGGAGGCGATCACGGCGGCGATATCGCGGCCGGCCAGCGCGTCGGCCACCGCGGCCGCCTGGTTCCTGCCCGTATCCGACAGGCGAAAGCCGGGCAGCCGCCCGTAGAGGATGCCGTCGGGGTTGTGCACCTCGCCGTGGCGGACCACGTGCACCCGGGTCTGCCCGGCCATCAGATACCGTCCTGCGCGGTGGCGGCGGCGGCCCGGCGGGCCGCGGCGGGCAGGGCGTCGGCGATCAGGTCGAACGCGGCGTCGTCCAGCGCCGTCGAGACGAACCACGACTCGTAGGCGCTGCACGGCGGGTACACGCCCGCCTCGAGCAGGGCGTGGAAGAACGCCGGGTAGCGCCATGTCTGGCTGGCCTGCGCGGACGCGAAGTCCGTCACCGGCGTCTCGGTGAAGAACACGCTGAACATGTTGCCCGCGCTCGAGATCTGATGCGGCACAGAGGCGTCGGCGAGCGCATCGGACAGCAGCCGGGCCAGCCGGGCGGCGTTGACATCCAGCGTGGCGTACACCGCGGCGTCAGCGGCGCGCAGCGTCGCTAGACCGGCGGCCACGGCCACCGGGTTCCCCGACAACGTGCCCGCCTGATACACCGGGCCCAGCGGCGCCAAGCGCTCCATCACCTCGGCCCGGCCGCCGAACGCCGCAGCCGGCAGGCCGCCGCTCATCACCTTGCCGAACGTGAACAGGTCGGCGTCCACCGGATCGATGCCGTACCAACCACTTCGGCTCACCCGGAAGCCCGTCATCACCTCGTCGACGATCAGCAGTGCACCGTGCTGCGCGGTGATCGCGCGCAGCGCCGCGTTGTAGCCGGCGGCGGGCGGGACGACACCCATGTTGCCGGGGCTGGCCTCGGTGATCAGCGCCGCGATCTGCTCCCCGAAGCGATCGAACACCGCACGCACGGCGTCGACGTCGTTGTAGGGCAACACGATGGTGTCGGCCGCCGTCGCACCGGTGACACCGGGCGAGGACGGCAGGCCCAGCGTCGCCACGCCTGAGCCCGCGTCGGCGAGCAGCGCGTCGACGTGGCCGTGGTAGCAGCCGGAGAACTTGACGATCTTGGGCCGCCCGGTGAAGCCGCGGGCCAGCCGGACGGCGCTCATCGTGGCCTCGGTGCCGGAGTTCACGAGCCGGATCCGCTCGACCGGCGCCACCCGCCCGATGATCTCGGCGGCCAACTCCGATTCCGCCGGCGTGGGCGCGCCGAACGACAGGCCGCAGGCGGCAGCGGTGGCGACGGCATCCACCACGGCCGGGTGGGCGTGGCCGAGGATCATCGGCCCCCAGGAACAGACCAAGTCGACGTAGCGGTTGCCGTCGGCGTCGGTGAGCCGGCAGCCGTGGGCCTCGGTGATGAAGCGCGGGATGCCGCCGACCGCCGTGAAGGCGCGCACCGGTGAGTTCACCCCGCCGGGAATCACCGCACACGCCTGCGCGAAGAGCCGCGCCGACATCTCGGTGGCGGGCGCGGGCGCCTCACGCCTGGCCGTGGCATGGTTGCTGTTCCCCATGACGGCCAGTGTTCCAGACAAACCGCCACGGGTTGCTGCCCGGAGGCGAGCACGGGTTGAATAACTGCATGCAGCTGCCGCAGGGGCTCGCCCGGTTCAACCGACACGTCACCAACCCGGTCCAGCGGCTCTGGGCCGGGTGGCTGCCCAGCTTCGCCATCCTCGAACACAGGGGACGGCGCTCCGGCCGGGCATACCGGACCCCGGTCACCGTGTTCACCACCAGCGTCGACGGCAAACCCGGGTTCGCGATCGTGCTGACCTACGGCCCGGACCGGGACTGGCTGAAGAACCTGACCGCGGCGGGCGGCGCCCGGATGCGCCACAGGGGCAGGACCTTCGGCGTCACCGACCCGCGGGTGGTCACCGTGGACGACGCGGCGACGCATGTCACATCGTCAGTCAGGGGCGTTTTCGCCAGGCTGCCGTTCGAGCAGGCAGTGTTGCTGACCCGGACGCCCTGACGCCCAGGGCCCGGGCAGCGAAATACAGCCCGAGTAGGACCGCCCACGACGCCAGGCTGAGCCACAGCTGGCCACGGGCCGAACGGTCGAACGCCATCTGGACCAGCACGGCGGTGATGGCGCCGAGGGTCGCCACCGACAGCACCGGGAACAGCCACATCGTGACCCGCAACTGCTCCGCGGGTGTCCGGCGGCGAAGAACGATCTGGGACAGCGCGATCAGCCAATAGACGAACAGGATGACGGCACCCGAGGAGTTGAGCAGGAACAAAAACACCGTGTCGGGTGCGACCCACGCCATGGCGACACAGCCGAAGCCGATGGCCGACGACCACAGGATCGCGGTGTGCGGCACGCCCCGGCCGCTCACGTCGGCGAGCCGGACCGGTGCCTGGCCCCGCTGGGCGAGGACGAAGAGCATCCGCGACGCCGTGTAGAGGCCCGAGTTCAGGCAGGACAGCACCGCGGTCAGCACGACGGCGTTCATGACCTGATCCGCGCCGGGAAGCCCGATCTGCCGCAGCGCGGCGACGTACGGCGAGGCGCCCGGCTCGACGGAATCCCACGGCAGGATAACGACGAGCAAAAAGACCGAGCCGACGAAGAAGATTCCGATTCGGGCGACGACCGACCTCGTCGCCCGCTCGACGGCGCGCTGCGGGTCGCTGCTTTCAGCCGCGGCGACGGTGACGATCTCGGCTCCCACCATGGAGAAGATCACCACCACGACGGCGGCAAAGACGGCCCCGACGCCACGGGGGAAGAAACCGCCGTGCGCGGTCAGGTTGGCCAGGCGCGGGTGACGGTCCGACACCAGAACGAACACCGTGCCCACGACGAGGAAGAGCCCGATCGCCGCGACCTTGATTCCCGCGAACCAGAATTCGAATTCGCCGAACGACCCCACCGAGAACAGATTGGTTGCGGTCATCACCAGCATCAGGCACAGCGACAGCAGCCACAGCGGCGCGTGGAACCAGTAGCCCAGGACCTTGCCGCCCGCGACGGCCTCGAAGCCGACCACGATGACCCAGAAGTACCAGTAGAGCCAGGCGACGGAAAACCCCGCCCACCCGCCCAGGGCCTGCGCCGCGTAGTCGGCGAACGACCCGGTTGACGGGTTGGCGGCGGCCATCTCTCCCAGCATCCGCATCACCAGCACGATCAGCAGCCCGCAGAGCAGGTATGTCAGGAAGGCGGCAGGCCCGGTGTCCCGGATCACGACGCCGGACCCGACGAACAGGCCGGCGCCGATCACGCCGCCGAGGGCGATCATGCTCAGCTGCCGCTGCGACAGTCCCTGCCTCAGCTGCGACGTGCCGGCCATGGGTCAACCACAACACACCGACCATCGGGGTGGCGCGCAAGGTCACCCACTCATGTCCGGACGGTCACGCCAGGTCACGCAATGCTTCCAGTTCGGTCTGAGCCGGGCGGAGAAGCATGTTCCGGGCGTCATGATTGCGACCATGGGAGACCTCAATCGCAGGGCGATGCTGCGCGTGGGTGCCGGGGCCGGACTGGGAGCCGCCGGACTGCTGGCGTTCAGCGGGCTGCTCGACCCGACCGCACCGCAGGCGGCTCCTGCGGTGCGGGGTCCCGCCCCGTTCGAGCCCCCGAGCGCGGGAGCCGCGCTGCCCACGAAGCTCACGGGCTCGTTCGTGTCGGCGGCCCGCGGGGGCATCAAGACCAACTACGCGATCGCCGTGCCGCCCGGGCAAACCGGCGCATTGCGCACGGTGATCGCACTGCACGGCATGGACGCCGACGCCAACCAGATGTTCGACATGGGCGTCCCGGAGGGGTTGGCCCGCGTGGTCACAGAGGGCAAGCCGCCGTTCGCGGTGGTGGGCGTCGATGGCGGCAACACCTATTGGCACACCAGGGCGTCCGGGGAGGACTCCGGCGCGATGGTGCTCGACGAGTTGCTGCCGATGCTTTTCACCATGGGCTTCGACACCTCACGGGTGGGATTTATGGGGTGGTCGATGGGCGGCTACGGGGCGCTGCACCTGGGCGCCAAGTTGGGGCCGGCACGCACCGCCGGCATCTGTGCGATCAGCCCCGCGTTGTTCGCCTCCTTCAACGACACCACCCCGGGCGCGTTCGACAGCAACGACGACTGGGTCCGCAACAGCGTGGTGGGTGTGCCGGCCCTGAATGCGATTCCCCTGAGGGTGGACTGCGGAGTTTTCGACCGCTTCTATCCCGTCGCCAAACAATTCGTCGGTCAACTGACGACTCCGCCGGCAGGCAGCTTCTCCGTGGGCGGGCACGACCTCGGGTACTGGCGCGCACAAGTGCCGGGCGAGCTGGGCTGGATCGCGGGCCGACGATGACCACAGCCATCGGTTTCGCGCGAAGCGAACCCATCGCGCGCGCAGGAACGTCATACTGGACAACGTCTTCGGGAGGTAGGGGATGAGTGCGTTGCTGCTGGCCTGCATCGCGGTCGCTGCGCCGGTTGCCGGGATGGGCCTGATGCAGATGCAGGCGCGCCTGGAGCGATGGGACTACGAGCGCCACGCGGACGACTGACCGCTCACGTTCGCTTCTTAGTAAAGAGTTAGAGGCAGTTGTCCCTCCCCTTATGTTCGCGGCCTAGCGTCGTGGTTAATGCTTCGCGGGAGGGACGCTCATGATCAGCACGATCACCACCATTGACTGCGGTGCCGCTCGGGTCCGGGCGCACTGCCGTCACCTGGCCACCGTGGTCACCATCGATGGAGAGATCGACGCCACGAACGTCGAACGGATCGCTGTGTACCTCCGTCGTTTCCTTCTGGGCGACAGCCCGGTGGTGCTCGATATGACTGAGGTCGGCCGCATCACCTCCGCTGGGCTGTCACTGTTGCTCACGTTCGACGACGACTGCGACGGCGCCGGCCTGGGGTGGACGTTGGTCGCGGGCCCGGCGGTCTCCAGGTTGCTCAACGATGCCGCGGCCCGGGACGCGTTCCCGACTGCGGGGTCGGTGCGCGAGGCGCTGCGCGATTTGGCCGACGCCATCGTCAGCCGCCGCCAGATGGTGCTGCCGCTGATCAAGAAGACGGCCTAGTACCGGTCGAATCGTTCGGCCTCGCGACTCCTCCGCTTGACGCTCCATCGGGTTAGTGGAAGCATGCCTACCTAATCCGGTGCGCGGCGGCGTGGAAGGAATCCCCTGGTGGCCCTGAACTCTCTACTTGATGTGGAATTGGCGGTTCCTGACGCCGCTGAGCTGGAGGCTTTCTGGCTGCGGCGGGGCCTACAGTCCACCTCCCCCGGCGTGCTGGGCACCGCCGAGCGGCCCACGCAGCTGCGGGTGCGGGAGGGCGGCTACCGGCACGTGTCGGAGGTGCGTCTGGGCTGCGACACGGCCGCGGACCTCGATGGCCTCACCGCGCGGCTGGACGGCATCGGCGTGGCCTACACCCGCGACGACGTCTCGGTGCGGTGCGCCGACCCGGTTCTCGACCACGACGTCGTAGTGCAGATCGGCGAAGCGGCTAAGCTCGCCCCGGCACCCGAGCGACAGTTCAACGGCCCCGGGGAGCTCTCCCGGGTCAACCGCCGGTCGTCGGCCATCGCCGCCGATCAACCGTCCGCCCCGAGACGTGTCGGCCACGTCGTGTTCGGCTCACCGGACGTCGAGGCCAGCGCGAACTTCTACCGCCGCGGTATCGGCATGAAGCTCTCCGACACCGTCGGCGGTGGTCTCGCTCAGTTCCTGCGCTGCTCGCCCGATCACCACAACATGCTGCTCATGCCCGCGCCGGTGCCCTGCATGAACCACTACGCGGTGGAGTGCAACGACGCCGATGCCATCGGCCGCCTGGGTATGGAGGTCGTCGGCGAGCGGCCCGAGGCGTCGGTGTTCGGCGTCGGCCGTCACATCGTCGGCTCCAACATCTTCTGGTACCTGCTCGACCCCGCCGGCGGCATGTTCGAACTGTTCACCGACATGGATCAGATCACGGACGACGACCTGTGGGCGGCCCAGGAATGCCGCGACTGGGATCCGGTCTCCGCCGCGTGGGAGCCGGCAGCGGCCAAGGCCGACTTCTACCTGCCCACTGACATCGAGGACATCGCCCGGGGGCGCGAAGCGGCCGGCCGCTAACCATGGATCTGGGCATCGCCCGGCGTCGAGCCATCGTGTGCGGGTCGACCCGCGGGTTGGGCCGGGCCTGCGCGGAGTCGTTGGCCCGCGAGGGCGTCGACCTGGTGGTCAGCGGCCGCACCGGAGCGCAGCAGGCGGCCGCGGAGTTGGCCGCCGAATTCAATGTCTCGGCCATCGGTGTCGACGCCGACATCAACACCGAGCAGGGCCGCGAGCGCCTTCTCGGCGCATGGCCCGCACCGGACATCCTCATCACCAACAACGCCGGGCCATCACCGTCGGTCTTCGTCGACACCACCGCGCAGGCCTGGCAGGACGCGCTGTCGGCCAACCTGCTGGCCCCGCTGCACCTCATCCAGACCGTCCTGCCCGGCATGCGGGAGCGGCGCTTCGGCCGGATCGTGAACATCACCTCGGCCATGGTGACCACTCCGAACGCCCTGATGACGCCGTCTGTGGCCGCCCGCGCGGGCCTGACCGGCGTCACCAAGGCGGTCGCCGGCGACGTCGCCGCCGACAACGTGACCATCAACAACCTCCTGCCGGAGCGGATCAACACCGGCCGCCAGCGCCAGATGGCCGACTTCGCGGTTGCCACCCGGGGCATCACCCTCGAGGAGGCCTACGCCGAGATCGCCGCCACCATTGCCGCAGGGCGGCTCGGGCGCCCCGAGGAGTTGGGCGACGCCTGCGCTTACCTGTGCTCGGTTCAGGCCGGCTACATCTCGGGACAGAACCTGCACGTCGACGGCGGCAGTTATCGGGGGCTGATCTGATGGACACGTCGGTACTCATCGTCGGTGGCGGCCCCGTCGGTCTGATCATGTCGATTCTGCTGGATCGTCTCGGTATCGACAATGTGGTCGCGGAACGGCGTGCGGGCCCGCAGACCTCCCCGGCCGCCCACGTCGTCAACGCCCGGACCTTCGAGATCTGCCGGGCCGCCGGCGTCGACATGGCGCGGGTGGCGGCAGCATGCCAACCCGCCCACGAGGGCGCATGGGTGCGTTGGGTGACCACCCTGGCCGGCACCGAACTCGGCAGGGTGCAATTCGAAAATCAGCTGCACCTCGAGGAGTTACTGAGCGTCACCCCGACCCCACTGCGCAACCTGTCCCAGCCCCGCTTCGAACCCATCCTGCGCGCGCACGTCACCAACCTGCGCGGCGGCCTGGAATGGGCGGGCGCCGCAGCCGATTCCGAGGGTGTCACCAGCAGCTTCACCTCCGGGGAGACGATCCGCAGCCGATATGTGCTCGGCTGCGACGGCGCCGGCAGCAGGGTCCGCAAATCGCTGGACATCACCATGGAGGGCCCCGACCAACTGCAGAACTTCGTCATGGTCCACGCCCAGGCCGACCTGCGCACCCTGATCGGGCAGCGTCCCGCCACGCTGTATTGGATCATGGACCCCGCGATCCGCGGCACCTTCGTTGCGCACGACCTCGCCTCGGAGTGGGTGTACATGCACGAGTGGGATCCTGAGGCGGAGCCGATCGAGAAATTCACCGATGACTACGCCGCCGCCCTGTTCCGGCGAGCCGCCGGCGCCGACGTCGACCTGACGATCCGCCACGTGGGCTCCTGGCGGGCTACCTGCCAGATCGCCGAACGCTACCGCGACGGCCGGATCTTCCTCGTGGGCGACGCCGCCCACCGGTTCCCGCCCAGCGGCGGCCTGGGCCTGAACACCGGCGCCGCCGACGCCCACAACCTCGCCTGGAAATTGGCTGCCGTCCACCACGGTTGGGCACGGGAGACCCTGCTGGACAGCTATGAGTCCGAGCGTCGGCCGATCGCGCAATTGAACGCCCAGAAGAGTCTGGAGAACGGCATGAAGTTGTTCGACGTCTGGAACGCCCTGGGTTCGGAATCCCCTGCCGCACTGGACGCCGCCATCGCCGACCAGGAAGAGCACTTCGACATGCTCGGCCTGCAACTGGGGTTCGCCTATCCCGCGGGCGCCGGACCGGTGATCGACGACGGACAACCCCTGCCGCATCGCGACAACGTCGTCCGCCAGTACGTGCCCTCCACCAACCCCGGCGTGCGACTGCCGCACCGGTGGATCACCCCGGAGGTCTCGACGCTCGACCTGATCGCCCTGGACACCATGACCCTGCTGACGTCGTCACCGCAGTGGTCGGCTGCGGGACGGGCCGTGGCCGATCGCGTCGTGCCGGTCCGGGTCGTCGCCGACGACACGGGACTGGCCGAAGGCGGGGCGTTGCTGGTGCGGCCCGACCAGCATGTGGCCTGGCGGGCCCCGGACCAGGTGAGCGATCCTGAGGCCGCCTTGCGGGCCGCGCTGGCGACGCTGTTCCCCGCCGATGAGAGCATCATCGGATGAGCGGACAGGTGGTATTGGAGGGCCTGCGGTGGCGTTACGCGGCCAAGGCGTTCGACCCGCAGGCGCCGGTGTCGGACGAAGACTGGTTCACGCTCACCGAAACCTTCCGGTTGGCGCCGTCGTCATACGGGGTGCAGCCCTGGAAATTGATCGATGTCGTCTCGCCCGGGGTTCGCGAGGCGCTGGCCCGGGCCGCCCCGCTGAACAGCACGAAAATTCTCACCTGTTCGCGCCTTGCGGTGCTGGCCAACCTCCGGCGCATCGCCCCGGACTACCTGGAGTCCCATTTTTCCAACATCGCCGCGGCCCGTGGTCTCGACCGTGAGAACATCGCCGGTTTCGCCACGATGGTCGCGGCGGACATCGATGCGAAAGGAGCAGCCGGCCAGGCGAGTTGGGCGCTTTCGCAGACCTACATCGCGCTGGGCTTCATGGCTTCTGCCGCGGCGCTGATGCGCATCGACATGTGCCCCATGGAGGGCATCGATCGTCCGGCCTTCGACGAGATCCTCGGCCTGTCCGGCACCGACTACACCTGCGCGGTCGGCGTGGCCGTCGGCTACCGCGCCGCCGATGACCCCTATCAGCACCTGCCGCGGGACCGTTTCGACCGGGACGTCGTCATCACGACCGTGTGACCGATTCCCACCACGGCCAGCATCCCGCCCGTCGCCAGCAGCAGCATGGTGAGCAGCAGGAACTGGGGGTCGTACACGAGCGACGTGGTGACCGGCTGCCCGTCGGTGACGGGCGCCACCCGCACTGTGTGCTGACTATCCAGCCAGCACACTCCCGCGCCGAGGAGCGCCAGGACCGCCACGGTGAGTTCGATCCATACCCGGGAGATCACGGCGCCGACCCGGTGTCGTCGTCCTTATGCTCCACGCGCTCCTGGACCAGCGGCGTCAGCACATCCCGGAGGAGTCGGTGATGACGGGCCCACGCCTGGGCGGTGCGCCCCTCGGTCAGCTTCAGCCCGATGCCGACCCGGCCGCGCGGCACCCCGACCAGTTCGCCGAGCGCCCGCGCCGACTGCCACGTCTCCAGGTCAGTGCCGGACGCCTTCGGGTGCTTCGCCTCCGGATAGATCGCGACGATTTCGCGGATCAGGATCGTCTCGGTGCCCGCGCGCAGTGCGTCCTCGGTCAACTCCACCGACACGTGCATGCGGGCCGCCTTGATCTGCAACGCCACGAACGCCGACACCATCACCAGGAAGATCGCCGGAACCACCAACCCGACCCCGGCGCCGGTCCACACCTCGATGAGAACCAGCGACAGCGCCGAGAGCGGGCCCAGAAGCAACCAGTACCAACTCGCGCCGGGCTCGAAGAACACTCGCTTGGGCTGGGCTTCCCCCATCTCAGGTGAGCCAACCCGCCGCTGCTGCGGCCCAGTAGGTGAGCACGAAGTCCGCCCCGGCGCGGCGGATGCAGGTCAACGACTCCAGCGCTGCGGCGCGCTCGTCGATCCAGCCGTGGGCCGCCGCGGCGCACACCATCGCGTACTCTCCCGACACCTGGTAGGCGGCCACCGGTACCGGCGACATCGAGGCCGCCGCCGACACCACGTCCAGGTAACCCGATGCGGGTTTGATCATCACCACGTCGGCGCCCTCGTCGAGATCCAGCGCGATCTCGTGCCGTGCCTCGCGGGCGTTGCCCGGCTCCTGTTGATAGGTGCGCCGGTCCCCGGACAGGCCGGAACTCACCGCCTCACGGAACGGGCCATAGAACGCCGAGGCGAACTTGGCGGCGTAGGCGAGGATCGCCACGTCGGTGCGGCCCGCGGCGTCCAGGCCGTCGCGAATGGCAGCCACCTGGCCATCCATCATCCCGCTCGGACCCACCACGTGAGCCCCCGATTCCGCCTGCGCAACAGCCAGTTCCACGTATCGCGCCAGCGTGGCGTCGTTATCGACCCGCCCGCGTTCGTCGAGGACACCGCAGTGACCGTGGTCGGTGAACTCATCCAGACAGGTGTCGGCCATCAACACGGTGGCGTCGCCGAGATCCTTGGCCAAGTACCGCAGGGCGACGTTGAGAATGCCGTCCGGGTCGGTGCCGGCGGAGCCGGCGGGGTCCTTGTCCCGCTCGCGCGGCACCCCGAACAGCATGAGCCCACCCACCCCGGCGGCCACGGCGTCGGCGGCTGCGGCGCGCAGCGAATCCCGGGTGTGCTGCACGACGCCCGGCATCGACGAGATCGGCCGCGGTTCGTCGATGCCGTCGGCGACGAACATGGGCAACACCAAATGCCGCGGCTCCAGTGACGTTTGCGCCACCAACCGACGCAGCGCGGGCGTGGAGCGGAGCCGGCGCGGACGGTGGCGCGGAGAGCCGCCGGACCTCACGGGGCTAGCGCCTGCGGCTCTTCTTACGGGGCGGCGGCAGCGCGCCCTCGGCGCGCAGCCGCGCGGCATGCTCGGCCAGAGCGTCCACCAGCGGACCGACCGCGGCGGTGTCAGGCTGAACGTCGACCCGCAGTCCGAACTCAGCGGCGGTCTCGGCGGTCTTGGGTCCGATGCACGCGATGATGGTCCGCGCATGCGGCTTACCCGCGATGCCGACCAGATTGCGCACCGTCGAACTGGACGTGAAGCACACGGCGTCGAATCCGCCGGTCTTGATCATCTCGCGGGTCGTCGGCGGCGGCGGCGCCGCGCGCACGGTCCGGTAGGCCGTCACGTCCTCGATCTCCCAGCCGCGTTCGCGCAGGCCCTCGGCCAGGGTTTCGGTGGCAATGTCGGCCCGCGGCAGCAGGACCCGGTTCACCGGGTCGAAAATGCTGTCGTAGGGCGGAAAATCGTCCAGCAGGCCCAGCGAGGACTGTTCCCCGGCCGGCACCAATTCGGGGCTGATCCCGAACGCGCGGACCCGGTCGGCCGTCTGCTCGCCGACGCAGGCGATTTTCACCCCGGAGAACGCCCGGGCGTCCAGGCCGAACTCGCCGAACTTCTCCCACACCGCTCGCACAGCGTTGGTGGAGGTGAACACCACCCACTGGAAGCGGCCGTCGACCAAGCCCTTGACGGCCCGCTCCATCTGGGCGGGGCTGCGCGGCGGCTCGACGGCGATGGTCGGGACCTCGATCGGCAACGCGCCGTAGGACGTCAGCCGTTCGCTCATCTCGCCTGCCTGATCCTTGGTGCGGGGCACCAGCACGGTCCAGCCGTACAGCGCGCGGCTCTCCCACCAGTTGAGCTTGGCCCGGCTCGTCACCGTCTTGCCGATGGTCACGATCAGCGGCCCCGTGCCGACGGGGTCCGCACCGCCGAGCACCGCCGGGTCGGTCAGCCCCTGCAGCGTCGTCTCGACGGAGCGCTGCTGACAGGTGCTGCCCTCGGCGGTCACGACGACGGGGGTGGCCTCGGCGAGATCGCAGTCGATGAGGGCGCGCGCCGCAGCCGCCAGGTGCGATGCACCGGCGTGCAGGATCAGCGGGCCGGGCGCTGCGGCCAGAGCGTCCCAGTCGATGTCGCCCGGGTCGCCGCGCACATCGGCGACGGTATGCGACGAGCCGAGCGGCAGGCCCGCATACGTGGGGACCGTACTGGCGGGTGCCAGACCGGGCACGATCTCGATGCGCAGGTGGCTGCGCGCGACGGCGTTCACCTCAACGATGACCGTGTCGATCGTGAGCGGGTCACCGGCCACCAGCCGCACCACGTCGACGCCGGACCGGGCCTCCGCGATCAATGTCCTGGCGACCTCGGCGGGGTCCCCGGAAACAACGCGAATCTCAGGTCCTCCGGTGATCACCGCGGTAGCGGCCGGTCCGGTGTCACCGGTGGCGGTGCCGCGCTCGGCGACGGCGGGCGCGGGGCCGGAGACCGGCGGCAGGTCCTTGCCTATCAATGCCAGCACGGGCGCCGGCACGTCCGCATCGGCGAACACCAGCGCGGCGTTGGCCAGCACCGTGGCGGCCCGCGTCGTCAACAGTCCGGGGTCGCCCGGACCGGCACCTACGTAGGCGATATGGCCTGGTTTCGGCTTCCGCCCACGCGTAGTGGACCGTCGAATCGTTGACTCGCGAATCATCATCGCTCCCACGTTCTCTTTCTCAACTTTCTCGCGCGGGTCCGTCTTGCCGCGACGCCCGCATCAACTCCCGGGCGCCGCGCTCGAACAACTCGGTTGCCACCGAGAGTCCAAGCTCTCGAGCCCGACCGGTCGCCCCGATGCCGGACGCCCGGATCACATCGGACCCGTCCAGCGCCGCCACGCAACCGCGCAGCGACAGCTCATCGAAGACGCGGCCGTCGTCATCAATGGACTCGACCACTTCGGCGATCGCGCCCACCGGTGCCGAGCAACCGGCCTCCAGTTCGGCCAACAGGGCTCGCTCCGCGGTGACTGCCACGCGGGTGTCGGCGTCGTCCAACTCCGCCAGAACCGCTGCCAGCGCAGCATCGGCGCGGCACTCCACGGCAAGCGCACCCTGGGCCGGGGCTGGCAACATTTGCACCGCCTCAAGCGTCTCGGTGACGTCGCCGAGGCGCCCCAGCCGGGCTAAGCCGGCGCGGGCAACCACGACCGCGTCAAGATCACCACTTCGTACCCTGTTCAACCTGGTGTCTAGGTTGCCTCGCAGGGGGCGAATTTCCAAACCGAGACCCAATGCTCTAAGCTGCGCGGCCCGTCGCGGGGATGACGTGCCCACCAGCGACCCTGCCGGCAACTCCCCGAGCACCAGGCCGTCGCGGGCCACCACCGCATCGCGGGGATCGCCGCGCGGGGGTATCGCCGCGATCGTGAACCTCGGGTCGTCGGCGGTTGGCAGGTCCTTATGCGAGTGCACCGCGGCGTCCACCCGGCCGTCGTCAATGGCCTCACGCAGCGCGGTGGTGAAGACACCCACACCCAGGGTCTCGATGGGGTCCGCCGACCGGTCGCCGGCAGTGGTGATGGTGACCAACTCCGCGGGATAGCCCCTGGCGATCAGGGCGTCGCGGACCATACCGGCCTGGGTGGTGGCCAACAAACTGCCCCGAGTGCCTATTCGGATCACGTGCACCAATCGGCTACTCGCCGGACGGTCTCGGAGCACCCGGTGCCTCAGGTGCTCCGGCGTCGGATCCTGTTGACGCCAAAGGCGATTCGGACGCGGCAACGGCGGCTACGGAGTCGATGGCGGTCGGATCGAGTTCGAAGAGCTCCCGTAGCGCCTCGGCGTAGCTGTCACCGCCGGGGGCGCTGGCGAGCTGTTTGATCCGCACGGTGGGCGCGTGCAGCAGCTTGTCCACCACCCGCCGCACGGTCCGTGCCACCTCGTCGCGCTCGGCACCGGCCAGCCCGGGCAGCCGGTTGTCCAGACGCATCAACTCGGCGTCGACCACGTCGGCGGCCCGCTGGCGCAATGCCGTCACGGTCGGGGTGACCTCGGCCATCCGCTGGCCCGCCAGGTAGGTGGCAACTTCGGCTGCCACGATGCGGCGGGCGGCGTCGACGTCAGCCGCCGCGGCATGCGCCGACGGTTCCCTCTGCAGGCGGTCCACGTCGACGACCCAGACGCCGGGAAGCCCGGCCACGGCCGGGTCGACGTCGCGCGGCATGCCCAGGTCGCAGATCACCACGGGGCGGGTGTCTTCGTCGCGGTGCGCGGCGGCCAGCGCGTGGTGCACGTCGGCCAGGGAGACCACCGGACTCACCGCCCCGGTGCAGCTGATCACGACGTCGGCGTCCACCAGTGCGTCGGCCACCCGGTCGAGGGTCAGCGCGTCGGCGTGGACCCCCGTTTCGCGGACCTTGCGGGCCAGTCGCTGCGCCCGTGGCAGCGAGCGATTGAGGATGTGGACGCGCGCGATGCCGGCCCGGGTCAGGTGCGCGGCAGCAAGGGCTCCCATCGCCCCCGCGCCGATCACCGCGGCCGTCTTGCCGCCGAGCCCGCCCAGGCGTCGTTCAGCCATCCCCAGGGCGACCGTCACCATGGAGGCGCCGGCGGTGTCGATGCCGGTCTCGGAGTGCACCCGCTTGCCCACCGCCAGCGCCTGTTGGGCCAGTTCGTGCAGCACGCGGCCCACGGTGCGATTGGCCTCGGCCGAGGCGTAGGCCCGGCGCACCTGGCCGAGCACCTGCTGCTCGCCGACCACCGCCGAGTCCAGGCCACTGGCCACGGCGAACAGATGCTCGACGGCCGCCTCGCTGTAGCGGACGTATGCGTGCTGGGTCAGGTCCCCCATCGGCATGCCGGAATGGTCGGACAGCACCTGGCCGATGACCCCCAACCCGCCGTGGAATGCCTCCACCACCGCGTAGACCTCGACACGGTTGCAGGTGGACAGCACCATGGCCTCGGTCACCAGGGGCGACTGCACCAGGCGGTCGATGATCTTGGCCTGATCGGACTCGTCGAGGCTAAGTTTCTCCAGAACGGTGAGCGGCGCACTGCGGTGCGAAACCCCGAAGAGCAACACGCTCACGGCAGCATCACCTGGCCAACTCCCTTGTTTCCTCCGGTGACGGATGTGAACGCCACGGTAATGCCTGATGAGGTGTGCCAGCAAATGTGAGTCGGGTGCGATCGATCACGGCGTCAGGTCCGCGCGCAGTCGCGGCTCGTCGATCTCCCAGTAGCTGTGTTCGCGGCCGTCGAGCAGGATCACGGGCAGCCGGTCGCCGAACTCGGCCCGCAGTGCGGGGTTGCCGGCCGCGGCCGCGGCGTCGACATCGGTGGTCGACAAGACGAAGCCGAGCTCGGCGGCCAGTTCGGCCAGCCGAGCGTGCACCCGCCCGCAGTTAGTGCACCCGTCGCGGGTCAGCAACTGCACCCGCGGCTGCTGGCTCAGGTACTGACTCACGTCGTGCTGAATCGCGTCGTGACCACAGGTGAATTGTGGCATCGCGCGGCGGTGGTTAGGTTGCCGCTGTGGCTGCCGATAACACCGTGCGCGACAACACCGTGCGCGATAACACCGTGCGCGTCGACCCGGAGGCGCTGCAACGGGCCGCCCGGGGCGTGAGTGACGGCGCCGAGGATCTGCGGAGCCGGCTCGCGGCGCTGAACCGAGAGGTCGGCACCCTGCTCGGCGGCTGGCACGGGGCCGCCGGGAGTGCCTACGCCGCCGTGTGGGAGCAGTGGCATTGCGGGGCTGGCGAGCTGCAGGAAGGCCTGGCGACCTTGGCGCATGCCCTCGCCGAGGCTGGACTGGCTTACCAGTGCAACGAGACCCGATCAGCCGGAGCGTTGCGCTTGGTGGTGGGCCGGGTAGCGGGCAAGGTGGCGGGCAAGGTAGCGGGCAAGGTGGTGGGGGGTGCCTGACGGGTTCCGCGTGGATCCCGCGCAGCTGGCCGATGTCGTGGCGCGGATGGCCGAGTTCGGTCGGTACTCAGAAATCCTGCTGACCCAGATCGACTCGGCCGTGGACAGTGTGCACGCGACGTGGACCGGGGAAGGCGCGGCGGCCCATGCCGAGGCACACCGCCGCTGGACTCACGGCGAGGCGGTGATGCGCGAGGCGCTGGCTCTGCTCACGAGCGCCGGCGCGACCGCGCACGCGAACTACACCGCGGCGATCGCAACGAATTTCGCCATGTGGTCATGAGGATCCTCCCCCCGCCTCCGGCGTAAGCCCGCCTACCGTACGAGCCGGGCACGGCCGGATAGTCTTGGAATCGGCCCACTCACCGGCTGGTGGGCGGGACAGCGAGCTGGGAGGTGCGGTGACGGCTTCCTCCGACCCCAACGGCGCCGACGCCAGTCGCGTCCACCCGGAGACGCTGGCGGCCGGGGGCGACGCGGGCCGGCCGCAGCCACCGGTCGACTTGACTGCGGCCGCCTTCTTTGACGTGGACAACACGCTGGTTCAGGGCTCGTCCGCGGTGCATTTCGGGCGCGGGCTGGCCGCCCGCAACTACTTCACCTACCGCGACGTGCTGGGATTCGTCTACGCGCAGAGCAAATTTCAGCTGCTGGGCAAGGAGAACAGCAATGACGTCGCCGCCGGCCGGCGCAAAGCGCTCGCCTTCATCGAGGGGCGGCCCGTCGGGGAACTGGAAGGGCTGGGGGAGGAGATCTACGACGAGATCATCGCCGACAAAATCTGGGCCGGAACCCGCGAGCTCACACGTATGCACCTCGACGCCGGGCAGCAGGTGTGGCTGATCACCGCCACGCCGTACGAACTCGCGGCGACGATCGCGCGCCGACTCGGCCTCACCGGCGCACTGGGGACCGTCGCGGAGTCGGTCGACGGCGTGTTCACCGGCAGGCTCGTGGGCGAGATCCTGCACGGCCCCGGCAAGGCACACGCCGTGCGGTCGCTGGCGATCCGCGAGGGACTCACGCTCAAACGCTGCACCGCCTACTCCGACAGCTACAACGACGTGCCCATGCTCTCGCTGGTCGGCACCGCGGTCGCCATCAACCCGGATGCCCGGTTGCGTGCCCTGGCCCGCGAACGCGGCTGGGAAATCCGCGATTTCCGGACCGCCCGCAAGGCCGCCCGGGTCGGGGTGCCGTCGGCCCTGGCCCTGGGGGCGGCCGGGGGCGCGCTGGCGGCACTCGCATCGCGCCGCGAATCGCGCTGATAAGCTGCGCCGCGCAGACACGAGCGGAGAGTAGCGGCATGACGATTCACCAGGAAGCCGAAGGAATCATCGGCAGCCACTATCGGGCCCCGGACTATTTCGAGGTCGGGCGCGAGAAGATCCGTGAGTTCGCGGCCGCGGTCAAAGACGAACACCCCGCGCACGACACCGACATCGCCGCGGCGCAAGCCGGCTACCCCGACCTGGTGGCGCCCCTGACGTTCCTGGCGGTCGCGGGACGCCGCGTGCAGCTGGAGATCTTCACCAAATTCGACATCCCGATCAACATCGCCCGCGTATTCCACCGGGACCAGAAGTTCACGTTCCACCGGCCCATCCTGGCCGGCGACAAACTGTATTTCGACACCTACCTGGACTCGGTGCTGGAGTCCCACGGCACGGTGATCACCGAGATCCGCAGCGAAATCACCGACGCCGAGGGCAAGCCGGTCGCCACCGGAGTCGTGACGATGCTCGGGGAAGCGGCGCAGCAGGAATCCAGCACCGCAGCGACCGTCGCCGCGGTTGCGGCCATGTCGGCCGGACAGTAGCGCCCTGCGCCGCGGAAAAACCCGTCAGCCGAGGAAGACGTTGCGCCGGCCCGCCAACAGCCGGAACAGGGTCTGCTGGATCGTTTCGCGCACCTGGTCGGTGAGTTCGAAGGTCACCATCGGGTCGTCGACGTCCGAAGCGGCGTAGTCGCTGGTCCGGATCGGCTCGCCGAAGGCGATGCGCCACTTCGACGGCAGCGGCACCAGACCGGCGGGCCCGGCCAGCGGGAACAACGGTGTGATCGGGAAGTACGGCAGCCCGAACAGCCTGGCTAGCAGCGTCACGTCGGCCAGCATCGGGTAGATCTCTTCGGAGCCGATGATCGAGCACGGGATGATGGGCGCCCCGGTGCGCAGCGCCGACGCCACAAACCCGCCGCGGCCGAAGCGTTGCAACCGGTAGCGGTCCTCGAATCGCTTGCCCAGCCCCTTGTAGCCCTCCGGGAACACGGCGGTGAGCTCACCCGCAGCCAGCAACCGGTGCGCGTCGGTGGTGCACGCCACGGTGTGGCCGGCCCTGCGGGCCGTCTCCCCCACGATGGGCATGTCGAACACCATGTCGGCGGCCAGCAGCCGCAGGTCCCGGTGGGCCGGATGCTCATCGTGCACCGCCACCGACAGCATCAAGCCGTCGAAGGGCAGGACCCCGGCATGGTTGGCCACCACCAACGCGGCACCGTCGTCGGGCAGGTTCTCGACGCCGCTCACCTCAACCCGGAACCAGGTGTTGAAGAAGAACCTCAACAGCGGCCTCACGATCGCGCTGTTGAAGTGCGGATCGAAACCGAACTCGTCGACGGTGTAGTCGCCGGTGAGCCGCTGGCGCAGGAATCCGGCCACCGCGGCGACACGCTGGGCGAGATCGCCCAGGGGCGCCTCCGCCGTGCCGGCCGTGCCACCCCGTCGCTCACCGATCTCGCGGACGACGGCGGCGAGGTGCTCGGCGGTCGCGGGGTCGCGTGGATCGGCCTTGCTTCGCTGCGCTGCCCGCGCCCGATGCGCGCGGAGTGGGATGACGTTGGCTCCGGTTTCACCCGCCACGTTCACTACCTGACCCACCTGGAATCGGTGTGCGATTGCTCCAACGCTGCGCCAAAGCTATTGCGCGCGCTTCGATCGAGCGTACCCGATGAGGGTCGATGATGGGGGTCAGACCGCGGCCGCGAACGTAGTCGTCGAAGGCCTCCGCGGTGGTCCATTTGGGCTGATAGCCGAGCTCCGTGCGCATCCGGATGGTGTCCATC
The DNA here is from genome assembly GCA_903927745.1 of uncultured Mycobacteriaceae bacterium. Taxonomy (GTDB): domain Bacteria; phylum Actinomycetota; class Actinomycetes; order Mycobacteriales; family Mycobacteriaceae; genus Mycobacterium. The sequence goes on from CAIYOH010000255.1 coordinate 24,921, forward strand.
ACGCGGCCGTAACTCAAATACTCGAACTGATCGCGACTGATCTCGTTGTAGTGGTTGGCCCGCCGCAGCGAGTCGAGCGCCCAGACCCCGAACCCCGGCACCGGCAGGGCAATCCTGCCGGCCCGCCGGATCGCCTGCGACAGCATGATGATGCCGTCGGCGCCGATGTTGAACGTTCCCGCCTTGCCGGCCATCGCCGCACGCTCCAGTGCGCCGAGCGCGTCCTGCTCATGCAGCAACTGCAGCCGCGCATCACGGCCGAACATGGTAGGCACCAGGGGGCCGGCCAGGTACCGCGACAGCGTGGTGTCCATCGCCGGGCCGATCATGTTGGCCAACCGCAGGATGGTCACCGAGACGTCGGGGCGGCGCCGGCCCAATCCGCGCGCATATCCCTCGATGTCGAGGCTGTCCTTGGCAAAACCGCCGCGGAACGGCCGGCGGCTGGTGCTGTCCTCGGTGAACATGACCGGATCGCCCGAGCTGGAGCCGTACACCTCCGACGTCGACTTCAACACGACTCGGCGTACCGAGGGCGCCTTCTGGCAAGCCGCGAACAGTTGCATCGCCCCCATCACGTTGATTTCCTTCAATGCCGCGGAGCCACCAGACCGCGGTGCGTAGGAGGCCGACGCGGCATGCACCACCGTGTCCACGTCGCCGTTGCGGATCACCTTGGCGATGAAGGGATTGCGAATGTCGGCGCGAACGAACTCAGCGCGGCCCATCCGGCGCACCATGTCCTTGCTGGGGGCGATCGCGTCCACCGCGATGACCCCGTTGATCAGCGGGTTCTGCACGAGCCGGGAGGTCAGGTAGCCGCCAAGGAACCGGCACGCGCCCGTGACCAGCACGACCTTGGGGTAGTGCACGGTGCCGGTTTCGGCGTCACGCCCACTGGATCGTTCCACCCCGCCAGCTTAATGGCGGGGAAGAGGCAGGAAAGGCAGGAGAGGCAAGAGAGGCACTGCGCTTACTTGCCCAGCTTTCTGCGCTGTACCCGGGTGCGACGCAGAAGTTTGCGGTGCTTCTTCTTCGACATGCGCTTGCGGCGCTTCTTGATTACTGAACCCATGCTGAACTCGACTTACTCCGCTATCTGACCCGGGACGTTTCCACGGACGTGACAATGATGCCGTTACCCTACCGGGCCGCCCGTGGACGAACACCAACGGGTCAGCCCGCGTCGAAGTAGGAGGTCTCCAGCATGTCGTGCACGGCTTTGGCGTGCACCCGGAAGGACCGCCCCAGTCGGACGGCAGGCAGTTCTCCGTTGTGCACAAGCCGGTACACCGTCATTTTGGACACTCTCATCAACGCAGCCACCTCGGCGACGGTAAGGAATTGTGTCCTGGCCTGCTGGCCGTCGAAGGGGCTGGTTTCCCGCCCCTTCCCCGCATCGTCCCGCGGTGATGGCCCGTTCGTAGACGTCATCGCAACCCAATCGTGTCAGGCAAGCGCACCGCCGGCGGCTTCCCCTCCGCCGGCACCACACATGCATACAGGAAGGAGAATAGCGGGACTAGTGGGGTCAATGGTACTGGTGGTAGGCAATCGGCCTGAAAACCAGCAATTACTCCGATGTAATTCTTAGCTGCTCAGAACGCTTTTTTGCGGCCTGGACCGCGGCGTCGACGGCGATCCGCAGCCCACCTCGCTCCAATTCGCGCAGCCCAGCGGCGGTGGTGCCGCCAGGCGACGTCACCGCCGCCCTCAACTGCGCCGCCGTGGTGTCGGGAAGTATTCCCGGGGCGTCGGACGGTCGCCGGCCGGATGTCATCCGCTCCATCAGCATCGCCGCCGATCCCGCCATGGTCTGCGCCGCCAGGGCCGTGGCCACCTCGCGGCTGAGGCCGGCCGCCACGCCCGCATCGACCAGGGCCTCAACCATCAGGAAGAAGTAGGCCGGGCCGGAGCCCGACAGCGCGGTAACAGCGTCCATGTGGGACTCGGGAACGGTCAACACGCTGCCGACGGCGTCGAAGAGGGCACAGACCTCCTCCAGCTGCGGATCGGTGACGAAGCGGCCCCTGGCCAGCGCGGTGATGCCGGCGCCCACCAGCGCCGCCGCGTTCGGCATCGCCCGCACCATCGGTGTCCCGGCGGGGAGTTTGGACTCGAAGAACGCTAGCGGGATACCCGCCGCGACGGTGACGAAAACCTGCTCCCCGGAGTCGCTTCCGGCCGCCGTGGCCACGCGGGCCACCTCCCCGATCACCGACTTGACGTCTCCCGGCTTGACGGCGATGACGACGATCTCGGTGTTGTCCACGGCGTCCGCGACCGACGTGACCAACACCGAATAGGTGTCAGAAAGGTACGTGGCGCGCTCGGGCATCCGTTCGGCAACGACCAAGTCTTTAGCCTGCCGACCCGCGCGTAGCAGACCCGCCAGCAGTGCCTCGCCGATGTTACCGCCACCGAGGATCGCGATTCTCGCCATGCCGAAAGCATCTCAGATCGCACGACATCCCCGGGCCGGCGGGGCGTTATCGTTTCGGGGGCACCAGGGCCAGTTGGCGCGTTTGCACCACGAGGCGGCCTAGGCTGTCGACGACGATGTGGTCCTCGTCGAACCAGTCGTGGCCGATCTCTGTGCAGGTGGCCATGATTCGCAGCCATCCGTCGGCGGGCAGGGCCCGTAGGAGGGCGGTGAGCTGGACAGTGGGCGCCCAGCCGGTGCGGTCCACGGCGAAGGTCACCGGCGCGGACAGGTCGCCGCACAGCAGCGCGAACAACGCGTCGGGAGCCGCACCGCGGGGACGGGCCCACATCTGGATCATGGGTGGGCACCCGTCCGCGGGCTTCATCGTCGACATCAGGGGCCGCACGTCGCAGCCCGCACCCAAGTGCACCAGGCCGGCCAGCGGATGTCCCGGCCCGACCGGCGGGATGTCGTCGGGCGGTTCTGGCGCCATCAATGCCGGCACCGGGTTGGCCGACAGCAGTGGCACGGACCCGGGGTCGCCGTCGGCAGCTGGAAAGTGTTCCGGTTCACCGAGATTCACCACGGCATGCACCGCAATGCGCCCACCCTGGGAGAGCTCGACGTCGACGACGCTGACCCTCCGTCCCCGTTTACGGACTGAGGTCACCAGCCGCATCGACCCGGGATCGGGCGCCGACAGGAAGCTTGCCGACACGGCTACGGGTTCCAGGCGGGGTTCCAGGCGGGGTTCCAGGCGGGGTTCCAGGCGGGGTTCCAGGCGGGGTTCCAGGCGGGGTTCACCCCTGGGTGCCGAGCCGGGCTCCGCGACACAGGTGCGCGCGGCGTTGGCGCAGAGCGCCAGCATCGCGCCCCCGTGCACCTTGGGACCGATCGTCCAGTTCTCGTCGAGCTCGCCCTCGTAGGCGCCGGGTTCGACCTCGCGCAAGGCCATCGCGGCAGTGAATAACGCGGTCATGGTCTCCTGTGTGACGGTCGTGTTGTCGGTGTGGGTGCCTGATCACCGCAGCAGATGCGTGCGGGCGAACTGCAGCGATTCGGCGAGCATGCTCTCGCGCTCGGCGGCCGAACGCGCGGTGGAGGTGGATACCTCCAGGATGACGTGACCTGCGAAATCACCGGCGGCCAACATCTGGCACACCTCTGCGGTGGGCTGCGTGCCGCGCCCGGGTACGAGGTGCTCGTCGGCAGGCAATCCGTTGCCGTCGCACAGGTGCAGGTGGACCAGGCCCGACCCCATGCGCCTCGCCATGTCCAGTGAGTCGGTGCCTGCGGTCGCGGTGTGGGACAGATCCAGCGTGTAGTGCGCGTGGTTGCCGTCCAGTGGGTCGTAGGACGGCGCGAAGGCCGAGATCGCCGGCCCGGGGCCACCGCCGCGTCGACGCATCCGTTCCAGCGACTGGTCAGCCCCGAAGAAGCGGTCCGCACGGAACGGGAACATGTTCTCCACGGCCACCATGACGTCACTCGACGCTTCGAGGGCCGCGACCTGCTCGCCGAATCCCTCGGCGTAGCGCCGCTGCCAGCGAAACGGTGGATGCACGACGACGGTCTGAGCGCCGAGTTGCTCGGCGGCCCGGACGCTGCGTTCCAGTTTCGGAATCGGGTTGGCGCCCCACACCCGCTGCGAGATCAGCAGGCAGGGGGCGTGCACCGACAACACCGGCACGGAATAACGCCGGGACAGCTTCGTGACGGCGCGGATGTCCTGGCTCACCGATTCGCCCCAGACCATCAGCTCGACCCCGTCGTAGCCGAGTCGGGCCGCGTACTCGAACGCGGCCTCGGACCGCAACGGGTACACGGAGGCCGTTGACAGTCCAACTCTGATCGCGGGGCGCACGGGTCTGGGTGGGTTTCGGGTTCGCTAGCCGGACCGCATCGACAATGCCAACGGCCCGAGGGTGGTCAAGGCCCCCACCGCAACCGCGATCAAGGTGCTGGCGGTGTCCTCAGTCTTGCGGACCACCCGCACGCCGACCACCAGGCCGAGAATGACCAGCACCGAGAGGACCAGCGCCACGATGCTGTTCCATCGCCACAACTGGTCGAACGCGAGGAACAACCCGGCCCCCAACGCGACGGCAAGCACCGACTGCACCACCGCCACGGTGCCGAGCCACAGCCCGCCGAGGCGGCCGCGCGCCCCCCGCGGACTCGGGAGGTCCCGTGCGCCCCCGCCGGCGGGCTCATGTGACGTCGCGTTCTCCTCGCCCGTCGCCTCGTCAGCCCAGGCCTTGTCCGAGCCGCCCCGTCGGGCCAACTCGTCGGCCAGCGTTTGCCCGCCGCCGAACAGCGTCGAGTCCGACTCCCACGGCGGGGAGCCCCCGCCCGCGGGCCTTTCCACCGCGGGTCCGGCGTCGCGGACCTCGGCGTCGCTGACCTCCACCGGGGTGCCCGCATAGGGGGTCGCCGGGTCCGGGCTCATGGCCTCGGCGCGGGACAGCCCCGGCTCCCCAGCGATATCGCGGCGCGGCGGAAGCGGGTCCTCGCTGGGCACCGGTGCCGATACGGGTTGCGCCCAGGACTCGGCCGGCGGCCGCTCGTCGGTGTCCGTCGGGGCCTCGGCCTCGGCAAGCTGGGGCTCCGCTTCGGCGGCCGGGTCGTGGATCTGGTCGCGGATCACGGGGATCTCAGCGGTCAACTCGGCCACGGTGACGGTGTCACTGTCGCCGCGGCGACGGCGGCGGCGGCGGGTCACCGCTGGGGCGCCGACGGTCCCGTTCCTGGCGAGTAGTTCAGCCACCGAGATCGGGCGCGTGCTGGAACTACCGGTGTCGGAATCTGGTCCGGTCATGTCTTGTCGCCTCTCGATCGGTTCGCGTCCCGACCGCCTTCCTGCTGACCAGCATCGCGCATAGAAGTCTCCACAAGGGCCGTTCCATCGGCTTCGCTGTCAAGTTTGCGCAGAATGAGACCTTCCCGTAACGCCCACGGGCAGATATCCACCGTGTCGATCGACAGCATTCGCATACTTGCCTCCGCCACCAGGGCGCCGGCCACGATCTGCGGGGCCCGCTCGGCGCTCACTCCCTCCAACTCCGCACGATCAGCGGTCGTCATCCTCGAGATGAAGGATATGAGCTGCCGCAGGCCGTTCGCGGACAACGCCCTTTTCGCCCGGGGTCCGGCGGCCGACGGGGCCGCGCCGGTCAGCCGGGCCAGCGTGCGGAAGGTTTTCGACGTGGCCACCGCCAGGTCCGGGGCGCCAGCCTCGAGCACGGTCACGGCCGCGTCGGCCAACTCCGCGTCGAGCCAATCGCGCAGCATCGCCACTCGGCGTCGGCTCGGTGGGTCCTCGGTCAGCCATTCGCGGGTCAGCCGCGCGGCACCCAACGGCAGCGAGAGGGCGACCTCCGGCTCCTCGTCCACGCCGTTGGACAACTCGAGCGACCCGCCGCCGATGTCGAGGTTGATGATGCGCCCGGCGCTCCACCCGTACCAGCGGCGCACCGCCAGGAAGGTCAGCCGTGACTCGTCGACGCCGCGCAGCACCTTGAGGTTGACACCGGTCTCCTTGCGCACCCGCGCCAGCACGTCATCGGAGTTCTCGGCGTCGCGAACCGCGGACGTGGCGAACGCCATCAGCTCCGCGCAGCCGGAGCTGTCCGCGATCTTGGCGAACTCTTCGATCGTGGAGATCAACCCCTCGGCGCCGCGCTTGGTGATCTTGCCCGAGCCGTCGATGGACTCGGCCAGTCGCAGCGTGGCCTTCGTCGAACTCATGGGCGTGGGATGTCCGCCGCGGTGGGCGTCGACCACCAGTAAGTGAACTGTGTTGCTGCCCACATCGAGCACGCCCAATCGCACAGTACCTAAACTAGCTGGCGGGTTCGGGTGTCAGCGGAGCGGTCAGCCATATCCGTGGTCTAACGTTGACGCCGTGGCGAATTCGCACCCGAAGCCGGGCCGGGAGGTCGACCCGGACTTCGCCCGCGAGTGGGTGGAGTTCTACGACCCGGACAATCCCGAGCACCTCATTGCGGCCGATTTGACCTGGCTACTGTCGCGCTGGACGTGCGTTTTCGGCACCCCGGCCTGCCAGGGCACGGTGGAGGGCCGCCCGTTCGACGGGTGCTGTTCGCACGGCGCGTTCCTGTCCGACGACGACGACCGCGCCCGGCTCGACGACGCGGCGCGGCAACTGACCGACGACGATTGGCAATTCCGCGACAAGGGCCTGGGCCCGAAGGGCTACCTCGAACCCGACGAGCATGAGGGCGAGAAGATGTTTCGGACCCGCAAGCACAAGGGCGCGTGCATCTTCCTCAACCGGCCCGGCTTTCCCGCCGGCTCCGGCTGCGCCCTGCACACCAAGGCCATCAAGCTGGGCGTGGCGCCGCTGACCATGAAGCCCGAGGTGTGCTGGCAACTGCCGATCCGGCGGAGCCAGGAGTGGGTGACCCGGCCCGACGGCACCGAGATCCTCAAGTCCACCATCACCGAGTACGACCGGCGCGGCTGGGGATCCGGCGGCGCCGACCTGCACTGGTACTGCACGGGCGATCCCGCGGCCCACGTCGGCGCCAGGCCGGTCTGGCAGTCCCTCGCCGACGAACTCACCGAACTGCTCGGCGCGAAGGCCTACGCGGAGCTGGCCGCTAAGTGCGAGCGCCGAGGCCTCCTGGGGCTGGTCGCGGTGCACCCGGC
>CAIYOH010000256.1 GCA_903927745.1 uncultured Mycobacteriaceae bacterium
ATGCTGCCGACCGGCGACGGGTATCCGGCCGTCCAGCTGGCCGAGATCCGCTCCCCGCGCGGCGCGCCGACCTTCTGGGTCCGCCACGGGGACTGGGTCGTCGGGCTAGGCGGGCTCGCGTTCGCCGCGACCTACGTCTCAGGCGCGCAACGGTGGTGCGTGGCGCTGTCCGGCGGCCCGGATTCGCTGGCGCTGACCGCGGTAGCGGCCTCGCTGCGGCCCACCACCGCGCTGATCGTGGACCACGGCCTGCAGCCCGACTCGGCGGACGTCGCCGAAACCGCACGACGGCAGGCGATTTCCGTGGGCTGCGTGGGCGCCGACGTGGTTCGAGTCCGGGTGGGCAAGGACGGCGGCCCCGAGGCGGCGGCGCGGGCCGCCCGCTACGCCGCCCTGGGCGCCCACCGCGACGGCCCGGTGCTGCTGGGTCACACCCTCGACGATCAGGCGGAGACGGTGCTGCTGGGACTGGGCCGGGGATCCGGGGCGCGCTCGATCGCCGGGATGCGCCCGCACGACGTGCCGTGGTGCCGACCCCTGCTGGGGGTGCGGCGGGCGGTGACGCACGCCGCCTGCCAGGAATTGGGCCTGAACGCCTGGCAGGACCCGCACAACACCGACCGCCGCTTCACCCGCACCCGGCTGCGACTCGACGTGCTGCCGCTACTCGAAGACGTCCTCGGCGGCGGGGTGGCCGAAGCGCTGGCCCGCACCGCGACATCACTGCGCGAGGACACCGAGCTACTCGACAACCTCGCCGCGCAGGCGCTGCCCGCAGTCACCGCGGACGCGGGCCTGCAGGCGGACGCCCTGGCGGCGCTGCCCGCCCCGGTTCGACGGCGGGTGATCCGCGGCTGGCTGCTGGACGGCGGCGCAACGGGACTGACCGACAAGCAGATTCGCGGCGTGGACGCATTGGTGACCGGGTGGCGCGGGCAGGGCGGGGTGGCGGTCGGGTCGTCGTTGCGCGACGAGCGGTTGATCGCGGGCCGGCGGGACGGTGCCCTCGCGCTGTGGCGCGAGCCGGTTGGCGAGCCGACGCGGTAGCACCAATTTCCGCCCCGCCGTTGGTTCCTCGCCCGTCGGCGTGGCACGCTGTGGGCGTGGCCCAGACCCCGTCGGCGACCAGCTCCGGTCATTCCGTGGAGTTGTACCCCGGGGACATCGAGTCGGTGCTGCTCACCGAGGAGCAGATCCGGGCCCGCGTCGTCGAACTCGGCGCGGCGATCGGTGATCAGTACCGCGCCTGCGCCGCCGAGACCGGCGAAGATCTGCTGTTGATCACGGTGCTCAAAGGCGCTGTGATGTTTGTCACCGACCTGGCGCGCGCGATCCCGTTGCCCACCCAGTTCGAATTCATGGCAGTCAGCTCCTACGGCACGTCGACGTCGTCGTCCGGTGTGGTGCGGATCCTGAAGGACCTGGACCGCGACATCCAGGGTCGCGACGTGCTGATCGTCGAGGACGTCGTCGACTCGGGCCTCACCCTGTCGTGGCTGTTGCGGAACCTGAAAAGCCGTCATCCGCGCTCGCTGCGCGTGTGCGCGCTGCTGCGTAAGCCCGACGCGCGGGGCGCCAACGTCGAGATCGCCCACGTGGGCTTCGACATCCCCAACGACTTCGTGGTGGGTTACGGCCTCGATTACGACGAGCGCTACCGCGACCTGTCCTACATCGGCACGCTGGATCCCCGCGTCTACCAGCAGTAGCTAGTCGAGCTCCCACACCACGGTCACCGAGAAGCTCACCGTCTGCTGGCCGGGTTCCAGCGGGACCGCGGCCATGGCCCTGGGCATCGGGGACGGTGCCCCGTCGGTCGCCTCGGAGATCGACATCACCCGGCCCAGCCGCAGCCCCGACAGTTGCGCGTACTGCTCGGCGCGGTTCTTGGCGTCCTCGAAGGCCCGCGCCCGCGCGTCCTTCACCAGTTGCGAGTCGTCGGCGATCGAGTAGCTGACCCCATTGATGCGGGTGGCGTCGCCGCCGGTGGAGACGATGAGGGCCAGCGTCCGTGACGCGGCGTCCGCCGGGTGGATCCTGACCTTGATGGCGTTGGCCGCGCGATAACCCCCGATGGCGGCCGCGGCGTTCGGCTCGGGATTGGTGTACTGCGGCTGAAGGTTGACCGCGGTGGTGCTGATGTCCTTCCGGTCGATGCCGGCCCCGACGAGCGCGTCGATCACCGCGCGCTGCCGGTCATTCGTCCGTGTCATGGCCGCCGACACGTCGGGTGCGGTGAATTCGATACTGACGTCGGCGGTCAGCGTGTCCGGCACGCCCTGTACCTGTCCCTTCCCCAGGACGGTGACCTGACGGGGACTGGCTCCGGACGGGGAGGCCGCGCCGCGGGAACTGCACGCCGGCATCGCGGCGACGGCCACACCGGCGGCGGCGACGGCGATTACCGTGCGGACGAGGCGGAGGTTGCGTGGTGCGCTCGGCATGAGGCCCGGACGCTTCGGGGATGAGGCGATTGCTCTAACGGGCGGCCACTTGTTGCGCGAGGTTCTTGACGTGGTCGGCGGCCTTCGTCACCTCGCGGCGTATGCCGATCCCGGAAATGAGTTCGGAGGTGCCGAGGATGATGAGCCACACTCCGGCGACCTGTGCCAGCACAACGAGCGAGGCGAAAGGGTAGCCGAGCATCACCAGGCCCGCGATGAGGCTGAGGACGCCGAAGAAGATCGCCCAGCCGCGACCGGGTGCCCCGGGATGGCTCGTCGCCGCTCCCACCGCCCAGATACCGCGGAAGACGAATCCGATCGCAATCCAAATGGCCAGCAGCAGAATGATGTAGGCATTGCCGTCACCGAGTTGCCGGAAGGCCAGCACCCCGAGCACCAGGGAGGCCGCGCCGCTGATGAAGCTCAAGAATCTCGCGCCGCCGGAGATGTGCGCGGTGAACGCCGCGAACAGCATGACCAGGCCCGACAACACCAGGTATATGCCGAACAGGACAGAAGCGACCAGGATCGACGGGCCCGGCCACGCCACGAGGACTACCCCGAGAATCGCGGTCGTCAGACCAAACAGCACCCATGACAGCCACGCGTGATGGAGCAGATCCGTTCCAGTGTTTTCAGTCATGGGATTGGTCTACCACCGAAGCCCGGTAGCGGCAATCGTTAAAACCGACCAAAAAATGCGATTAATGCACTTGGACGGGTCAGATTTGCGGCGTCACGAGGATCTTGCAGTGCCGCTCGGGGTCGGCGAGGTCAGCGAAGGCCTTCGCGATGCCGTCCAGCCCGACCACACCGGTGATCAGCGGAGCGACGTCGATGTCGCCCTCGGCCAGCGCGCGCAGGGTGTCGGCGAACTCGTCGGGGGTGTAGGCGAACACGAAATGCACCGAGATCTCCTTGGTGATGCCGAAGAATGGGTGCACGATGTCGGGCTGCATGCACACCCCGGCAACCACCAGGCGGGTGCCCGACCGGGCCCGCCGCAGGACGTCGTCGATGATCCCGGGCACGCCCACCGCCTCGAACACGACCGAGGGACGGACGCTGTCGAACGGTGAACCCTGAGCCGCATCCAGCGTCACATCCGCCCCCATCATGGTGGCCAGCCCCCGGCGTTTCGGTGAGAAATCTGACGCCGCAATGGTTTCGACGCCCCGCAGCTTGCACGCCGCGATGATCGCGATGCCGATGGGGCCGCACCCGAGTACCAGTGCCGTCTCGCCTCGCGCAATGCCGGACTTGTTGACGGCGTGCAACCCCACGGCCATGGGTTCGGTGAGCGCGGCATGCTTGGGGTCGAGTCCGTTGGGGACTTCCAACAGCAGCGGCGCCGGGAGCAGCATCCGCTCCGCGTACCCGCCCATCATGGCGTTGCTGTAGCCGATCGGCGCAATACCCTTCGGCGACAGCAGTATCGGAACCGACGTCACCAGGGTTCCGGGCGGATGGGTGTCGGTGCCGGGGCCGGCCTCGAGCACCTCGGCGCTGAACTCGTGACCCATGAAGACGTCGCCGGTCAGATCGACGCTCATGCCACCGGTATCACCGGACACCCGGGCGTTCAACGCGACGAGCTCGTCGCCGTGGGCGGCGAAATGCAGGTCGGAACCGCAGATTCCGCACGCACGCACGCTGACCAGCACCTGGCCCGGCTCAGGCACCGGTTCGGGCACGTCGTCTCGGCAGATCATGCGGCCGTCGCGCAGCACCGCGGCGCGCATCACCGTTGCAACCCGTAGAGGAACTCCAGAAGGGTCGCGTTCACCTCGGCCGGGCGTTCCTGCTGCAGCCAGTGCCCCGCGTCGTCGATCATCACCTGTCGGTAGGGGCCCGACACCACCTCCGTGGCGCGGTCGGTGCGGGTGAAGGCCAGAACCGGATCGGCGGTCCCGGCGAGGAACAACGACGGCACCGTGATGGTGGCGGCCGCCGTCGCGGAGGTGGTCTCCCAGTTGCGGTCGAGGTTGCGGTACCAGTTGAGGCCGCCGGTGAAACCCGTGCGGGTGAACTCGGCGACGTAGTGGTCGAGGTCCGCCTGGCTGAGCCAGTACGGCAGCCCGTCGGGCTCGACGAGGCGATCGACGAAGCCCTCGGGGCCGGGGGCGACCATCCGCATCGCCGCGGCCGGGTCGTCGGCTCCCCGCAGGCCGCCCAGCATCCGGCGCATCGTGCGGGCGGGATCGGCGTCGAGTTCGGCGTCGGCGACGCCCGGCTCCTGGAAATACAGCATGTAGAAGAAGCCGTCCCCGATCTTCTTGCGGAATGCCTGCGTCGGCGGCACCTGTGCGCGGGGCACCGGCGGGACGCTGAGCGCGGCGACGGCCGCCACCCGGTCGGGGTGCAGCAGCGGCGCGTTCCACACCACCATGGCGCCCCAGTCGTGTCCGATCCACACGGCGCGCTCGGCGCCGACGTCGTCGAGCAACCCCACGAGGTCGCCGGTCAGCTGGTGGATGTCGTAGGCCTCGATCGGCGTTGGGCACGACGATCCGCCGTACCCGCGCTGATCGGGCGCCAGCACGTGGTAGCCGGCCTCGGCGAGCACGGGTATCTGGTGGCGCCACGAGTAGGCCAACTCGGGGAAGCCGTGGGCCAGGATCACCACGGGTGCGCCGCGGTCCCCGGCTTCGGTCACCCGCAGTCGGACGCCGTTGGTGTCGACGAACCGTTCGGTGGACGGGTACTTCGCAGACGACTTAGCGGGGGACTTAGCAGAGGACACCGTCCCACCGAATCACACTCGCCGCGGGCTGAGAAGGGCTTCGCCTGGATATCGTGCACGCGGCCGCGCATCATGGACCGATGGGTGTCGCGTGAGGCGTCTCGACCACATCGTCATGTGGACCAGGGACCCGCGGGCGTCGATGGACTTCTACACCCGGGTCGTCGGGCTCGAGCCGGTGCGATTCGCCGAGTTCGAGCGCAACGAGGCGCCGTTTCCCAGTGTGCGGGTCTGCGAGGACTCGATCATCGATCTGGTAGCGGTGGACGCCGTCGCCGCCACCGAGTCGATGACGAAGGTCGCGGGCAGCGCCGGCCATCCGGTGAATCACGTCTGCCTGGCGCTGTCGAAGCCCGAATACGAGGCCCTTGACCGGCGTCTGCAGGACGCGGGCGTGGACACCAGCGCCCGGTTGGACCGGACGTACGGCGCGCGGGGGTGGGCGCCGCAGGGGTACTACTTCGCCGATCCAGACGGCAACGTGGTGGAAGCCCGCTATTACGAGTGAGGGGCCGCGCGAGGCCGGGAACCGTCGGTCGTTATCAAGGCATCGCTGTCAAGGCATCGCGATAAAGGCAGTAGCCTGGTGTTTCAGTGCCGCGCGTCTCGGGAAGGAACCTGGCCTCAACGGCCGATGAGTGATGAACCGGAAAAACGTGATCCGCACCCTCACGGCGGTCGCCGTCGTGATGCTGCTGGGCTGGTCGTTCTTCTACCTCAACGACGACACCCGCGGCTTCAAGCCCGTCGACACGTCCGTCGCGATGGCCCAGATCACCGGCGACAACGTCACGAGCGCGCAGATCGACGACCGCGAACAACAGGTGCGGTTGACCCTGAAGAAGGCCACCAAAGACACCGAGAACTCCGACAAGGTCATCACCAAGTACCCCAACGGCTACGCCGTCGACCTCTTCAACGCCCTGAACGCCAAGAACGCCAAGGTCGCCACGGTCGTCAACCAGGGCAGCATCCTGGGTGAACTGGTGGTGTACGTGCTGCCGCTGCTGTTGCTGGTGGGTCTGTTCGTGATGTTCTCCCGCGTGCAGGGCGGCGCGCGGATGGGCTTCGGGTTCGGCAAGTCGCGCGCGAAAATGCTCAACAAGGACATGCCTAAGACCACGTTCGCCGACGTGGCGGGCGTTGACGAGGCGGTCGAAGAACTCGAGGAGATCAAGGACTTCCTGCAGAACCCGGGCCGCTACCAGGCGCTGGGCGCCAAGATCCCCAAGGGTGTGCTGCTCTACGGCCCACCCGGGACGGGGAAGACGTTGCTGGCCCGGGCGGTCGCCGGCGAGGCCGGTGTGCCCTTCTTCACCATTTCCGGTTCGGACTTCGTCGAGATGTTCGTCGGGGTCGGCGCGTCGCGGGTGCGCGACCTGTTCGAGCAGGCCAAACAGAACAATCCGTGCATCATCTTCGTCGACGAGATCGACGCGGTGGGACGCCAGCGCGGCGCCGGACTCGGCGGCGGCCACGACGAGCGCGAGCAGACGCTGAACCAGCTGCTGGTCGAGATGGACGGTTTCGACCCGCGGGCCGGCGTGATCCTGATCGCGGCTACCAACCGGCCCGACATCCTGGACCCGGCGCTGCTGCGGCCCGGCCGCTTCGACCGGCAGGTTCCCGTGTCCAACCCCGACCTGAACGGCCGCAAGGCGATTCTGCGGGTGCACTCCAAGGGCAAGCCGATCGCCGCGGACGCCGACCTCGAGGGGCTGGCCAAGCGGACCGTCGGGATGACCGGCGCCGACCTTGCCAACGTCGTCAACGAGGCGGCGCTGCTGACCGCCCGGGAACACGGGACCATCATCACCGGCGCCGCCCTCGAGGAGGCGGTGGACAGGGTGATCGGCGGGCCGCGCCGCAAGGGCCGGGTGATCAGCGAGCACGAGAAGAAGATCACCGCCTACCACGAGGGCGGGCACACCCTCGCGGCCTGGGCGATGCCCGATATCGAGCCGATCTACAAGGTGACGATCCTGGCCCGGGGGCGCACCGGCGGGCACACGCTGGCGGTGCCGGAGGAGGACAAGGGCCTGCGGACCCGCTCGGAGATGATCGCGCAGCTCGTGTTCGCCATGGGCGGGCGCGCCGCGGAGGAACTGGTGTTCCGCGAGCCGACCACCGGCGCGGTGTCGGACATTGAGCAGGCGACCAAGATAGCGCGGGCGATGGTGACCGAGTTCGGCATGAGCGCCAAGCTCGGCGCCGTCAAATACGGCTCCGAACACGGCGATCCCTTCCTGGGCCGCACCATGGGCACGCAGGCCGACTATTCGCACGAAGTCGCCCGCGACATCGACGACGAGGTCCGCAAGCTGATCGAGGCGGCGCACACCGAGGCGTGGGAGATTCTCAACGAGTACCGCGACATCCTGGACATCCTGGCCGGGGAGTTGCTGGACAAGGAAACCCTGCACCGCCCCGAGCTCCAGGCCATCTTCGCCAACGTCGACAAGCGGCCCCGGCTCACCACGTTCGACGACTTCGGTGGCCGCACCCCGTCGGACAAGCCGCCGATCAAGACGCCCGGAGAGCTGGCCATCGAGCGCGGCGAACCCTGGCCCCCGCCCGTCCGGGAGCCGGCCTTCAAGGCGGCGATCGCGCAGGCGAGTCAGGCCGCTACTCAGGCCGCTGATGCCGCGCGGTCGGAGTCAGACCGAAACGCACACGGCGGCAACGGTTCTGGTGGCCACCACGGCGCGCTCGTCCCACACGGCACCCACGCCCCCCTTGATGCCCAGGGGACCCACCAGGGCGCCCCGCACCCCCACACGCAGCCGGACTACGGCGCCCCGGCAGGTTGGCAGGCGCCGGGATGGCCACCCCCGGAGCAGCAGGCGGGTTACTGGAATCCGGCACCGCAAGCGCCGCAGGCACCGTACCCACCGCAGGCGCCGCAGCAGCCCTACTGGCCGCAGCCGACGCAGAGCTACCCGGGCTACCCGGGCTACCCTGGCTACCCTGGTGCATCCCCGCCCCCGTATCCGCCCTACCCGCCGCCAGGCAACGCTGCCCCCGACGCCGGACACAACCCTCCGGCCCAGGGCTAACCGAACGGAGCATTCGATGGTGCTTCACGACACTGCGACCGCGCAGACGCGGGTGTTCGATCAGGAGCGCGCCGAGGCAGCGATCCGCGAACTGCTCTACGCCGTCGGCGAGGATCCCGAACGGCAGGGTTTGCGGGATACCCCGGCCCGCGTCGCGCGCTCCTACCGCGAGATCTTCGCCGGGCTCTACACCGACCCGGACGCCGTGCTGAACACGATGTTTGACGAGGAACACGACGAGCTGGTGCTGGTCAAGTCGATCCCGCTGTATTCGACCTGCGAGCATCACCTGGTGGCCTTCCACGGGGTGGCCCACGTCGGTTACATCCCCGGCAGGGACGGCAGGGTGACCGGCCTGTCGAAGATCGCCCGCCTGGCCGACCTGTATGCCAAGCGACCCCAGGTGCAGGAACGGCTCACCAGTCAGATCGCCGACGCCCTGGTGAAAAAGCTCGATCCGCGGGGCGTCATCGTCGTGATCGAGGCTGAGCACCTCTGTATGGCGATGCGTGGAGTTCGTAAACCCGGCTCGACCACCACCACGTCGGCGGTCCGCGGACTGTTCAAGACCAGTGCCGCCTCCCGAGCCGAAGCGCTCGAACTCATCCTGCGTAAGTGAGCCCGGCGTCCGTGCAGGTGATGGGGATTCTCAACGTCACGACCGACTCGTTCTCCGACGGCGGGTGTTACCTCGACGCCGACGACGCCGTCGCACACGGTCTGAAATTGGCCGCCGAGGGTGCCGACATCGTCGACATCGGCGGCGAGTCGACCCGGCCCGGTGCCACACCGATTGACCCGCGAATCGAGGCGTCGCGCGTGGTTCCGGTCGTCAAAGAACTTGCCGCGCAGGGCGTCACCGTGAGTGTCGACACCATGCACGCCGATGTCGCGCGGGCGGCTCTGCAGAGCGGCGCGCGGATGGTCAACGACGTCTCCGGTGGCCGCGCAGACCCCGCGATGGCGCAGCTGGTGGCCGAGACCGGCGTGCACTGGGTCCTGATGCACTGGCCACCGGTGTCGTCCGACCGGCCGCACCGGGCACCGTGCTACCGCGACGTGGTGGCCGAGGTGCGTGACGACCTGCTGGCCGGTGTCGACGACGCCGTGGCCGCCGGTGTCGACCCCGCCAAGCTCGTCATCGATCCCGGGCTCGGCTTCGCCAAGACCGGCCACCACAATTGGGCGCTGCTGCACGCCCTTCCGCAGCTGGTCGCCACCGGGATTCCGGTGCTCCTGGGCGCATCGCGGAAACGGTTCCTGGGTGCCCTGCTGGCCGGGCCCGATGGATCGCCCCGACAGCCCGACGGGCGCGAGACGGCGACGGCGGTGATCTCCGCTCTGGCCGCCCTACACGGGGCATGGGGGGTGCGCGTGCACGACGTGCGAGCGTCGGTGGACGCCCTGAAGGTCGTCGGCGCTTGGACACGACCCGAGACACGACCCGAGACGCGACCCGAGACACGACCCTATGGCTGACCGAATCGAGCTGCGCGGCTTGACTGTTCGTGGCCATCACGGAGTGTTCGACCATGAACGGGTCAACGGACAGGACTTCGTCATCGACATCACCGTGTGGCTCGACGTCACCGACGCTGCCGGCAGCGACGACCTGGCGAACACCTACAACTACGGCGAGCTGGCCCAGTTGGCGGCCGACGTCGTCGCCGGGCCTCCCCGCAACCTGATCGAGACGGTCGGGGCCGAGATCGCCGATGGGGTCATGCGCGAGGAGCGCGTGCACGCCGTCGAAGTCACGGTGCACAAGCCGCAGGCGCCCATCCCGCTGACGTTCTCCGACGTCGCGGTGGTGGTGCGGCGGTCGCGGCGCGGCGGCCGCGGTTCGGTGATCCCGTTGGGCCGGGTGCTGTGAGCCGCGTGGTGCTCTCGATCGGGTCCAACCTGGGCGACCGGCTGGCGCGGCTGCAGTCGGTCGTCGACGGGCTGGGCGACTCGGTGCTCGCGGTCTCCCCCGTCTACGAGACCGACCCCTGGGGACTAGCGGACCAGGCGGCGTTCCTCAACGCGGTGCTGATCGCCGACGACCCCGCCCACGACGCCCACGGATGGCTGCGCCGCGGGCAGGAGTTCGAGCGGGCCGCGCGCCGGGTGCGCGGCGAGCGCTGGGGCCCGCGCACCCTCGACGTCGACCTGATCGCCTGCTTTGAGGCGGGGCACGAGGTCACCTCCCGCGACGACACCCTGACGTTGCCGCACCCGTTGGCCCATCAACGTGCCTTCGTGTTGGTGCCGTGGCTCGACATCGACCCGGGAGCCGCGCTGACGGTCGGCGAGGACCGACAACCGGTCGCCCGGCTGCTCGCCGAACTGGACCCCGCCGACCGCGACGGTGTCCGCCGCTCGGAGCTCACGCTCGGCGCGGGCGGCTGATGGGGCCGACGCGCAAGCGCGACCTGACGGCCGCGGTGGTCGTCGCGTCGGTGGTTGGGTACCTGCTGGTGGCCGCGGTGCACCGGTGGTTTCCGCCGATCACCGTGTGGACCGGTCTGTCGTTGCTCGCGATGGCCGTCGGCGAGGCGCTGTGGGCACGGTACGTGCGGGCCAAGATCAGCGACGGTGAGATCGGCCCCGGCCCCGGTTGGTTACATCCGCTCGCGGTGGCGCGCAGCCTGATGGTCGCCAAGGCGTCGGCCTGGGTGGGTGCATTGATGCTGGGTTTCTGGGCGGGTGCGCTGGCGTACTTCCTGCCGCGACGGTCGTGGTTGCGGGCCGCCGCCGAGGACACCACCGGAACCGTGGTGGCGGCAGTGAGCGCGCTGGCATTGGTTGTCGCCGCGATGTGGCTACAACACTGCTGCAAATCCCCCGGGGACCCCACCGAGCGTGGTGAGGCTGCGGATAGCGGCTAAATTCGCGTGGAGAATCGCCGGACCAGGCCGCCCTGTTGAGCGCGCCTCCGCAGGTACAGTACGGCCATGACCGTTCTGTCCCGCGGCGCCCGGGGGCGGCGCGGCGGCCGCAGGCCGGGTTGGGTGTTCTTGAGCGCGTTGCTGATCCTCGCGATCGGGGCCAGTTCCGCGTTGATCTTCACCAACCAGGTGGAACTCCTCAAACTCGCTGTCATCCTGGCGCTGTGGGCCGCAGTCGCCGGTGCCTTCGTGTCGGTGGCCTACCGTCGGCAAAGCGATGTCGACCAGGCTCGCGCCCGCGACCTCAAGCTCGTCTATGACCTGCAGCTGGATCGGGAGATCTCGGCTCGTCGTGAGTACGAGCTCACCGTGGAATCCCAGCTCCGCCGCGAGCTCGTCTCCGAACTGCGCGCTCAGGGCGTCGACGACGTGGCCGCGCTGCGCGAGGAACTGAGCGCCCTGCGCACCAGCCTGCAGATTTTGTTCGACACCGATCTGGCGCAACGCCCGGCGCTCGAGACGCCCGAGACGCCCGAGACCGGCGTGCAACCGAGTCGCGCCTACAGCGAGTGGGATCGCAGCGGCGGGGGCCGCGGCGCCGCGCCGGCCGATTGGGTGTCCAGTGACCGGGTCGCCGCGACCCCGGCGGACCGTCCGCCGGGCCATGCCGGCCCCGCTGGTCGCCCCGACGACACGGCCATCATCGACGTCCCGGAGGAACCGCTGGCGCCGCCCCGCCGAGCGCAGCCCCCGGGGCAGGGCTGGCAGCCGTCGCCCGCGACCGGACCGTGGTTTCCGCCCGTGAACCAACAGACCGGGCGGCGGCGTGCCCGGCACGCCAGCACCGACGAACCCGCGAACGGCGCGCTCGTCGAGGCGAATCCGGAACCCCAGCAGGAACTGACGCAGGAGCCCAAGCCCGAACCCAAGCCGGAACCGACGGTCCACGCCGACTCCGGTCGCCGGTCGCGCCCGCGCCATTCGGTCGACTACCGCGACGACGGCGTGATCAACTTCACGCCCGGCGGGTCCGCACCGGCACCGGTCGATGAACGGCCGGCGCAACCCCCTGCACCCCCACGGCACCGGGGCGCTGACCATGCGGCGGACTCCTCAGCGGGAGGGCCGGAAACCGATGGCCAGTCGGTTGCCGAACTGCTCGCTCGGATGCAGGTCCCGCCGTCCATGGGCGGCAAGCGTCGTCGTCGCGACAGCTGACGCCGTTCCGCCGGCAATCGATTAGAATCTGAGCGAACGTCCGGTACCCGATCCAGGACCGGAACGAACCAAGACACAGATGAGGTCGTCTGCGATGGTGCAGTTCGACGGTTTGCGCCCGGCCCGGCTCAAGGTGGGGATTATCTCGGCCGGCCGGGTTGGCACCGCATTCGGCGTTGCGCTGGAGCGCGCCGACCACGTGGTGGTGGCCTGTAGCGCCATCTCCCGCGCGTCCCTGCAGCGGGCGGGTCGATGGCTGCCCGACACCCCGGTGGTCCCCCCTCAGGACGTGGCCGCCGACGCCGAGCTGCTGGTCCTGGCGGTCCCCGACAGCGAACTCCCCGCTCTGGTGGCCGGGCTGGCCACCACGTCGGCTGTCCGGCCCGGCACGATCGTGGTCCACACCTCCGGTGCCAATGGGGTCGGCATACTCGCGCCACTGATGCCGGACTGCATCCCCCTGGCGGTACATCCGGCGATGACGTTCACCGGCTCCGACGACGACATCAGCAGGCTCGCGGACAGCGCCTTCGGAGTGACCGCAGCCGATGAGGTCGGGTATGCGATCGGCCAGTCGCTGGTCCTGGAGATGGGCGGGGAACCGTTCTGCGTCCGCGAGGACGCCCGTGTTCTCTACCACGCCGCTCTGGCGCATGCGGCCAATCACCTCGTGACCGTCGTCGCCGACGCACTCGACGCGCTGCGGGCCGCGCTGCGCGGCGACGAATTGCTGGGTCAGCAACTCATCGACGACCAGCCGGGCGGCCTGGCCGAACGTATCGTGGGGCCGCTGGCCCGCGCCGCGCTGGAGAACACGCTCCAGCGCGGCCAGGCGGCCCTCACCGGCCCGGTCGCCCGCGGTGACGCGGCGGCGGTTGCCCGACACCTCGCCGCGCTGGCCGAGGTCGACCCGCAACTGGCGCACTCCTACCGGGTCAACGCGCTGCGGACCGCCCAGCGGGCGCATGCCCCCGAGGACGTCGTCGAGGTCCTAGCGCCGTGATCCCAGGAACGAGCCCAGCAACGAACCCCAAGCAGGCGCCCGCCTTCACGGCCGGAGAACTCCATGTGCACTCCGATCCGCGGGATGTCACCGACGTCAGCCGGGCACTCCGCCACACCGGCCGCCGGGTGATGTTGATACCGACCATGGGGGCCCTGCACGACGGGCACCTGACCTTGGTGCGCGCCGCCAAGCGGGTGCCCGCGTCGGTGGTGGTGGTGTCCATCTTCGTCAACCCGCTGCAATTCGGCGCCGGAGAAGACTTGGAGGCCTACCCCCGAACCCTCGACGACGATCTGGCGCTGCTGCGCGGCGAAGGTGTCGAGATCGTGTTCACGCCGACGGCCGGCGCGATGTATCCCGATGGGCTGCGCACCACCGTGGCGCCGGGTCCACTGGCCGCCGAACTCGAAGGCAGCCAGCGGCCGACGCATTTCGCCGGCGTACTCACCGTGGTGCTGAAGCTCCTGCAGATCGTGCGCCCCGACCGAGTGTTTTTCGGCGAGAAGGATTATCAGCAACTGGTGCTGATCCGGCACATGGTCGCCGACTTGAACGTCGATGTCACGGTGGTTGCAGTACCCACCGTCCGCGAAGTCGATGGTCTGGCGATGTCGTCGCGCAACCGCTACCTCGACCCGCAGCAGCGCGATGGTGCCGTGGCGATCTCGGCGGCGCTGACCGCCGGCGCGCATGCCGCCCGGTTCGGCCCCCGGGCCGCTCTGGACGCGGCGCGCGCGGTCCTGCACGCCACGCCCGGGTTGAAGGTCGACTACCTGGAACTGCGCGACCCTGAGCTGGGGCCGTTGCGGCCACAGCGGCCCGGCCGGCTGCTGGTTGCCGCCCGGCTGGGCGGCACCAGGCTGTTGGACAACATCGCTCTCGAGATCGGATCGGAAGGCACTTCGCCGGCACCCGTGGGGCCGGACGGTCATGGGGAAACCCTCGAAACACCCTGGAGAAATTGATGTTACGCACGATGTTGAAGTCAAAGATCCATCGCGCCACCGTCACGCAGGCCGACCTGCACTACGTCGGTTCGGTGACCATCGACGCCGACTTGATGGACGCCGCCGACCTTCTCGAGGGCGAGCAGGTGACCATCGTCGACGTCGATAACGGGGCCCGCCTGGTCACCTACGCGATCACCGGCGAGCGCGGCACCGGGGTGATCGGGATCAACGGCGCCGCAGCGCATCTGGTCCACCCCGGCGATCTGATCATCCTCATCGCTTACGGGACCATGGAGGAGTCCGAGGCGCGCGCCCACCAGCCGCAGATCGTGTTCGTCGACGACGCCAACAAACCCGTCGACCTGGGCCACGATCCCGCGTTCGTGCCCGATCTCGACATACCCGGCGCGGCCGAGTTGTTGGATCCTCGAATCGGTGCGCGGTAGCCGTGCTCCTGACGATCGACGTCCGCAACACCCACACGGGAGTCGGACTGCTCTCCGGATCCAAAGAGCACGCGAAGGTGGCGCAGCAGTGGCGGATTCGCACCGAATCCGAGGTCACCGCGGACGAACTCGCCCTCACCATCGACGGTCTGATCGGGGAGGACTCCGAGCGGCTCACCGGCCTGGCCGCGCTGTCCACCGTGCCGTCGGTGCTGCACGAGTTGCGGGTCATGCTTGACCAGTACTGGCCGACGGTGCCGCACGTGCTGATCGAGCCGGGCGTGCGCACCGGCATTCCGCTGCTGGTTGACAACCCCAAGGAGGTGGGGGCCGACCGGATCGTCAACTGCCTGGCCGCCTTCCACACGTTCGGCACCGCCACCATCGTCGTCGACTTCGGGTCCTCCATCTGCGTCGACGTGGTGTCGGCCAAGGGCGAGTTCCTCGGCGGCGCGATCGCTCCCGGGGTGCAGGTGTCGTCGGACGCCGCCGCGGCCCGTTCCGCAGGGCTGCGGCGGGTCGAGATGACGCGGCCTCGTTCAGTGGTCGGCAAGAACACCGTGGAATGCATGCAGTCCGGTGCCGTGTTCGGATTCGCCGGGCTGGTCGACGGCTTGATCACGCGGATCCGAGAGGACGTGGAGGGCTTCGCCGGCAGCGATCAGGTGGCGATCGTGGCCACGGGACACACCGCGCCCCTGCTGTTGTCCGAATTGCGCACCGTCGCCCACCACGACCCGCACCTCACCATGCAAGGCCTGCGGCTCGTCTTCGAGCGCAACAGAGACGACCAGCGTGGCCGGCTGAAGACCGCACACTGAGCCACGTGGAGCTCGTCATTTAAGCTGGCACGTCGTGACCGCCACCAGTGAGGATGCAGCAGCAGACCTTCCCGAGCAGTTCCAGATCCGCCGGGACAAGCGCGCTCGCCTGCTGGCGGAGGGCCGTGAGCCATACCCGGTCGCAGCCGAGCGCACCCACACATTGGCGCAGGTTCGCGCCGCGCACCCTGACCTGCCCGTCGACACCGCGACCGACGATCTCGTCGGGGTCGCGGGCCGGGTGATATTCGCCCGCAATTCCGGAAAGTTGTGCTTCGCGACCCTCCAAGAGGGCGACGGCAGCAGCCTGCAGGTGATGATCAGCCGCGACGCTGTCGGGGCCGACGCGTTGGAGGCGTGGAAGTCCGACGTCGACCTCGGCGACATCGTGTCTGTGCACGGCACGGTGATCAGTTCTCGGCGGGGGGAACTGTCCGTTCTCGCCGACTCCTGGCAGATGGCGTCGAAGTCGTTGCGACCGCTGCCCGTTGCACACAAGGAGATGAGCGAAGAAGCCCGGGTGCGCCAGCGTTATGTCGACCTGATCGTGCGTCCGGAGGCTCGGGAGGTGGCCCGGCAGAGAATCGCTGTTATCCGCGCCATCCGCAACGCGCTGGATCGGCGCGGGTTTCTCGAAGTGGAAACTCCCATGTTGCAGACGCTGGCCGGTGGCGCGGCGGCCCGGCCGTTCGTCACACATTCCAATGCCCTGGACATCGATTTATACCTGCGGATCGCTCCGGAGTTGTTCCTGAAGCGGTGTGTCGTCGGCGGCTTCGACAAGGTCTTCGAGCTAAATCGGGTCTTCCGCAACGAGGGCGCCGATTTGACCCATTCTCCGGAATTCTCCATGCTCGAGACCTACCAGAGCTACGCGAATTATGACGATTCGGCCACCATGACTCGCGAACTTATTCAGCAGGTCGCCGACGATGCGATCGGCACCAGACAAGTGCCGTTGCCCGACGGCACTGTCTATGACGTAGACGGAGAATGGCCGTCTATACAAATGTATCCGTCGCTGTCGGCGGCGCTCGGCGAAGAGATCACACCGGAG
>CAIYOH010000257.1 GCA_903927745.1 uncultured Mycobacteriaceae bacterium
CGCACCCGCAAGGGCGAGTTCGCCGACCTCTTCGAGAAGCTCAACGCCCAGGGGTACAGCCGGGTGCGGGTCGACGGCGTCGTGCATCCGCTGACCGAACCGCCCACGTTGAAGAAGCAGGAGAAGCACGACATCGAGGTGGTGGTGGACCGCCTCACCGTCAAGGCCTCGGCCAAGCAAAGGCTCACCGATTCGGTGGAGACCGCGCTGGGGCTCGCCGACGGCATCGTGGTTCTGGAGTTTCCCGAGCGCGGGGAGGACGAGCCGGATCATCCTCGCGAACAGCGGTTCTCCGAGAAGCTGGCCTGCCCCAACGGGCACGCGTTGGCGGTCGACGATCTGGAGCCGCGATCGTTCTCCTTCAATTCACCCTACGGCGCGTGCGCCGAGTGCAGCGGCCTGGGGATCCGCAAGGAGGTTGATCCCGAACTGGTGGTGCCCGACCCGGACTGCACGCTCGCCGAGGGAGCGGTGGCGCCCTGGTCGACCGGCACCACCTCGGAGTACTTCACCCGGATGATGGCCGGGCTCGGCGACGAGATGGGCTTCGACGTCGACACGCCCTGGCGCAAGCTGCCGGCCAAGGCGCGCAAGGCGATCCTCGAGGGATCCGACCACCGGGTGCACGTGCGCTACCGCAACCGCTACGGCCGAACCCGTTCGTACTACGCCGAATTCGAGGGTGTGCTGGCGTTCCTGGAACGCAAGATGGCCCAGACCGACTCCGAGCAGATGAAGGAGCGCTACGAGGGCTTCATGCGCGACGTGCCCTGCCCGGTCTGCGAGGGCACCCGGCTCAAGCCCGAGATCTTGGCGGTGACGCTGGCGGGGGAGTTCGGGGGGGAGCAGGGCGGCAAGTCCATCGCCGAAGTCTGCGAGCTGTCCATCTCGGACTGCGCGGGTTTTCTCAATGCGCTCACCCTCGGCGCCCGCGAGCAGGCGATCGCCGGGCAGGTCCTCAAGGAGATCCAGTCGAGGCTGGGGTTCCTGCTCGACGTCGGCCTCGACTACCTGTCTCTGTCGCGCGCCGCGGCCACCCTGTCCGGTGGCGAGGCGCAACGTATCCGGCTGGCCACCCAGATCGGCTCCGGCCTGGCGGGTGTTCTCTATGTGCTGGACGAGCCGTCGATCGGGCTGCACCAGCGCGACAACCGTCGTCTGATCGAAACCCTCACCCGGCTGAGGGATTTGGGCAACACCCTGATCGTCGTCGAGCATGATGAAGACACCATCGCGCATGCCGACTGGATTGTGGATATCGGCCCGCGGGCCGGCGAGCACGGCGGCGAGATCGTGCATAGCGGAACCTACAAAGAGTTGCTGGCCAACAAGGCCTCGATCACGGGCGCTTATCTCGCGGGCCGGGAACGCATCGAGATTCCCGCCGTCCGACGTCCCGTCGACCGCCGTCGTCGGCTGACGGTCGTGGGTGCCCGCGAGCACAATCTGCGCGGTATCGACGTGTCGTTCCCGCTCGGCGTGCTCACCGCGGTGACGGGTGTCTCGGGCTCGGGGAAGTCGACCCTGGTCAACGACATCCTGGCCGCGGTGTTGGCCAACCGGCTCAACGGCGCCCGGCAGGTCCCGGGCCGGCACACGCGCGTCACCGGGCTCGATCACCTGGACAAGCTGGTGCGTGTCGATCAGTCGCCGATCGGCCGCACCCCGCGCTCCAACCCGGCTACCTACACCGGGGTGTTCGACAAGATCCGCACCTTGTTTGCGGCGACCACCGAGGCGAAAGTCCGTGGCTACCAACCCGGCCGGTTCTCGTTCAACGTCAAGGGCGGGCGCTGCGAGGCGTGCACCGGAGACGGCACCATCAAGATCGAGATGAACTTCCTGCCCGATGTGTACGTGCCGTGCGAGGTGTGTCAGGGCGGCCGCTACAACCGGGAGACCCTCGAGGTGCACTACAAAGGGAAGACCATCTCGGAAGTGCTCGACATGTCGATCGAGGAGGCGGCGGAGTTCTTCGAGCCGATCACCAGCATCCACCGCTACCTGCGCACACTGGTCGACGTCGGCCTGGGCTACGTCCGTCTGGGCCAGCCCGCGCCGACGCTGTCCGGCGGCGAGGCGCAGCGGGTGAAACTGGCCGCCGAATTGCAGAAGCGTTCCACCGGGCGGACCATCTACATTCTCGACGAACCCACCACCGGGCTGCATTTCGACGACATCCGTAAATTGCTGACCGTGATCAATGGCCTGGTCGACAAGGGCAACACCGTGATCGTCATTGAACACAACCTCGACGTCATCAAAACGTCGGACTGGATTGTCGACATGGGCCCGGAGGGCGGCTCGCAGGGCGGAACGGTGGTCGCCGAGGGCACTCCGGAAAGTGTCGCCGCGGTACCGCAGAGCTACACCGGCAAGTTCCTTGTTGAGGTCACGGGATTTCGCCGCGACACATAACTGTCTGCGACGTCGCGCCGGGCGGATTGGCGGGGTCCATGCAAGATCCGTGGATTTCAGAGTTGCCGCGCTCAGTGGATATCCGCTCCCCGGGGTGGTTCGGCATGAGTTCGTCGGCCTGGTGTGTCGGGTCGGGCGTGTCTTAATTCTGGGTGGACGTGTCTTGCGCCTGGCTTAATAAGGCGAGAATTTCGTGCCACAGTGTCTAGCGGATAGCTCTGTGCATCAATAGATTTCAGCTCAGATCCGCCGCGGAAGCCCCAACTTCATGCGCAATGCGGCCCTGTGGCAGGAGTCGGTTGATGTCCGTTGTGTTTGTGGCCCCCGATGTGGTGGAGACGGCTGCCCGGGAGTTGGCGGGTATCGGGTCGGAGCTGAGTGCGGCCGCGCAGTCGGTGGTGTCGGCGCAGCGGGTGGTGCCGGCGGCCGCCGATGAGGTGTCGACGGCGATCGCGGCGTTGTTCGGGGCGTACACGCAGGAATATCACGGTGCGTTGGCCCAGGCGACGGCATTGCATGAGCGGTTCGTGGCGAGTCTGACGGCGAGCGCGGGAGCGTATGCGGCCGCCGAGACGTCCAGTGTCGGGGCGTTGGGCTGGGGCGTCGACCAGGCGACGGCGCAGGTTAACGGGTTGTCGGTGGCTGCTACGGGACGCCCGTTGATCGGCAACGGCGCCAACGGCTACACCAACGCCGAGGGCGTGGGCACGGCCGGGCAGTCAGGTGGCTGGTTGGTGGGCAACGGGGGCTCCGGCGGGACCAGTACGGCAGTCGGGGTTACTGGTGGGGCGGGGGGTTCGGCGGGGTTGATTGGTAACGGCGGGGTAGGCGGCGGCGGTGGGGCCGGCGGCAGGGGTGGTGCCGGCGGTGCCGGTGGCCGGTTGGACGGCATGGGGGGCCACGGCGGGGCGGGTGGCGCCGGTGTCGTGGGCGTCGGC
>CAIYOH010000258.1 GCA_903927745.1 uncultured Mycobacteriaceae bacterium
CGCAGCCAGCGCATCGATACTGCCCTCACCCACCAGAGGATTCCGCCCGCCCGGCGGGTGATGCGCGGTGGATTCGATGCGCCGCACCACTTGGCGCGCGGTCAACGCCGGGAACCGCGCGCGGATCAGCACAGCGAGACCGCTGACGACGGGAGCGGCGTAGCTTGTGCCGGACGCGGACCGCACACCGAGAGCCGTCACCCCCTCGCCGGGGGCGGCGACATCCACCCAGGGGCCGGGTAGCGTGAATGCCGACGGCTCCCCGTCGGCATTCACCGAACCGACGGTCAGCACGTAGTCCGCGTACCAGTCGGGGCTGACCGCGACGGTGGCGGTGTCCCAGGTCGCGTCCCGCCGCTGGGGAGGGCACTGCGCGGCGCCGGCGGTGTCGCCGGCGGTGTTGCCTGACATGTTGCCGGCCGGGGCCACCACGACGGCGTTCTTGACGTCCACGGCGTAGGCAAGCGCTGCGCCCAGCGCGCGATCGTCTAGGGCCTCCGTGGCTGGAACGCAGGCCACCGACGAGATGTTGATGACGGACGCGCCGAGATCGGCGGCGGTCCGGACAGCCTTCGCCATGGTCTCGACGTCCCCGACCCCGGACCGCGATCGGTCGCGGGACGGGCCGAATTTCCCACTGGACTGTCGGATGCTGATCACGGTCGCCTCGGGCGCCACCCCGCTGAAACCGCCTGGGCGCGGGTCCGCGGAGGCGGCGATGATGGCGGCCACCAGGGTGCCGTGCGCATCGCAATCCTGGGTGCCGTCGCCGGTGGAGACGTAGTCGCCCCCGGGGACCATGTCGGGTAGCCGAGGATGCCGCGAGACGCCGGTGTCGATCACCGCGACCCGTTGCCCGGCGCCGCGGGTGAACTGCCAGAGCCGAGACAGGTCGATCACCGACGGCGGCTGCGGTCGTCCCGGATCGGAGTCGGCGGAGATCGGGGTGCACGCGTCGCGCTGCATGGTCGGCCACGGCGGCGCCGGCAACGCCGGCCGGGGCAACCATGTGTCCTCGATCTTCGGCGGCGACACCGCGTGCGCGGCCGCCGTCCCCAGCTCAGGGGTGACGATGAACGCCGCGACCGCCACCAGGCTCGCCGAACGCATCACCCTCACCCGAGGACCAATCCGCGAACGGCACCGTACAGGCCGCAGATCCAGCACGTCAGCGGCACCATTGCGACCAGCGCCGAAGCCTCGAGTAGTGCGACACCTCTGCGGACGACCGGGGACGGCGACCGTGCGGGGACGATGAACCCCAGGCACATCGCCGCGCCGGCCAGGACTGCCGACCCGGCGGCGACCCACTGTCCGTCTTCCGGAACCCGCACAGCGGAAACCCCGAATGTTGTTACGGCGACTGTCATCCCGGTGATGACAAACACCAGTGTTCGCTTGACGTCGTTGCCGCGGGATCGCAGCAGCAGCAGCGCGCCGGTCAGGGAACCGAACCCGATGCAACACAACCGCGGTGCACCGGCGAACACGGTGACGACGGCACCCACGGCGGCGGTCGATGCGAAGGCCCAGAGCAGGCTGGTCAGCAACTGGTCGGCGTGGATCGCCTTGGCGGGCACACCGGCCACCCCGGTCTCGTCGGGATCCGGTGCGGGCGATAGCCCCGCGAAGATGATCGACACCCGCGCGGCCACTCCCAGCAGGCCGAGGGACACCACGGTGGAGACCGAACCGAGTGTGTGCAGGGGAGCCGAGGTGAGCACACCCGCCAAAGCGGCCACCCCGATGACGGCCCCGGTGCACGCGATCGCGGTCAGCGTGACCGCACCGCAGCTCGCGGCCTTCATCGCCAGGACTGCAGTGGCCGCCGCCGCCGCCGCCGCGAGCAGCGCGTGGGCAGTCCCGGGCCGACCCGGCACGGCGAGAAAACCGGCTACCGCCGCAAAGGACGCGGAGATCAGGCTCAGCGTCAACGCAGCGATCGGATCGCCCCACGCCCGGTGTGCAGACACCGCCAACAGCCACGCAGCCAGGCCGGCGCACGCGGCTATTGCGGCGGCGCCCGCCTGATTGTGGGTCAGCGAATTCCGCAGGAGAGCCAGCCCGCCGGTACCGGTCAGGCTGCTCGCCGCGATCGCGCCGGTGAGCCGGGTCGCGCGACGGCCCCATGGCCGGGCCGTCGCGACGAGCGTCGCGGACACGACGTGTGCCGCGTCGTCATAACGCGGAGGCCCGAGTGGAGCGGAGTCCCGGGCGAGTACCAGCACAGTCCCATCGCGGATCGCGTTGTCCGCCAGCGTTGTCGATCCCGATAGGGCCGCGACGCCAGGGAGGCTGAGCTCGTAGCGCCATGCTTCGCTGTAATCGGGGCCGCCCTCGCCCCCCTCGCTATCCAGGATGTCGACGATCGACGGGATGAGCACCGCGATCGGGATGCGTGAGGGCAGGGTCAGGTCAACGACGGCGGTGTCGGTGTGCACGGACACGCGGCTCAGTCCCGGATCTGGCACTGCCACCGGGCTCCCTTCGGTTGGATCGCAGTGACGCTAGCCGGGTTTCGATTCCCTGGTGTTCGGGTGTCCACAGGTGACTTGCGGCGGTGTGCACCGAGACCTACCGTCGCCACACAGCTACGAGGGATGAGATGACTGACGCACGTGTGTTCGCTTCGCGCCGGCCCGTGCCGGTCGCCACCTCGGACGTCACCATCGACGCGCCGCCCCAAGTGCAGGCTCCGGCACCCCGGCTGCTGACGCGTGTGCTGCCGGTCGTCATCTCGCTGGCGGGCGTCGGCTTCATGGCTGTGGCCTTCGCGTCGGGCTCGGCTGTCACGCACAACCCCATGTTCCTGACCTTCCCGGTGATGACCCTGGCCTCGGTGGTCGTGGCGGGGGTAACCGGGCGGGGCGGCCGGCAGAGGGGTATCGCCGACGACCGCGCCGACTATCTCGACTACCTGGGCCGGCTGCGCGAGATGGTGACGGAAACGGCTGCGGTGCAATGCTCCTCACTGAATCGGACACATCCTGCCCCCGATACCTTGTGGACGTTGATCGGCGGTCCGCGGATGTGGGAGCGGAGGGCGGACCACCCCGACGCATACCGGGTTCGGGTGGGCATCGAGACGCTTCCGCTCACAACGCGACTGGTCGCACCCGACATCCCGCATCCTGCGGACCCGGTGACCGTTGGTGCCCTGCGGCGCTTCATCGCGACGCACGCGACGATCGCGGGGCCGATGACGATCGACGTCCGTGCACCCGCGACCGTGATCATCGACGGAGACCCGGCCGCCGCGCGTGGACTCGCGCGGGCCATGATCTGCCAGCTGGCGGTGCTGCACCCTCCGGATCTGATGGCTGTCTCCGGGGTCATCGCCGAGTGCAACCGTGCGCAGTGGGACTGGCTGAAGTGGCTGCCGCACAATCAGCACCCGGTCTCCGTCGACGCGGCGGGGTCGGCGCGCATGGTGTACACGGGCTCTGCGGAGGCGCGGCGCGCACTGGCCGACGCCCCACGTCCGTGCGGGGTGATCATCGCCGACCTCGGCGAAACCGTCGGCAGGTTCGAAGGGGCAACAATTCTCGAGATTCGCCCGGGCCGCGTCGGTGTACCGCTGACGATCTTCACAGGCGGCCGGGCTCACGAGCTGGCGTGTCCCGACCGGCTGGATCCCGTAGACACCCTGGTCTGTGCCCGACGGCTGGCCGGGTACCGGGCTGCGGCGGCGTCCGGTGTGGACGGCGCCGACGGCTGGCCCCGGTTAGTCGGGCTCGGCGACACGGCCTCCTACGAGCCGGTCGCGATGTGGCGTCGGCACGAGCGCGAACAGCTGCGGGTGCCCATCGGAACCACGGCCGACGGGGCGTCGCTCGATATCGACATCAAGGAGCCCGCCGACAACGGTATGGGTCCGCACGGCATGTGCATCGGAGCCACCGGGTCGGGTAAGTCCGAGTTGCTGCGCACCATCGCCCTGGGCATGATGGCGCGCAACTCGCCGGAGGTCCTCAATATGCTCCTCATCGACTTCAAAGGCGGCGCCACGTTTCTCGATCTAGCCGCCGCTCCCCACGTGGCTGCCGTCATCACCAACCTGTCCGATGACGCGCCACTGGTCGCCAGGATGCGCGACGCGCTGGCCGGAGAGACGGATCGCCGCCAGCGGCTGCTGCGTTCCGCGCGCTGCGCGACCGTCGGGGCGTATCGGCGGGCCCGCCGTGCCGACCCGCGACAACCGGCACTTCCGAGCCTGTTCATCGTGGTCGACGAGTTCTCCGAACTACTCAGTCAGCATCCCGACTTCGCCGACACGTTGGTCGCGATCGGCCGGCTGGGGCGCTCGCTGGGCATGCATCTACTGCTGGCGAGTCAGCGGCTCGACGAGGGCAAGCTGCGAGGGCTTGATGCCCACCTGTCCTATCGGATCTGCCTGAAGACCCTGTCGGCGGGCGACTCTCGCGCCGTCCTGGGGACGCTCGACGCGTATGAACTGCCGAACACACCGGGGGCCGGATTCCTGCGGATGGGGGGCGGTGAGCTGCTCGCCTTTCAGGCGGCCTTCGTTTCCGGGCCGCTCCCTGGACGGACGGCGCCCCGCCCTGCAGATGCGCCCGCGGTGCGGCCCTTCGATACCCGGGCCTCCGGCGAGATCATCACCGCCGTAGACCTGGGGCCGTCGGGCAGCGTGCTGGACACTGTCGTCGGCAGGCTGAGCGGACTCGGTCCACCGGCACACCAAGTTTGGTTGCCGCCGCTCGGAGCCGCACCCGCCCTGCGGGACCTGCTGGCCGACCGGGGGGTGAGGCCCGGCCGACTCACGGTTCCCATCGGCGTCGTCGACCGTCCCCGGGAGCAGCGCCTCAACCCGTTGATCGTCGAGTTATGCGGCGCAGCAGGAAATGTGGCGGTCGTGGGTGCTCCCCGGTCGGGCAAGTCGACGGCGTTGCGGACCCTGATCACGGCGCTGGCCGCCACGCACGATCCCGGGAAGGTGCAGTTCTATTGCCTGGACTTCGGTGGTGGGTCGCTGACGTCGCTGCGGGCATGGCCGCACGTCGGTGCCGTCGCCGGACGCACCGAACCGCGCCTGGTGGCCCGCATCGTGGCCGAGTGCGAGGGAGTCGTGCGGAGCCGGGAAGCCGGATTCGACGAAGGGACGACGGGCGGGTCCGGCGTGGATATCTTCGGCGAGTTGTTCCTCATCATCGACGGTTGGGCTGGCCTCCGGCAGGAATTCTCCGACCTCGAGGCGCCGGTGACAGCCATTGCCGCTCAGGGTCTGTCGTTCGGTGTTCATGTCGTGGTGTCCGCGTCGCGCTGGGCCGATATCCGACCGTCGCTCAAAGACCAGATCGCCACACGAATCGAGTTAAGGCTGGGTGATCCCGCCGACTCCGAGATCGACCGCAGGCGCGCGGCGGACGTCCCCCGCGACCGACCCGGCCGTGGCCTGTCCGTCGACGGGCAACACATGTTGATCGCCACCCCGCTCGCGGATGTTCCACCCGGTGACCGCTCCGCCCCACCGATCCTGCTGCTGCCCGCGCGCATCGACCACGACGACGTCGTCGCGCGGGCCAGCGGTGAGCGGGCCGGTGGCCAACCGGGCGCGGGGATCCTGCTGGGCGTCGAGGAACGTCGATTGGGCGCAGTCGAGGTTGATTTCGCGCGCCACTCGCACCTGGTGATCCTCGGAGACACCGGGTGCGGGAAGAGCGCAACCCTGCGGACCCTGTGCCGCGAGATCGTCCGGACGACCACGGCCGCCCACGCCCAACTGCTGATCGTCGACTATCGGCGCTCCCTGCTCGGCGCCAGCGAGTCGCACCCTCTGGGCGGCTACGCGCCATCCCCGCCCGCGCTAGACATGTTGCTGCCGAGACTAATTGACCTCCTGCGGCGGCGAATGGCCCCGCCCGACGCCTCCCAGAAACAGCTGCGGTCGAGGTCATGGTGGTCCGGGCCGGAGATGTACGTTGTGGTCGACGACTACGACCTGGTGGCGCTGCCCGCCGGCAACCCTCTGTTGGGTTTACTCGAATTCCTCCCGCACGCTCGGGAGGTGGGCCTGCACCTGATTGTGACGCGGCGCAGCGGCGGAGCCGATCGTGCGTTCTTCGAGCCACTGCTGGCGGGGTTGCGTGACCTCGGCTGCATGGCGCTGATCATGAGCGGGCGCCCCGGCGAGGCCGCACCATTCGGCTCGACTCGTCCCGCGGTGTTGCCGGCCGGCCGTGGCGTGCTGATCGCCCGTGGCGTCGACGATCAGCTCGTCCAGGTGGGATGGAGCCCGCCGTGAGCCGCCACCGCGCGATCGTCGAAGCCGGCCCCGCGACGATCCGGCAATTGTGTTGCGAAGCAGATGGGTCGGTCGGCGACGAGGTGACCACCGCCGCCCTGAGTGCGATCGACGACCAGGTGGCGCTGGTGCGCGGGCGCCCAGTCGCCGTCGGGTCGTTGTGGTGCGCCGCTCTGCGGTCGCTGCCCTGCGTGTCCGGTGCACACGCCGTCGTCGTCGTGCACCCGTCATGGTGGCCGTCGTCGCGCGTCGCCGTGGTGACGGCCGCGGTTACCACAGCTGCTGTCACATCGGGCGCTGAGGTGCTGACGCGGCCACGGTCGTGGCTGCTGAGGCAGCCGGGCAACCGGGGTGCGACCGCGACCGCCCCGACCCTGGTGGTAGAGATCGCCGAGCGGATGGTGGTTGTCGTCGGAGCGGAGATGGTGGCAGTGCCGCGCATGGCCGAGCCGCGCCTGGTGGCCGCGCGTGTTGCGCGCGCGATTGCCGGCCTGAAGCCGCGTACGTCGTCGTCGGTGGTGATCGATACGCCGAGCACGGTCGCCGGAGCGGCGCACCTCGCGGCGTTGATTGCGGACGCGGCGCGCGACAGCGGATCGACGGTCGTTGAGGTGGGTGACGTCGGGCTCACCCGGCTGGCCCGCCCGGCCGCCGGTGAGCCACCCGAGCCGACTTATCCGCCCGGGTGTCCTCCGGGGGCTGCCCGGGCACGCGCACGCAGGCTGTGCGCCCTTGCGCTCTGCGCCTCGGCTGTGACCGTTCTTCCGCTGGCCGTGTCGGTCCCGGCTACCCGAGATCGGCCGCGCGCGGTGCCGGCGACGTTCCCTGCGGCAACCCCCGCGGCAACCCCTGCGGCAACGCCCGCGGCGTTCCTCGTGGAAGGCCGGGTCGCGGTGACGGTGCCAGCGGGCTGGGCCACGCAGCGGGTGGTCGCGGGGCCCGGTTCGGCGCGGGTGCAGGCGACGTCGCCGTCGGACGCCGAGGTCGCGCTGCACGTCACGCAGTCGCCCGCGCCCGGCGAGACGCTAAGCGGGACTGCCGAACGTCTCACGCGCGCGATCGCGGCCGAGGTCTCCGGCGTCTTCGTCGACTTCAATCCAGCCGGATCCACCGCCGGACGGTCCGCGGTGACGTATCGCGAGGTGCGGCCCGGCCACCACGTGCGCTGGACGGTCTTCGTCGACGGTCCGGTCCGGATCAGCATCGGATGCCAGAGCCGCCCCGGCGCCGAGAATGACGTCCGCGACGCTTGCGAGCAGGCGGTGCGGTCGGCCCGGGCCATCGGAACATGATGGAACCGAACGGCGGCCACCGCGGTCGGATGAGGTATGACGACACCGAACATCCTGAGCGCCGACGTCGATCTGATGCGCTCGGTCGCGAACACGACGGATATCCGCAACGACGAGATCCGCGCGATGCTGCAGTCATTTATCGGCCGCATGAGCGGCGTGCCGCCGTCGGTGTGGGGCGGGCCCGCAGCCGCGCGGTTCAAGGATGTGGTGGACCGCTGGAACGCCGAATCGCTGCGGCTCTACCACGTGCTGCACGCGATCGCCGACACCATTCGGACCAACGAGGTCGCGCTGCGCGAAGCTGGTTGGAACCATGCCCGGCATGTCGCCGCGGCCGGTGGAAACCTGTGATGGAAGGGATCAGCCGTGGAGCCGGTGCTGTCGTATAACTTCGGCGAGATCGAATTCTCGGTACGCCAGGAGATCCACGCCACGTCGGGGCGTTTCAACGCCGCGCTGAACGACCTGAGAGCGCAGATCGCCCCGCTGCAACAGGTGTGGACCCGCGAAGCGGCGGCCGCCTACCAGGCCGAACAGGCCAGGTGGCACCAGGCGGCGACTGCGCTCAACCAGATGCTGCTCGACCTGGGAAATGCGGTGCGCGACGGCGCGGAGGACGTGGCGGAAGCCGACCGCCGCGCGGCCGGGGTGTGGGGCCGTTAGCGCCCCCGAACTAGGCGGTGCGGCGGCTGCCGCCCCCCTGAGCTCTGTGTGGTCCCGGCGGAGGAGAGCCGCCGGGACCACACAGCGATTTTGACCTGCGGGTACGCCGATCGGTAAGGTGTTCTACTGGCGTGCGGGTACGCAGGGGCCTCGGGTCACTGTCGGTCGCCGAGACCAGCCCCGCCACGCACGCCCGACCGGCACCCGGCTCGACCCGGGATCCACCCATGAGAAGAAGGTAAGCGCTGTGCCCACCTATGCTCCCAAGGCGGGTGACACCACGAGATCGTGGTACGTCATCGACGCCACGGACGTGGTGCTTGGCCGCCTTGCCGTTGCAGCGGCCACCCTGCTGCGCGGTAAGCACAAGCCCACGTTCGCCCCCAATTGCGACGGCGGTGACTTCGTCATCGTCATCAATGCCGACAAGGTCGCCGTCAGTGGCCAGAAACTGCGCGACAAGATGGCTTACCGCCATTCGGGTTTCCCCGGCGGCCTGCACAAGCGCTCGATCGGCGAGCTGATGGAGAAGCACTCCGATAGGGTTGTCGAGAAGGCAATTGTTGGCATGCTGCCCAAGAACAAACTGAGCCGGCAGATCCAGAAAAAGCTTCACGTCTACGCGGGCCCGGCCCATCCCCACGCGGCACAGCAGCCTGTTCCCTTCGAGATCAAGCAGGTGGCCCAATGACCGACATCGCCGAGTCCTCAGAGACCATCACAGAGACCATCACAGAGACGGTCACAGAGACGGTCACGGAGTCGCCAGCAGCGACGGTCTCCGAAACGGTCATTGAGACCCCCGAAACCTCGGCCGCACCGGCTCGGCCCAGCGCGGAGTTCGTGTTCGAGCGCCCCATCCAGACCGTCGGCCGCCGCAAGGAGGCCGTGGTCCGGGTGCGTCTGGTGCCCGGCACCGGCAAATTCCATCTCAACGGCCGCAGCCTGGAAAGCTACTTCCCCAACAAGGTGCACCAGCAACTCATCAAGGCTCCGCTGGTCACGGTGGATCGGGTCGAGAGCTTCGACATCTATGCCCACCTCCACGGCGGTGGCCCGTCGGGTCAGGCCGGCGCGCTGCGCCTGGGTATCGCCCGTGCGCTGATCGTGGTGGCTCCCGACGACCGGCCCGCGCTGAAGAAAGCCGGTTTCCTCACCCGCGACCCGCGCGCCATCGAGCGCAAGAAGTACGGACTGAAGAAGGCGCGCAAGGCACCGCAGTACAGCAAGCGCTGACCGCATGGGTCGACTGTTCGGCACCGACGGTGTCCGCGGCGTGGCCAATTGCGAGCTGACCGCGGAACTGGCGCTGGCGCTGGGCGCCGCGGCAGCGCGGCGGCTGGCCACTTCCGGTGGGCCGGGCCGCCGGGTTGCGGTGGTCGGCCGCGACCCGCGGGCCAGTGGCGAGATGCTGGAGGCCGCGGTGATCGCGGGCCTCACCAGCCAGGGCGTCGACGCACTGCGGGTGGGTGTGCTGCCGACCCCCGCGGTGGCCTACCTGACCGGCGCCTACGACGCCGACTTCGGGGTGATGATCTCGGCGTCGCACAACCCAATGCCCGACAACGGCATCAAGATCTTTGGCCCGGGCGGGCGCAAACTCGACGACGGCACCGAGGAGCAGATCGAGAATCTGGTACTCGCTGCCTCCGCCGACTACGGGGAGCGCCCGGTCGGCGCCGGGGTTGGCCGGGTCGTCGACGCCGACGATGCCGCCGACCGCTATTTGCGCCATGTCGGCAAGGTTGGCGCCCTGCGGCTCGACGGCCTCACCGTGGTCGTCGACTGCGCACATGGCGCGGCCTCGTCTGTCGGGCCGCGCGCCTACCGCGCCGCCGGTGCGCGCGTCATCGCCATCAACGCCGATCCCAACGGGCTCAACATCAACGAGGACTGCGGCTCGACACACCTCGACGAGCTGAGGGCCGCCGTCATCGCGCATCGTGCCGACCTGGGGTTGGCGCACGACGGCGACGCCGACCGGTGCCTGGCCATCGATGCCGGCGGGAAGGTGGTCGACGGCGACGCGATCATGGTCGTGCTCGCGCTCGCGATGCGGGACGCCGGCGAACTGGTGGCCGACACGTTGGTGACCACGGTGATGAGTAACCTCGGGCTGCACCTTGCGATGCGCTCCGCCGGCATCAACGTGCGCACCACCGCAGTCGGTGACCGTTACGTTCTCGAGGAACTCCGCGCCGGAGACTTCAGTCTCGGCGGCGAGCAATCGGGACACATCGTGATGCCCGCGCTGGGCTCCACCGGCGACGGAATCGTCACCGGGCTGCGGTTGATGACGCGGATGGCGCAGACTGGCTTGCCGCTGGCCGACCTCGCCGCGGTGATGCACACGCTGCCCCAGGTACTGATCAACGTCACCGTCGCCGACAAGGCCACCGCGGCGGCGGCGCCCTCGGTGCGGACCGCGGTCGCCGACGCCGAGGCCGAACTGGGTGATACCGGTCGAATCCTGTTGCGCGCCT
The DNA here is from genome assembly GCA_903927745.1 of uncultured Mycobacteriaceae bacterium. GTDB lineage: Bacteria > Actinomycetota > Actinomycetes > Mycobacteriales > Mycobacteriaceae > Mycobacterium. Next base: position 10,704 of record CAIYOH010000258.1, read on the forward strand.
CAGGAACCGAACCGATGATCCGGGTCATGGTGGAGGCGCCGGATGTGGACCTCGCGCAGGAAATCGCGGCGCGAGTCGCCGACGCGGTCAGCGCCACCGGCTGATCGTTCACAGGAACCGTAATGCGGTCACCAGCGTCGGATCAGGTATGAGATTTGACAGAGGTATCCGGTCCGCAACAACCGCGGTCGACGTCTCGGCGACGTACCTCCTCGCCAGCCGGTTCGACGCCGCCGCCGACATGATCGACCGGGCGGCCGGTGAACACCTGATGCGGCTGGAGTTCGGCGGGTCCAACGCCGGCATCGCCCACACTGCGCGTGGCGCCGCACTGCACGCAGCGTTGGAGCGACTGACGGTCCAGGCGTCGCGGTGGTCCCGGGCCTGCACCGGGATCGCGGTCGCGCTACGGGCGGGCGCCGACGGCTACGCCGATGCGGAACTGTCTGCCGCGGCGCGGATCGCCTGATCGTGGCCGACCGATTGAATGTCGCCGAGCGGCTCGCCGAGGGCCGGCCAGCCGTCGCGGACACCCAGAGCTACGTGCGGGCATGCCAGGCGCTGGGGTACACCCACCCCGACCTCACCTCGCGCCCCTCACAGGTCCTCGACCGGTACGCGGATGAGGACGGTCTGGACCTCCGCGCGCTCGACCGTGACTACGGGCGACTGCGGGCCGCGGCGTCGGCGCTCACCGACGCATGGCGAATGCAGCAGGCCCAGGTTGCGTCGTTGGCCGCGGCGTGGACAGGGCGGGGCGGGGACGCCGCCGTCGGGTTTCTGACACGGCACTGCGACGCCGGCGCTACGGTGGCCACCGAAGTCGGGGCGGCAGCCCAGGGGTGCGAATCGCTGCGGGACAACCTGTGGTCGCTCGTCGACTCGAAGGTGGCGGTCACCATCTCCGTCAACGAGCGCGCGCGGCCCCGGAGCGGCGTGTGGTTGGCCGCGGCGGCCGCGGTGACGACGGGCGCTGGCGACCGGACGATCGCCGAGGAGGTGGTGCGTCACGAGATCGTCCCGTATGTCGACGAGGAGATCCGCAATGAGTGGCTCACGGCGATGCGCTCGACGCTCGCCGGTGTGGCGGCGTCCTACGACATGGTCCTTGACCGGATGGCCGCCGCGCCGGTGCCAACCTTCGAGTTTCCTGGCGACCTGCGGCCGGCATCTGAGCTTCCGGCCGAACCGGGTGCGCCGACCTGGGCCACCGGGGTAACCCCCGCGGCGGCCTCCTCCGCTGCCGCAGCGACTCCGGTACGCCCGCCCGCCGCGCCGGACGAGGCCCCGGTCTTGGCTCCTGCTTCGGCCACTGCTCCCGCCCCGGCCAGCGCAGTTCGCGCGCAGGCGGAGCCGGACCGGGAAACCGTACTCGGCGATGCGGCGGACGCGACCCCGGGTCCGGTGTCCGCCGGCACCGCCAGCCCCGGCGGTGTCGGCGGCCTGGGAGGGTTGGCCGACCTCGCAGGCCGGATCGTGGACACGATGGGGAATCTCTTCGGCCTACCGGCCGACGAGGTGGACGGCGGCGACGGGCTGGACGAGGACCCGTTCGACGCCCCTTGGCGCCCAGACGAGGTGGACGCTGCCGACGACACGGCTGGGGCCGACGGGAATGACGACGGGGATCCCGCTGCCGAGGCTCGACCGGCCGCCGCTTCGCCGCCCCTCACTGAGGCGCTGCCTGGTGACGGGCCGCCGCGGAACGACGCGACTGCACCGCCTGCCGCCGCTGCACCGGTCGCGGCGGCCGCACCGCCACCGGCGGCCGCACCGTCCGTCGATGAACCGGCGCCTGCCGTGCAGGAAGGATCAACACCATGTGAAATCGCCGCCGACCAGCTCCCGCAGGCAGGGCGGTAGCACCGTCAAGCCGGGCGCAGCCGGAGCACGTCCTCGACGAGGCGCATCGATTCCCGGCCGTCAGCGGCCAAAGGGCCTACCAGCAACGTCGTCACACCGGAGTCGGCGAAGGCGGCCAGGCGCTCGGCGACATAGCCGCGTGGGCCGATCAGTGAGATCCCACGCACCAACTCGTCAGGCACCGCGGCGATGGCTTCCTGCTTGCGTCCGGACAGGTACAGCTCCTGGATCCGATCCGCGACGTCACCGAACCCGTAGCGCGTCGCCAGGTTGTGGTAAAAGTTGCGGCCCTTAGCGCCCATGCCGCCGATGTAGAGGGCGAGCTGCGGCTTGACCCACGCGAGCCGGTCGTCGACGTCGTCGCCGATGGCCAGGGCCGCATGCACCGTGATGTCCAGCCGTCCCAGCGCGGGATCCCGATTGGCGAACCCGGCGGCCAGTGCGTCGCCCCACACCGAATCAACCTTTTCGGGATGGTAAAAGACTGGCTGCCAGCCCTCGGCGATCTCGGCGGTAAGTTCGACGTTCTTGGGACCCAGCGACGCGATGGTGATCGGAATACGTTCGCGCACTGGATGATTGATCAGCGCAAGGGGTTTTCCGAGGCCCGTGCCGCGGTCCGGTGGCAGGGGAATCTGATAATGCTTGCCGTCGTAGCGCAGCCGGTCCCTGCGCCACACCATGCGGCAGATCTCCACGACCTCGCGGGTGCGGCCCAACGGGGCGTCGAACGGGACCCCGTGGAACCCCTCGATCACCTGGGGGCCGGAGGTACCGATCCCGAGGCGGAAGCGGCCGTTGGACACGAAGTCCAGCCCGGCGGCCGTCATGGCCAGCAACGACGGCGTGCGGATGTAGATGGGGACCACGCCGGAGGCCAGTTCGATGGTGCTCGTCTTGGCGGCCAGATAGCCGAGCTGGCTGATGGCATCGAAGGAATACGCCTCGGCCACCACCGCGATCTCTACGCCGGCCTTCTCCAGTTCCACGATCCGGTCCGCGGCCTCGTGAAAGCCGCCCGCGTAATCCACAGCGATCCCGATGCGCATCACAGACTCTTACCACGATCACCGCGGACTGCCACGCCGGGGCGCGGTGCCGGGTGATCATGGCGGCACTGCGTTTTACAGTTATTCAGTGGCCGGAGACGCGGAGAACTTTCGTCAGGTGCTCGAACAGCGCTACCGAAGGCTGGCAGCAAGCCGCCGGTTGCGCCCGGCGATGGCTACGTTCGAGCGGTTCAAGGAGATCGAAGGCTCCACCCTCGGACTGTTGGTGTCCGTCCTGCTGTTCACCACCGTGCTCCCGTTGATGATCCTGGGGTTCAGCTATCTCCACGGTTTCGCCGAGAATGTCAGCCCCGGCACAATCTGGATCCGGGAAGTCGGACTTCGCCGTCCACGCAGCGATGTGGTGCGGCTCGCGTTCGGTGAAGCGGCGGGCGTGAAAACGTCGTGGTCCTTACTGGGTGTGGCGGGTTTCCTGCTGTGGGGCATCCCCATGTCGATGACCATCGCGGCGATCTTCGCCAAGGCCTGGCGGCGCGCCGAGCTTCCGCTGATCCAGCGGGTTTTCCGCGGATCAATCTGGTTCATGCTGTATCTCGCGATGGTCGTGGGCCGCGAACGCATCGCGTTCTCCGGTGACCATTCACATGGGGTTCGCGTTCTGCTGTTCGCATTCGCGCAGGTGCCGGTGTGGATCTTCTGGTCGCTGACTCCGGTTCTGCTGATCCGTCATGGCGGCCGTGGGTGGTCCTATCTAGCGCTCGCGGGATTCGCCGGGGTGGTCATCGACGGCATCGCCATACCGTTGTCCGCGCGCCTGATCTTTCCCCTGCTGCTCGACGGCTGGGATGGCTTCGGGCCGATCGGGGTGACGATGGCACTGCTGACCTGGACCACGGTCATCGGCACTGGATGGGTCGTGACTGCATGCCTCGGTGCCGTGCTGTGGGAGCGCCAAGCGCCCTCACGAGAGGTGGTCGAGTTGCAGACCGCCGAGGTAGCCTCAGGCCACTGACATGGTCACCTGATGCGCCGCCCGGCCGGGCGAGCTCCTCCGCTGGCGCGTCACTTCAGCAGCGCGACAATCTTCTCCTCGAACGCCACCGGTGTCGCCTCGGGATCGTTCGCGTCGGTCCCGGGCAGCTTGATATCCGGATCGGCGAAGGCGCGGTACGTCTTGTCGCCGCCCAGGGCGTACAGCAGGTAACCGGTCAACAGTGCCCGCACCGACCGCTGCGTCGTGCTGTCCGACCCGGCCAAGCCGAGAGTCCTCGTCAGCCGCCGACCTTCGACCAGGCCCCCCGGTTCGGCCTTGCTGACGATGCGCAGTGTCGCCGCGTCCCAGGCCGCCGCCAGCGTCAGCGCGTTGGAATTCAGCGTCTTGGGATCGCCCGGTGCGGTCAGGATCAGGCCCGGGACGCGCAGAGTGACGGCCGGCTCCTCGGCGGGGGGGCGGGTGACGGTGGGGAAGATAGCCACGGCCGCCGCGGGCTTCGCAGGCATGCCGGCGGCGGCGAACACAGCCGCCGATCCGCCGAATCCGTGGCCCGCCACGCCAAGCTTGGCGGGGTGCACGCTGATCCTGCCTGGCCCGAGACGAACCCCCGACACGATGTCGAGGGTCGTGCCGAGGTCGTATGCGTAGTTCAACACTGAGGGGGCCAGGCCGCGCTCGGTGTCGGGTGCGCCGGCGACGATGCCCCACGACGCCAGGTGCTCCAGAAGTTGCGAGTAACGCGCGGCACCGGTGAGCCAGTCGTGTCCGAAAGCGATGGCCGGCAGATTCAGCCCGGCCTCCGGGGTGTAGACGACGCCCGGCAGCCCGGCGAACGCCAGGTCGCCGCGCAAAATCCGGTGCGGACCGCGACGGCGCAGGGCTGCGAGGAGGTTGCGCGTCGGGGCCACGGGGTCGACGTTAGCGCACGTGAGTGCTTCTGCGGTGGGTCTCCGACTGCTAGTCGGTGACGTCGATCAGGCCGATCCGCCACAGCGCCGCGTATAGGTGGCGCACTGGGACGCTCAACACATGACCGGCGGCGTATGCCAGCGGGTCGAAGCCGGTGTCGGGTTTGCGGGTCCGCTTCGTCTTGGCTGGCGGGAGCGCTAGCGGCAGCAGGAGCGCTACGCTTCGAACGACGAGCAAAGGTGCGTTCATGACTCTTCCCCTGACGTTGGCGCTGAGTCGTTCAGCAAAGCGTACCCATCGGTGTTCCGAATTAACGGGCCGTTTAATATTTGTTTTCGCAATTTGCCCGATTTGTAATTTACGGACTCTGTCGTCAGCGACTGCTCGACCCGCGACGAAGATCGCTCCCCGGCGGTTTCCCCGGTCTCCCGAGCCCAGATAGCGCGATTGAGCTGGCCTGATGGTCGCATGCCGGAAGACCGCTTTGGAAATCGGACAAGGGTCCGGATCGTGTCCGCGCCGTGGGAATTAATCACGTGCCAATCCTTTGCCGACATTAACTGATATTCGGAATTTTAAACTGAATTGTGCCGCCAGCATTGGCTGCGACGTTAACGTCCCGAATACAGCGAGTGAAAAACGTCTGCCGCGCAGGGGGTCAGCCGCCGGCCCGGGCGCCGGTACCCGACGGTGTTTCCCAAGCTAGGCGGGCCGAAGA